>NZ_JBHSFQ010000004.1:0-344135 GCF_042653925.1 Nocardiopsis mangrovi
GCCGATGAGATTCAGCTGCTCGTCGCCGGTCAGCGTGGCGGGGTCCACGGTGAGCACCCAGTCCGCCATCAACCCCCCGGCCAGCGGAGGCTCGGCTTCGGGGGTCACCTCCCGAGGGAGGTCGGCGGCAAGAGGAATGCTCATAGCCATGATTTTATCGAACTCCAGTTCTAAATACAAGGAGTCATCTCATGATTTCTCCGAGTGATTTATGCTGGTGATGGGCAGAGGCGGACAGGCTCGGGCGCAAGGGGCGGTCCTCTGAGACGCCCGCAGCGCCTGCGGTGGGCCGAGACGGACTCAGTAGTCAGGGAACGGGAGCGGGAGCCATGAGTGGCGCGCAGCGGTGTGCCCGGGGCCGAAGGCGGACCGTCGTCCTCTTCACAGCCACCAACCGAGGAGCAGCGAGGCCGCACCCCTCGCGCGAGCGACGCGACCACCGCCCGTGACCCACCACCCGCCGTCGCCGCCCGCCTTAACGGAAGGAGACGACCACGGCGATGCCCCTCGCCGCCGCTCCCCCATCCGCCGTCGCTGCATGTCTTGACCGACACCACCACGGCCCCGCAAGATGCGCGCCCGTCCTTGGCCCACTCCCGCCCTCGCCGCCCGCTTTAACGAGAGGACGCGCCCACGGCAACGGCTCGCACCGTCCCGAGCCGACCACCCGCCGTCGCGGCCCGTCTTGACCGGCACCACCACGGCCCCGCAGGATGCACGCCGCCCCTACCCCGCTCCGGCCGTCGCCGCCCGTCTGAACGTGGGCGGAACACGCCGTTCAGCCGGTCGACGGACCCTGCCTCGGCGCGCCGTCTCCGCCGTCTCCGCCCGTCTCGGCATCTCGGGCGCCTCCGCCGCCTCCGCCGCCACGGCCGCCTCCGCCGCCACGGCCCCCACGGCCGGCGCGGGCATCGGCGGCCCGGCGTTCGAGGTCGGCGGCTACCTCCCCGACCCTGCGGTCCAGGTCGGCCTCGGTGCCTGAGTTGTCAATGACGATGTCGGCCGCCGCGAGGCGGTCCTCTCGGGTGGCCTGGGCCGCGATGCGGGCGCGGGCCTGGTCGGGGGGCATGCCGCGACCCTCTCGCAGCCGCGCGATGCGGACATCCTCCGGGGCGTCGACCACGATCACCACGTCATAAAGCGGACCGAGGCCGTTCTCCACCAGCAATGGGACGTCGTACACGACGACCGACCCGTTCGGAGCCTCGGCCATCAGCTCTTCGGTGCGCTCCGCCACCCTCGGGTGCACGATGGCGTTCAGCCGGGCCAGCTTGGCGTCGTCGGCGAACACGATCGCGCCCAGCCGCGGCCGGTCCAGCGCACCTTCGGGGGTCAGGACGTCCTCACCGAATTCCTCGACGATCTCCGCCAGGGCCGGGGTCCCGGGTTCGACGACCTCGCGGGCGATCCGGTCGGCATCGACGACCACGGCGCCGCGCTCGGCGAGCCGTCGCGACACAGCGCTCTTACCGGAGCCGATCCCGCCGGTGAGTCCCACACGCAACATGAGACAGACCCTACGCGCCCGAGCGTCCCGCGTATCCGACGCGCCCCACTACGCGGGCACACACCCGTCTCCCCCTGCACGAGCACACACCCGTGTCCCCTACGCGGGCACCCCACCCGTCGTGTTCCCTACGCGGGCACGCACCGCGTCCCCTGCGCGAACACGCACCCGCACACCCGCGTGCCACTACGCGCGCACGCATCCGCGCACCCGCGTGCCAGTACACGGGCAGGCACCCGCACACCGCACCGCCGTCGCGCCGTCCCCGGCCTACACCGGCGCCGCGGGATCGGGAAGCTGCCTGCGCAGATGCACCATGGTCAGGTGGTCGGCGATGCGTTCGCGGCTGGTCTCCACGTACCCCAGGGACCGGTAGAGCCGCAGGTCGTCGCCGACCGCCTGGCCGGCGAACAGCGCGAGGGCGCGGACGTCGGGGAATAGCTCGACGACGTGGCGCTCCATGGCGGTCAGCAGGGCACGGGCGATCCCCTTACGCCGCTGGTCGGGGACGACCGCGAGGCGGTTCACCAGGAACGTGGGGCCGGTGCTGCGGCCGCGCACGATGCCCACGATCCGCGTGCCGGACACCGCTTTGAGCAGCGGAAAGCCGGCCGCCATATGCCCGGCGACCTGCTCCTGCGTCTCGGTCAGAGCGGCGATGTAGGGGTCGCCGTAAGCCTGGGCCTCGTCCAGGTAGGCGGCCCGCTGGACGGTCCAGATCTCGCCGGCGTCGGCGGCCTCCGCGGCGACGATGTCCAGCCCCCCTGAGCGGACCGCCGACCGGCCTCGGACCGCAGATCGGTCTGAGACCACCGACCGACCTGGGACCTCCTCGGGGTCTCGCCCCGGATCCCCCGCCGCGTCCGCCGCGTCCGTCGCGCGGGCTGCTGCGAGGTCGCTCCGCTGGGTGCTCATGGCGGCTCCGGTTCCGGTCGTGGCTCCGCGGCTCCGCAGCCCGGTCCCCCGGTCCCGTGGTGAGGGAGGCCGCGACGGCCGTCCCTGCCGACCATAGCGAAGGGCCGCCCCCCTCACGGGGAGCGGCCCTCAGCGATTCGCACTCGGTCCGGCGGCGGAGGGCCCGGCCCGTGTCAGGGCCGGTCGTACCGCCGCGCGGTGGGAGGGGAGGCTACTCCCCGCCGCCCGCGAGCTTCTCGCGCAGTGCGGCCAGCGCCTCATCGGAGGCGAGGGCACCGCCCGAGGAACCGGAGTCGGCGTTGCCGCCACCGGTGCTCGACGAGGAGCTGGTGGCCGGCGCGGCCTCGCTCTCGAACGGCGGCTCCGCGGCGGCCTCGGCCTCGGCGGCCTGGGCCTCCTCGACCTGCTTGCGGTGTGCCTCGAAGCGAGCCTGGGCGAGAGCGTACTGCTGCTCCCACTCGTCGCGCTGTGCCTCGAAGCCTTCGAGCCACTCGCCACTGTCGGGGTCGAAGCCCTCGGGGTACTTGTAGTTCCCCTGCTCGTCGTAGTCGGCGGCCATGCCGTACAGCGTGGGGTCGAAGTCGACCTGGTCCGGCGAGACGCTCTCGTTCGCCTGCTTCAGCGAGAGGCTGATGCGGCGGCGGTCGAGGTCGATGTCGATGATCTTCACGAAGATCTCGGTGCCGACCTGGACGACCTGCTCCGGGATCTCCACGTGGCGCTCGGCCAGCTCGGAGATGTGGACCAGGCCCTCGATGCCCTCCTCGACGCGGACGAACGCGCCGAACGGGACGAGCTTGGTGACCTTGCCGGGGACGACCTGCCCGATCTGGTGCGTGCGGGCGAACTGCTGCCAGGGGTCTTCCTGCGTGGCCTTGAGGGACAGGGAGACGCGCTCGCGCTCCATGTCGACGTCGAGGACCTCGACGGTGACCTCCTGGCCGACCTCCACGACCTCGCTCGGGTGGTCGATGTGCTTCCAGGACAGCTCCGACACGTGGACCAGACCGTCGACCCCGCCGAGGTCGACGAAGGCGCCGAAGTTGACGATGGAGGAGACGACGCCCTTGCGGATCTGACCCTTCTGGAGGGTGTTGAGGAAGGTCTGGCGGACCTCCGACTGGGTCTGCTCCAGCCAGGCGCGGCGCGACAGGACCACGTTGTTGCGGTTCTTGTCGAGCTCGATGATCTTGGCTTCGAGCTCACGGCCGACGTAGGGCTGGAGGTCGCGGACGCGCCGCATCTCGACCAGGGAGGCGGGGAGGAAGCCGCGCAGGCCGATGTCGAGGATGAGACCGCCCTTGACGACCTCGATCACCGTACCGGTGACGACGCCGTCCTCTTCCTTGATCTTCTCGATCGTGCCCCAGGCGCGCTCGTACTGCGCGCGCTTCTTGGACAGGATGAGGCGGCCTTCCTTGTCCTCCTTCTGGAGGACCAGGGCCTCGACGTGGTCGCCGACGGTCACGACTTCGCCGGGGTCGACGTCGTGCTTGATCGACAGCTCACGCGAGGGGATCACACCCTCGGTCTTGTAACCGATGTCGAGCAAGACCTCATCTCGATCGACCTTCACGATGGTGCCCTCGACAATGTCACCGTCGTTGAAGTACTTGATGGTCTCGTCGATCGCTGCGAGGAAGGCTTCCTCGGACCCGATGTCGTTGACCGCTACCTGGGGTGTCGAGGTGGCCTCGGTGCTGCTCGTCATGTGTGGGTGGACTCCGGACACGGATATGGACAGAAATTGGCACGCCATGGAGTCGAGCGACAACGGCGGGCCATCCGGATCACAGAGCGGAAGCCGAGATTGCGACATCACGGCGTAGCCCCGGAATATCCGAAGTACCGACCGGATCGCCGCGCCCACCCGACGGAGGGCCGGTTCGAGGTAGCGGGGCTGTCTGCCACACCCGGCACGGATCCAGGGTCGAGTTGCGCACGCGAGTCCACAACGCTCCGGCCAGAATATGAGACGCGGGCGTCTAGGTCAATCGGAATCCGCACGGCCAAAGCGGCCACGACCGGCTTCGAGGCATCCTACTCCGGGGTCGCCCTCCTACGGTACGGGGGTGGGGCCTGCATACAACGGAGGATCCGGTACCGCGTGTCGCGGCGGTGTCACCGAATCGGCGGCCGACATGGCGCCGGACTAAGCGGTGGGTCCGGCGGTGGCTCCGGCAGGCAAACCCGCCGTGGGACCGGCGGATCCGAGACGGGATACGCGGGACGACCGCCGGAACCCCCAGGATATCCATCATCGGAACCGTCCGGAAATCGATCTCCCGAAATCGGTTCCTCGAAATCCTGCCCGAACCGAAGATCAGCCCCGGAGGATCGGACCCCCGAAGATCAGACCCGCGGTGCCGGAACTCCCGCCGCCGGTCTCCCGGAACCGGCCTCCCTGCCCCCCGATCCCCGACCCCCGGGACCGATGCCGGTGACCCGGTGCCCCGGTGATCAGTCGTCGAGGCGGCGGGACCGCGAGCGCTTGATGTCGGAGCGGCGGCGCTTGGCGTCGAGCCGCCGTTCGCGCGACGCCCGGCTCGGCTTGGTGGCCCGCCGGGGCCGCGGACCCGGCGCGGCGGCCTTGGAGATCAGCCCGGTCATGCGCTCCCGGGCGAGGTCGCGGTTGCGGGCCTGGGAGCGGCTGTCGCTGACGGTCACGGTGAGCACGCCGTCGACGAGGCGGGCCTGGAGGCGCTGGAGCGCCCGCGCACGGTGGTCGTCGGAGAGCATCGAGGTGGCGGCGATGTCCAGGGAGAGCGATACGCGGGTATCGGAGGTGTTGACGTGCTGCCCTCCGGGCCCGCTGGAGCGCGAGAAGCGCCAGACCAGCTCGTCCTCGGGCAGGAAGAGGCGGATACACCCCCGCGATGAACGCGCCGACATCTCCGGTCCCTCCCTCGTCCTCCGCGTGACGTCCTGTCGAATCGTCCCGCTGGTGCCGATCGTCCCGCACCTTCGCCTGCGCTCCGGGGCCGGGCGCCCTCGTGCCCCTGGCCCCTTGCCTGTGGCCTCTGGTTGCCTGTGGCCTCTGGGCCCTGGGCCCTGGGCCGTCAGTGTGCGGCGTCGTGCCAATCGCGCCCGATTCCGACGGATACCGCGAGCGGCACACGCAGATCATAGGCGCTCGCCATCCGATCCGACACCAGTTTTCGCACCTGCTCGATCTCGCCGGAGGGCACCTCCAGCACGAGTTCGTCGTGCACCTGGAGCAGGACGCGGGCGGTGTACCCGGACTCACGCAGCCCGGCGTCGACGTTGAGCATGGCGACCTTGATGATGTCGGCCGCCGACCCCTGGATGGGCGCGTTGAGCGCCATGCGCTCGGCCATGTCGCGCCGCTGCCGGTTGTCGCTGGTGAGGTCGGGCAGGTAGCGCCGGCGGCCGAGCATGGTCTCGGTGTAGCCGTCGCGCCGGGCCTGCTTGACGACGTCCTGGAGGTAGTCGCGGACGCCGCCGAACTGGGCGAAGAAGTCCTCCATGAGGCCGCGGGCCTCCTCGGGGGTGATCCCGAGCTGCTGCGAGAGCCCGAACGCGCTCAGCCCGTACGCCAGCCCGTAGTTCATGGCCTTGATGCGGGCGCGGGCCTCGCCGTCGACCTCGTCGACGGCGGTCTTGAACACGCGCGCCGCGATCTCGGCGTGGAAGTCGTGGCCGGTCTGGAACGCCTCGATGAGCGCGGCGTCCTCCGACAGGTGCGCCATGATGCGCAGTTCGATCTGGCTGTAGTCGGCGGTGAGGAGCTGGTCGTAGCCCTCCCCCACGACAAAAGCGCGCCGGATGCGGCGGCCGGCGTCGGTCCGCACGGGGATGTTCTGGAGGTTGGGCTCGGTCGAGCTGAGCCGGCCCGTGGCCGCCACGGTCTGGTTGTAGGTGGTGTGGATGCGGCCGTCGTCGGCGATGGTCTTGATCAGGCCCTCGACGGTGGTCCGCAGCCGGGTCTGGTCGCGGTGGCGGAGCAGGATGACGGGGAGCTCGTTGTCGGTCCGCTCGGCCAGCCACGCCAGGGCGTCGGCATCGGTGGTGTAGCCGGTCTTGATCTTCTTCGTCTTGGGCAGGTCCAGCTCCGTGAAGAGGATCTGCTGCAACTGCTTGGGCGAGCCGAGGTTGAACTCGCGGCCCACCACCCGGTGGGCTTCGTCGACCGCCTGGCGCTGGGCCGCCGCGAACTCGGCCTCCAGGCCGTCGAGGTAGGCGCGGTCGGCGGCGATGCCCATGCGCTCCATGGCGGCGAGCACCCGCACGAGGGGCATCTCGACCTCGTGGAGCAGCCGCTTGCCGCCGCGCTTGTCGAGGTGGGTGTCGAGGCCGTCGGCGAGGTCCAGGGTGGCGCGGGCGCGCAGGGCGAGGTCCTGGCGGGCCGCGGCGTCGTCGTCGCCCTCGCCGGTGATGTCGAGGGCCAGCTGCGCGCCGTCGCCCTGCGGCTCGGCGAGTTCGCGGCCGAGGTAGCGGCGGCACAGGTCGGTGAGCTCGAACTTGCGCGCCCCCGGCTGGACCAGGTAGGCGGCGAGCGCGGTGTCGCTGGTGACGCCGTGGAGCTCCCAGCCGTGGGCGGCCATGGCCAGCAGCGGGCCCTTGGAGTCGTGCAGCGCCTTGAGGCGGGCGGGGTCGGCCAGCCATGCCGAGAGGGCGGCTTCGTCGTCGGGGTCGAGCCGGGCGGGGTCGATGTAGGCGGCGGCGCCCGGGGCGGTGGCGATCGCCAGGCCGGTGACCGTGCCGGTGCCCTGGCCCCATTGGCCGGCGACCGCGAGGCCGGTGCGTTCGGGGCCGGACGCGGAGGCCGTGAGCCACGCGGCGAGCTCGCCGGTGCCCGGAACGCTGAGGTCGACGGCGAAGCCCTCCTCGGGGGCCGGGGTCGCGGGGGCGCCCTCGGCCTCGGGGAGGACCGAGAAGAGCCGGTCGCGCAGCGTGGAGGCGAACTCCAGGTCGTCGAAGAGCGTGTTGATGGCGTCGCGGTCGGCCTCGCGCCGGATCAGCTCGGCGACCGCGGGGTCGATGCCGACCTCGGTGTCGAGCCGGTTGAGCTGCTGGTTGCGCAGCACGGAGTCGAGGTGGTCGCGCAGGTTCTGGCCGGCCTTGCCGGGGATCTCGTCGACGTGGGCGACGAGGTCGTCGAGGGAGCCGTACTTGGTGATCCACTTGGCCGCGGTCTTGGGGCCGACGCCGGGCACGCCCGGCAGGTTGTCGGCCTTCTCGCCGACCAGGGCGGCGAGGTCGCGGTAGCGCTCCGGCGGCACGCCGTACTTCTCCTCGACGCGTTCGGGGGTCATCCGGGTGAGATCGGAGATGCTCTTGCCCGGGTACAGGACGGTGCAGGAATCGGTGACGAGCTGGAAGGCGTCGCGGTCGCCCGAGGCGATGAGCACCTCCATCCCGCCCTCGCGGGCGCGCGAGGCCAGGGTGGCGATGACGTCGTCGGCCTCGAAGCCCTCGACGGATACGCTGGTCACGCCCATGAGGATGAGGAGTTCCTGGACGAGTCCCACCTGTGAGGGGAACTGCTCGGGGGTCTCGGAGCGCCCGGCCTTGTACTCGTCGTAGGCCTCGTGCCGGAAGGTGGGCCCCGACAGGTCCCAGGCGACGGCGATGTGGGTGGGCTGCTCGTCGCGCAGCAGCTTGATCAGCATCGAGGTGAAGCCGTAGACCGCGTTGGTGGACTGGCCGCTGCTGGTGCCGAATTTCTCGACGGGCAGCGCGTAGAACGCGCGGAAGGCCATGGAGTGGCCGTCGAGCAGCAACAGGCGCTGAGGGCCGGTGCCGCCGCCACCGCCTTCGGATACGGCCCCGCCCTCCTGCGCCGGGGTGGACGGGCTCTGCTCGGGGGTCACTGGTGTCGTCGCCACATGGGAATCCTAGGATGCTGTACGGACTTTTTCGCGGTCCTCCGGCAGGGCGGCGCCGGTCCGGTCGGCCGCCGGGCCCTGTGCCGCCGCCGGACCCGGCGCGGGGCGGCCGCCGAAATCCACTCGATGAGAGCAGGTTCACGATGACGCTTGATGCCGCGGGACTGGCCGAGATCATGGGGACCGACAACGCCGGCGGCGGGCTGGGCGAGCGTATGGGGCTGGAGGTCCTGGAGGCGTCGGCCGAGCGCGTGGTCGGGCGCATCCCGGTCGAGGGCAACACCCAGCCCTACGGCCTGCTGCACGGCGGCGCGTCCTGCGTCCTGGCGGAGACGCTGGGCTCGGTGGGCTCCGCGATCCACGCCGGCAAGGGGCGCATCGCGGTCGGCATCGAGATCAGCGCCACCCACCACCGCGGTGTCACCTCCGGGTACATCACCGGAGTCGCCACCGCCGTGCACCGGGGCCGTACCCTGGCGACCTGGGACATCGTGGTCACCGACGACGACGGCAAGCGCGTGTGCACGTCGCGGCTGACCTGCATGCTGCGCGACGCCTGAACCGCCGCTGAACCGCGGCCGATCCGCCGCTGATCGGCCGCACCCGGTGGGGTGGACCGGTTCCGGGACCGCGGGCGGGTCCATGGCCGTCGGCCCACATCCCACCATCTCGCCATCCCACCGACCCGTGGGCGCGGGGGGCGCCGCCGCCCACCACCGACCGACCACCACTCTGAGGGGACCCCATGCCCGGACTCGGCACGCTCATCAACGTCGCGACGATCGTCATCGGCGCGGGCATCGGCCTCGCCCTGGGGCACCGGCTCCCGGAGCGCACGCGCGAGGTCACCACCGTCGCCCTGGGGATGGTCACGCTGCTCGTCGCGGGCCTGAGCACCGTGGAGATCACCTCCCCCGCCCTCGTGGACGCGGTGGGCGGCTCGGCTCCGGTGCTCATCGTCCTCGCCTCGCTGCTGATCGGCGGTATCGCCGGGTCCCTGCTCCGCCTGGAGGAGCGGCTGGAGGACCTGGGCGGCGTGGCGCGCCGCCTGTTCACCCGCTCCCGCTCCCGCTCCGCGGTGCCCGCCCCCGCTGCCGCCGGGCCGGTGGAGGGCGAGGCGGCCGGCGCGGGCGGAGGTTCCGACGGCGAGGCCGCGGCGGCGCACGCCGGCGCGCACCGGTTCGTCGAGGGGTTCGTGAGTTCGTCGCTGGTGTTCGTGGTGGGCCCGCTGGCGATCCTGGGGGCGATCAGCGACGGCCTGGGCCACGGGATCGACCAGCTGGCGCTGAAGGCGACGCTCGACGGGTTCGCCGCCATCGCCTTCGCGGCGGGGCTGGGTGTCGGCGTCATGGCGTCGGCGGTGCCGGTCCTGATCTACCAGGGCGCGTTCACCGTGCTGGGCGTCGTTCTCGGCAACTTCCTGCCGGAGGCGTCGGTCGCCGCGCTGACGGCGACCGGAGGGCTGCTGCTGATGGGCGTCGCGCTGCGGCTGCTGCGGATCCGCTCAGTGCCGGTCGCCGATCTGCTGCCGGCCCTGCTGGTGGCGCCGATCCTGACCGCGGTGGTCGCGGCGTTCTGAACGGGGTATGACCCGCGCAGTGGTGTACCGCCGCAGACCCGACCGCCCCACCCGCCCCACCGGCCCGCGCGACACCACCGGCGCCCGTGAAGTCGGTACCGCCCGATCCCGACCACCTCACCACCCCACCACCTCACACACGACGCTACCGACGCCCGTGAAGTGGGGCTTAACCCCGCGGCAATATCCACCCCGCGCCCCTTTCCCCGTGCCCGCCGGCCGTGCCCGCCGCCGCCGGGCACGCACCGTGAATACAAAGAGCGATTCGTGGCGGACCGTCCGTTAGAGAATCTTCTGAACTGGGACTTTCTTCTACGGGAATGACTACGGAGAGATAACGGCAAGAACCCGACTCGGCACCGACATATCCCGCTATCTACCGAATGATGGTGGTTGGGGATTAAGCTCCGCTAACGCACGTGGTTAAGCGGGCGGTCACTTTTCGCACGTCATCACGCCGCGTCGCATTCCCCCAGCGCTACCGAGCCCTCCAGCGCTACCGAGCCGGTTGAACGGAGAGACCTCAATGCCGAGCAAGAAGGCCCTCAGCCTCACCGCGACGGCCGCGGCCATCGCCCTTGGATTGACAGCCTGTGGCGGCGACACCGGCGGCGGAGGCGGGGAGGGAGAACCCCTCCAGTACGGATACATCCTCCCCGAGACCGGTGACCTCTCCCACCTCGGCCCGCCGCAGATCAGCGCGGCGCAGTACGCCCTGTCGGAGATCAACACGGCCGGCGGCGTCCTCGAGACCGAGCTGCCCGACTTCCTCGCGGGTGACGAGGCCAACGACGCCGCCCAGGCCAACGACGCCGCCAACCGGCTCGTCGACCAGGACGCCGACATCATCATCGGCGCCGCCGCCTCCGGCATGACCCAGGCCGTGATGGACACCGTCACCGGTGCCGAGGTCGTCCAGTGCTCCGGCTCCAACACCGCCCCCGGCCTCGCCGAGGAGGACGAGAGCGGCTACTACTGGCGCACCGCCCCCAGCGACAACATGCAGGGCCCGGTCCTCGCGGAGAAGATCGCGGGCGACGGCCACCAGTCGGTCGCCATCACCTACCGCGCCGACGACTACGGGGAGGGCCTGGCCAACGCCGCGGCCACGGCCCTGGAGGAGAACGGCATCGAGGTCGTCTACCAGGAAGGCTACGACCCCAACTCCAGCAACTTCGACTCCGTGGTCGGCGAGATCAGCGGGGCGGAGGCCGACGCGGTCGTCCTCGTCTCCTTCGAGGAGGGCGTGCAGATCATCACCGGCCTCATCGAGGGCGGTGTCGAGGCCGCCCAGATGTACGGCACCGACGGCCTGAACGACGAGACGCTCGCCGAGAAGGTCGACGCCGAGAACCCGGGTGCCATCGAGGGCTTCCAGGGCACCGCGCCCGACACCGGTGACGAGGGCTTCGTGGGCGACCTGACCGCCTTCGACGAGGACCTCGAGGTCCTCCAGTTCGCCGGGCAGGTCTTCGACTGCACGATCATCACCGCGCTCGCCGCCGAGCAGGCCGGGAGCACCGAGCCGTCGGAGTTCGTCAACGAGATCGAGGCGGTCTCCAAGGACGGCACCGAGTGCTCGACCTTCGCCGAGTGCCGTGACCTGATCGCCGAGGGCGAGGACATCGACTACCAGGGCGTCAGCGGCCCGATCGACTTCAACAGCGAAGGCGACGTCACCTCGGCGACCTTCCAGATCTACGGCTACGACGCCGAGGGCGTGCACAGCAAGCAGGACGCCATCACCGTCACGGAGTAATCCGCAACGGGGAACGCCGAAGGGGGGGCCGCCCGGCCGGGCGGCCCCCCCTTCCATGTGCCGTTCTATCGTGCGGTGCCGCCGGCTCAGCCGGCCTTGGCGAGGGTGCCCAGGTACAGCTCCACCACGTTCGGGTCGTCGAGCAGGTCGCGCCCGCTGCCGGTGTAGGCGTTGCGGCCCTGGTCGAGCACGTACCCGCGGTCGCAGATCTGCAGGCAGCGCCGCGCGTTCTGCTCCACCATGATGACCGAGACGCCGGTGGAGTTGATCTGCTTGACCCGCTGGAAGACCTCGTCCTGGAAGATCGGGGACAGGCCGGCGGTGGGTTCGTCGAGCAGCAGGACCGACGGCTCCATCATCAGTGCCCGGCCCATGGCGACCATCTGCCGTTCGCCGCCCGACAGCGCGCCGGCCTTCTGCTTGCGGCGCTTCTCCAGCAGCGGGAACAGCTCCGCGACGGCCGCCAGGCGGTCCCGGAAGGTCTTCGGGCGCAGGAACACGCCCATCTCCAGGTTCTCCTCGACCGTGAGGCTCGGGAACACGTTCTGGGTCTGCGGGACGTAGCCGACCCCGCTCGACACCAGCTCGTGCGCGCTGCGGTTGGCGATGCTCCCGCCGCGCAGGGTGATGTCGCCCTCGCGCACCTGGATCAGCCCGAAGATGGTCTTGATCAGCGTGGACTTGCCCGCCCCGTTGGGGCCGATGATGCCCACGACCTCGCCCTCGCGCAGGGTCAGCGTGCACCCGTTGAGGATGTTCACCTCGGGGACGTAGCCGGCCTTGACCTCGTCGGCGATCAGCAGGTACTGCGACCGGTCCCCGATGGAGTCGGCGTGGGCCTGCTCCAGCACCTCCTCCCGGACGTCCTGGAGCGCGCTCGCGTCCGGGGCGCCACCTTCGGTGGCGCCGATGTCGTCGCTCATGACGTCTCCTCCGTCCCGGCGGGCTCGTCGTGCTGTACGCCCAGGTAGGCGTCGATGACCTGGGTGTTGGAGCGGATGTCGGCCGGGCGGCCCTCCGCGATCACCTTGCCCTCGGCCAGTACGACGATCCAGTCGCTGATGCCCATGATCACGTCCATGTCGTGCTCGACGAAGAGCACGGTCATGCCTTCGTCGCGCAGGGCCGTGATGTGCCCCAGCAGCGACTGCACCAGCGCGGGGTTCACGCCGGCCATCGGCTCGTCGAGCATCACCATGGACGGGTTCACCATGAGCGAGCGCGCCATCTCCAGCAGCTTGCGCTGCCCGCCCGAGAGGCTGCCCGCGAGGTCGTCGCGCTTGGCGTCGAGCTTGAACCGGCGCAGCAGGTCCATCGCCCGTTCGCGGTTGGCCGCCTCCTGGCGGCGCCACACCGGGCGGGCGAACGCGCCGGCGAACCGCTCTCCGGACTGCCCCGGCGCCGCCAGCAGCATGTTGTCCAGCACCGTCATGCGCGTGAGCGCCTTGGTCAGCTGGAACGTGCGCACCATGCCCTGGCGGGCCACCTTGTGCCCGCTGAGGCCGTTGACCGCCTTGCCCTGGAACGACCACGTTCCCTTGTCCACCCGGTCGAACCCGGTGAGCAGGTTGAACAGCGTGGACTTGCCCGCGCCGTTGGGGCCGATGAGCGCGGTGATGGTGCCGCGCTGCACCTCCAGGTGGTCGACGTCGACGGCGGTCAGCCCGCCGAAGGAGCGGCGGACGCCGTCGGCCTTGAGGATGGCGTCGGGCTTGGCCACGCCCGGGACGGGATCGACCCCGGCCATGCGGTCCACGGGCGCCTGCGCGCCCG
Source organism: Nocardiopsis mangrovi (assembly GCF_042653925.1). Taxonomy (NCBI): domain Bacteria; kingdom Bacillati; phylum Actinomycetota; class Actinomycetes; order Streptosporangiales; family Nocardiopsidaceae; genus Nocardiopsis; species Nocardiopsis mangrovi. Next base: position 13,383 of record NZ_JBHSFQ010000004.1, read on the forward strand.
CGGGCGCGGGCGCGGCGTTCGCGTCACTTGACATTGACCAGCATCTCCTTGCGGTTTCCGATGAGCCCCTGCGGCCGGTAGACGATCAGCAGCAGCAGCGCGACACCGACGAACGCGTGCCGCAGCGCCCCGACGTCGGAGGTGCCGAGGAAGCCGAGGACGCCCATGGAGGCCAGCGACCGCAGCGTCTCGTCGAACGCGGTGAGCAGGAACCACATCACCACCGGGCCCAGGACCGGGCCCCAGGTGGTGGCGGCCCCGCCGAGCAGCAGCATGGCCCACAGGTAGAACGTCACCTGCGGCATGAACTGGTCGGGGGTGATGTTCTGCTGGTGCAGCGCGATCATCGCGCCGGCCAGGGCGCCGAAGACGCCGCCGAGGACCAGGGACTGCATCTTGTAGGCGAAGACGTTCTTGCCGAGGCTGCGCACGGCGTCCTCGTCCTCGCGGATGCCCTTGATCACGCGGCCCCAGGGGCTGTGCATGAGCAGCGCCGTCACGCCCAGCGCGCCCGCCGCCAGGCTCCACGCCACCAGCATCAGCCAGGCCTGGTTCGCCGAGAAGTCGACGTCGCCGATCCCGTAGGAACCCGGCGGGATCGGGTTGGCGTCGTAGAAGCCGTCGGCGAAGCTCTGCAGCCCGTACACGCCGCCGGTCACCGGGCGGGCGAATTCGGCGCGGTAGAGCAGGCGCAGCACCTCCGCCACCGCGATCGTCGCGATCGACAGGTAGTCCGCCCGCAGCCGCAGCGTCGGGATGCCGAGCAGCAGGGCGAGGACGGCCGCGCAGCCGACGCTGGCGAGCAGCCCCGCCCACAGTGGGAGCTGGAAGGTGGTCACCGACACGGCCACGCCGTAGGCGCCCACGAGCATGAAGCCGACCTGGCCGAAGTTGAGCAGGCCGGTGTAGCCGAAGTGCAGGTTGAGCCCGATCGCCGCGAGCACGTAGACGGCCGCGACAGGCCCGATCGCCGTCTCCAGGGACATGGCGAGGATGTTGAGAATGTCCATCGTCCGTCTCCCCTAGCCGACCCGTTCGCGGCGGCCCAGGATGCCCTGGGGCCGCACCAGCAGCACGACGATCATGATCGCCAGCGCCCAGGCGTTCATCAGCTGCGGTGAGAACCACAGCGTCGACAGTTGGGCGATCAGGCCGATCGCCAGGCCGCCCACCATCGCGCCGTAGGCGGTTCCCAGACCGCCCAGGATGACCCCGGCGAACATCAGCAGCAGCAGGTGGAAGCCCATCTGCCAGTACACGGTCTGGTTGAGGCCGAGCAGCACGCCGCCCAGCGCCGACAGCGAACCGCCCAGGCCCCACACGTAGAGGGTGACCCGGTTGACGTCGATGCCCGAGGACTCGGCGAGGTCGCGGTTGTCGGCGACGGCGCGCATCGCCTTGCCGATGCGGGTGAACTGGAGCATGCTCGCCACGACCACCAGGACGGCGATCGAGACGACGAGGATGCCGAAGTCGCGCGGGGTGATCGAGACCGGCCCGAGGTCCCACATCTCCTGGATGCGGAACTGCTCGTACTTGTTGCGCCGGGCGCCGAAGGTGACCAGCAGGACGTGCCGCAGGATCAGCGAGACGCCGATCGTGACGATGAACATCTGGATGAGCGCGACGTTGCGGCGCCGCAGCGGGCGCCAGAGGAAGCGCTCCAGCAGCAGGCCCAGCGCGCCGCCGAAGACCACCGCGACGACGGTGGCGAGGATCAGCGGGTTGGCCAGCAGGCCGAGCACGGGGATGCCCTCGAACACTTCGTGGATCGACGAGAACAGCGTCATCGTCGAGAACATCATCGCGATCATCGCGCCGAAGGTGACCATGTCGCCGTGGGCGAAGTTGATCATCTTGGTGGTGCCGAAGATGAGGGACAGCCCCACCGACGAGATCGCGATGATCAGGCCGAAGATGACGCCCGCCAGCGCGAGCTGGGCGGCCCGTTCGCCGAAGGGGGTCCCGGCGCTGACGCCCGGCACCTCCTCGATGACGCCCTCTTCGCTCCCGGAGTCCTCCCCGGACCCGCCGGCCTCGTCGTCGTCCTCGGAGGCGGAGGCGCTCGGCGACTCCTCGACGGCGCCTTGGCCGGCCGGCGCGAGCCGGTAGACCACGGCGAACGGCTGGCCCTCCCGGACCGTCACGTCCCGCTCGGCCCCCGCGGGGCGCTCCAGCAGGTCGTATTCCTCGGGTATGGACTCCTGGTCCAAGACCACGTGGAAGTCGCCCGGTTCGGGGACCTCCACTTCCCATTCGCCGCCGGAGTCGGTGGTCGCCGTGCCGATCTCTTCGTCTCCCTGGGTGACGGCGATGTCGATGCCCTCGACACCTTCATCACTATCGGGGACCCGGATCTGGCCGAAGAGCGACTCACCGCCTGGGGCGTCTGCGGCCGCGGTCGCCGGGATCGCCATGATGGTGGCGATCAGGGCGAGCAGCACAGTCACGAGGCGTGTGCGCACGCGCGCTCCTTGCGCATATCAGAATCGACGGTTCGGGCGGAACGCCCGAAACCACGGTTTGCTGGTTGATGGCGCAACTTTAGCCCGGTTTACCCCGATACTTCAGCAGTCCTAAAGACCACGTGATACAAACGTCATTGCATCGTGCATCTGAGCGCACATTTGTGATTAAATCGGGACATTTTGCAGGTTGACGGCGGCCCGAACCCGCCTTGAGCGCGCACCGGCCCCCGCGAGACCCACACGAACCCACACGGGATCACACACAATGACAACGGGCCCCGCCGCCGATCGAGTGATCGGCCACGGGGCCCGGGCGGCGTCGTCCGGCTACTGCCGGGGCGGCTCGGTCAGGGTCTCCACGACGGTCTCGGCGACCTTGCGCATGGTCAGCCGGCGGTCCATGGAGTTCTTCTGGATCCAGCGGAACGCCTCGGGCTCGGTGAGGCCGTGCCGGCTCTGGAGCAGCCCCTTGGCGCGCTCGACGAGCTTGCGGGTCTCCAGCCGGTCCTGGAGCCCGCTCACCTCGGCCTCCAGCGCGGCCAGTTCGGCGTAGCGGCTGACGGCCATCTCGATCGCCGGGACGAGGTCGGCCTTGTTGAACGGCTTGACGAGGTAGGCCATGGCCCCGGCGTCGCGGGCGCGCTCGACGAGCTCGCGCTGGGAGAAGGCGGTCAGGATGACCACGGGCGCGATCCTCTCCCCCGCGATGCGCTCGGCGGCGGACAGGCCGTCGAGCACGGGCATCTTGATATCGAGGATGACGAGGTCGGGCTTGTGCTCGGCGGCCAGCCGGATGGCGGTCTCACCGTCACCGGCCTCGCCGACGACGGCATAGCCGTCCTCCTCCAGCATCTCCTTGAGGTCCAGCCGGATCAGCGCCTCGTCTTCCGCGATCACCACGCGGCTCTGCGTCGTCGTCACGTACATGAGGGTACCGAGAACGTGTAGACTCCACGACGTCGCCTGGCACAACGGGGCCAAGACGATACACCGATCCGGTCGAAGCGCCCACCACGGCGGACCGGGCATATCTGCCGGAATGATGGAATGGCAGACATAATGGTCTCAAACACCATGGTCCGAAAGGGCGTGTGGGTTCGAATCCCACTTCCGGCACCCATCAGGCGCACACACACCTGACCCCCGATTCGGGTGGTCCCCGGCCGGTGAACCCCGTGTCACCCGCCGAGGACCACCCGAATCGTTTGTCGCGGCCCCCTCTCGTTCGTCGCGGCCCCCTTCACGCACCGAGGGTTCCGGTCCCGCGGTCCCACCCGTGTCGTCACCGGGTTTTCAGCCACGCAATTGCAGATCACCGCCGTCCGCGGTCACATCACGGCCACAACCTGAGCACAACCCGTGGGTTTGGGCGCCAGTAGCGGCGGAGGTCGTCGATGCTGGGATTCCGGGAGTGTTCCGGGCGGTGGCGGTATCGGGCATGCGACTTCTTCCCGCCGTCGCCGTCCGTGGTGAAGGGAGTGGCGGGTGCTCACCGCGGTGGCCGGGGTCGTCGGCGCGCTGACGATCGCTGCGTGGGCGGTCGTGGCCTGGGGCGCGAAGCGGCGGGATCCGTGGCTGATGGCGCCCCTGGCACTGGTGATAGCGGTGCTGGTGGCCGTCGGCGAGGCGGGCTGGGCCTTCCTGCCGATCCTGCTGCTGGCCGGGGGCTCGTTCACCCAGCTCGTCATCGGGGCGCGGGAGGCACCGGCGCTGCGCACCAAGGACCCCGACGGGCCGCTGAGCACCGAGCGGTGGGCGGCGGCGGTGGCCGCCCCGTTCCGGGTCGCCCTCGCCGAGCCGTGGGACGTCGTCGTGCGGCCGCAGTTGCGCCGCCGCTACCGGCGGGTCTTCGCGCTGGAATGGGAGATCACCGACCGCGCGTCGCTGCTCGCGACCGTCGACCGGCTCTGGGCGGAACTGCACGCCGGGCAGAGCGCCGACCTTGTGGTGGACCTGCGCACCGGCACGGCGCGCAGCCGCGCACAGGAGGGCGGGGAGGCCGCCACCCTGCTGACGCCCGCGCAGGTGGAGCGGATGCGCGAGGTGACGGGGGCCGGCTCCGCCGACGAGACCGTGGTGATCGGCGCGTACCAGTGGTGGAAGTCGGTCCACCTGATCCGGCTGGCGTGCGGCGGGGCCACGCTGGACTGGCTGAGCCAGGCCGAGACCCAGAACCTCTTGCGCAGGGTGGCCACGGACCTGCAGCGCCGCTATGCGAGCTGGCAGCAGTTGGCCGAGGCGTTCCACGGCGGCTACCTGATGTGGCACGGGGGCGGGTCGGACGACGCCGCGTCGGACCGGGTCTGGACCGCGCTGGGGCTGCTCACCAGCGACCCGGCGAGTCCGTGGAACCTGCTGCCGTGGGACATGCCGCTGGAGCGGGTTCCCTATGACAACGGCGTGAGCAACGCGCAGCCGCAGTAGCGTGCCGCGCGGGAATCGCTGAGCGAGCCGAAGCCGCCGCCTTGAGGGCGCCCCGCAGGCTGAGCGGGAAACACCGAGCGAGCCGAAGGGGCGCCGGCGGTGGCTGGACTGAGGAGCGGTGTGCGACCGAGGAACGAGGGAGTACGCCGCGACGAGGGAAGCCGCCGCCTTGAGGGCGCCCCGCAGGCTGAGCGGGAAACCGAGCCGAGCGAGCCGAAGGGGCGCCGGCGGTGGCTGGACTGAGGAGCGGTGTGCGACCGAGGAACGAGGGAGTACGCCGCGACGAGGGAAGCCGCCGCCTCAAGGGCGCCCCGCAGGCTGAGCGGGAAACGCTGATCGGGAGACACCGTCAGGCCCCTCCCCGGGTCAGCGCGGGTGCGCTTCCCGGGGCTCGGGGCCTTGGGGATGTGTCACTTCCCGTGGGCGATGGCGTCGCCGATGCGGTGCACCCGCAGCGAGTTGGTGGAACCGGGTGTGCCGGGCGGGCTGCCCGCCACGATGACGATCTTGTCGCCCTTCTGGTAGATCCCCAGCTCCAGGAGCTGGCTCTCGACCTGGCGGACCATTTCGTCGGTGTGGTCGACCCACGGCACGCAGTGGGTCTCGACGCCCCAGGTCAGGGAGAGCTGGGCGCGGGTGGCCGTGGTGGTGGTGAAGGCCAGCAGCGGGATGGGCGAGCGGTAGCGCGCCAGGCGCCGGGCGGTCTCCCCGGACATGGTGAACGCGACCAGGGCCTTGGCGCCGACGGTGGCTCCGACTTCGGCGGCGGCGCGGGCGATGGCCCCCCCGGTGGTCTCGGGGACCCGGTTGAGGATGTGCGAGGCGCGCAGCGATTCCTGCTCGGCCGCCGCGACGATGCGCGCCATGGTGCGCACGGTCTCGGTGGGATAACTGCCGACGCTGGTCTCGCCCGAGAGCATGACGGCGTCGGCGCCGTCGAGGACGGCGTTGGCGACGTCGGATGCCTCGGCACGGGTGGGCCGCGGCGAGCTGATCATCGACTCCAGCATCTGCGTGGCGACGATGACGGGCTTGGCCTTGTCGCGGCAGCGCTCGATGGCGCGCTTCTGCACCATCGGGACGTTCTCCAGCGGGAGTTCGACGCCGAGGTCGCCGCGGGCGACCATGACGCCGTCGAACACCTCGATGATGTCCTGGAGGCGCTCGACCGCCTGCGGCTTCTCGATCTTGGCGATGAGCGGGACGCGCACGCCCATCTCGTCCATGATGCGGTGGACCTCGTCGGCGTCGGCGGGGCTGCGCACGAACGACAGCGCCACCATGTCGACGCCCTGGGCGAGGGCCCAGCGGAGGTCCTCCTCGTCCTTGTCGGTGAGGGCCGGGACGCTGACCGAGACGCCGGGGAGGTTGAGTCCCTTGTGGTTGGAGACCGGGCCGCCGAAGACGACGCGGGTCTGGACGTCGGTGCTCGTGGTCTTGGTGCATTCGAGGACGACGCGGCCGTCGTCGATGAGCACGCGGTCGCCGGGGCGGACGTCGCCGGGGAGGCCCTTGTAGGTGGTCGACACCTTGTGGGCGTCGCCCACGACGTCGTCGATGGTCACGGTGAACTCGTCGCCGGGGGCGAGTTCCACCGGGCCGTCGGCGAAGGTGCCGAGGCGGATCTTGGGACCCTGGAGGTCGGCGAGGATGCCCACGCTGCGCCCGCTGGCCTCGGCGGCCGCGCGGACGTGCTCGTAGTTGGAACGGTGATCTTCGTGTGTTCCGTGGCTGAGGTTGAGTCGCGCCACATCCAGCCCGGAGTCGACGAGTTCGCGGATGCTCTCCGGACTCGACGTGGCCGGACCGAGGGTCGCGACGATTTTTGCTCGACGTGTCACGCTTAACACTCTAGGGCTTGTCGGCGGTGGAATGGTCTAAACCAGGTTGCGACCAGGCATACGCCCGGCCGCTACTTGGCGAACGCGTCGATCGCCGCCCGGTCGAATGCGGGCAGGTCAGCGGGTGTGCGGCTCGTGACGAGGGTGTTGGGTCCCATGGGGCACACGACGACCTCCTCGTCGACCCACTCCCCGCCCGCGTTGGCGATGTCCGTGGCCAGGCTGGCGTAGGAGGTGACGCGCCGGCCCTGGACCGCGTCGGCTTCGACGAGCGTCCAGGGGGCGTGGCAGATGGCGGCCACGGGCTTGCCGGTGTCGAAGAACCCTTTGACGAAGGCCACGGCACGGGGGTCGGTGCGCAGGTGGTCGGGGTTGGCGACCCCGCCGGGCAGGACCAGGCCGCTGAAGTCGGCGACCTCGACGGCGTCGAGGGTGTCGTCGACCGGGAACGTGTCGGCCCTGTCGAGGTGGTCGAACATCTGGATCCGGCCGCCGGCGGTCGAGACCAGCCGCGGCTCGCCTCCGGCGTCGCGCACCGCCTGCCAGGGGTCGATCAGTTCGACCTGCTCGGTGCCCTCGGGTGCGGCGAGGAAGGCGATGGTCTTGCCGGTGAGATCTGTGGCCATGGGGTTCACGTCCCTCTCCGTGTCGAAGGGCCGGGCCGCCCGGGGTCGGGGGCCGTTCCACCTCCACTGCCCATACGAACCGTTGTTACGCGTCGCGGAGTCCTAGGGTGGCGGGCATGGAGCGTACGGAGGCGGCCGGGGCGCTGGCCGCGGAGGTCGGCGGGTTGCTGGAGGCCCTGCGGGGCCTGTCGGAGGACGACGCTGTGCGGCCGACACGGTGCGCCCCGTGGGATGTGGCGGCGCTGGCGGCGCACACGGTGGGGGCGCTGCGCTCGGTGGTGGTGGCGGTCGACGGGCCCGAGCCGGAGCGGGCGGAGGTGACGGCCGCCGGCTACTACGCGCCGGACGTGCGGTTCTCGCCCGAGGTGAACCGCGACCGGGTGGACCGCGCTCTCGACGCCGCGGCGCGCCGGGCGGACGCCGGGGAGGCGGGGCGGACGGGCGCGGCGCTTTGGCGGGACGTGCGGGACCGGGTGGAGCGGGCGGCGCCGGACCGGGTGGTGCGGACGCGGCACGGCGACGCCATGCTGCTGACGGACTTCCTGGTGACGCGGGTGGTGGAGGTGCTACTGCACGGGCTGGACCTGGCCGACGCGCTGGGGCGGGAGCCGTGGGCGGCGCCCGGGGCGGTCGGCCTGGTGGGGCGGCTGCTGTTCGGCGGCGCGGATCCGGCGGCCCTGGAGCGCTCAGGGGTGTCCGGGTTGGCGGCGGTGCGGGCCGCGACGGGCCGGTCGCTGCCGGGGCGCCCTGGGCCGGAGGCGTTCACGGGGGCGGGGGTGCGGTTCCTGGCGCTGGGTCCGGGGTGACGGGCGGGCGCACGGCGGATGCGGTGCGCCCGCTCGGTGAGGTCCCAGCGGGGGATCGCTCAGGCCGGCGGGGCGTTCTCGACGCGGCCGTAGGCGCGCAGGACGAGGAGGTTGTGCACGGTGAGGATGCCGCGCCAGTCCGCGCGGGCGCTGCCGGTCCAGCAGTCGCCTTCGACGTCCCATCCGCCGTCGTCGAGCTGGCGGCGCTCCAGTGCGTCGAGGTGCCTGGTGATCTCGGCGTCGGTGAAGAGCCGGCGGGCCATGAGGTCGGGCGAGGTGGCGATGTCGAGCGGCTTGTGGGCGTGGCCGGTCTCATCGGGGTCGAGTTCGATGACGGCGCGGATCATCGGGGCGAGCCGGGTGAACTCGGCTTCGGCCCGCTGCCGGTCGGGCGCGTGCTGGAGGAACGCGGTCACCGCGATGGCCTCGGCGGGGTCGGTCCAGTGCAGGGCCGCGATCCGGGTCCAGCAGAAGGCGGTGGCGCGGTCGCGCCAGGATCCGCTGATGTGCTGCTTGTGCAGGAGGCCGGCGATGGCGGCGGTGGGGTGCAGCGCCCCGCCGAAGTCCTCGCGGGAGCGCCACTGCGGGGCGGCTTCGGTGTGGCGTACGGAGGGCAGCACCCAGGGCACCCCGCCGTTGGGGTGGCTGATGCTGGTGAGGTAGCGGCAGATGCCGGCGCTCAGGGTTCTGGGGACGGGGCCGATTTCGTCCAGGTAGCGCAGGGCGAACTCCATGGCGGCGGGCTGGCTGCCGTGGCCGCGGATGTCGGGTTCGAGGCCGTTGCCGTAGCCGCCGTCGACGTTGCGGTAGGACTCCAGGGCCGTGTGGACCGGACCGGCGGGGCCGCTCTGGAAGTGGTACGCGAACCGGTGGCGGTCGATCAGCCGGGCGTTGCGCGAGATGAAGTGCTCCGCGGTGCGGAGGGCTTCCGAGGTCACCATGGTCATATATCGAAGTTACGCCTCTGTCCGCCGTTGACGGCAAGTGCAATTTGTACCGTGTGACCCGTTTTTGCCAAGTTCATACGTCGAAACAAGCGACATTTACCGCTATTTCCACCTAGGAATTCTCACGCCTTCTTAACGCGGCGCCGCCGCCACAGCACGGCGGCCCCCGCCCAGGAGGCGGCGACCACCCCGGCCATCACGAACCTGGCGGTGAGCACCTGGTCGGTGGGGTAGATGACACCCGTGAGGTAGGTGTCGATGAAGCCGGCCCGCAGCGGCGCGGCGCCCGATCTCACCCGCGCCCAATTCTCCAGCGTGGTAAGGGGGCACGGCCATCCGATGGTGACGATTCCCAGCGCATACGCGGCGAAGCACAGGTGCGGCCAGAACGCGGCGGGCCGGCGCCAGGCGAGGAAACCGCCGAACATGACGTAGAGGAGGAAGGCGAAGTGGGCGGTCATCGCCGCATCGGCGATCGCGCGGTATCCCATGGCGTCGACGCTACGCCGGTGCCCCCCGCGGGGCATCCGCCGACATACCCGGGCACGCCTGAGTACGCGTACCCGGAAACGGGCACACGTGCGGAGGGGCGGAGCACCGCTCCGCCCCTCCGCTCCGCCGTGTGTCCTACACCAGCGGCCGCTCGGTCGGCGGGATCGCCGTGGGCAGGCCGCTGTGGCCGTTCTCGCTGAGGTAGCGGTCGACCCCGGCCGCCGCCGAGCGGCCCTCGGCGATCGCCCAGACGATCAGCGACTGGCCGCGGCCCATGTCGCCGGCGCAGAACACGCCGTCGACCGTGGTGGCGTAGTCGCCGTTGCGCACGACGTTGCCGCGCCCGTCGAGTTCGACGCCCAGCTGCTCGATCATCCCCTCCTTCTGCGGGCCGACGAAGCCCATGGCCAGGGTGATGAGCTGGGCCGGGATCTCGCGCTCGGTGCCCTCGACCGGTTCGAAGCCCGCGGGGCCCCGGTTGACGTCCACGAGCTTGAGGGCGCGCACGCGCCCCTGGTCGTCGCCGAGGAACTCCACCGTGTTGACGGAGTACAGGCGCTTGCCGCCCTCCTCGTGGGCGCTGGTGACCTTGTAGAGCATCGGCATGGTGGGCCACGGCTGGCCCTCCGGGCGGTCCTTCGGCGGCCGCGGCATGATCTCCAGCTGCGTCACCGAGGCCGCCCCCTGGCGGTGCGCGGTGCCCACGCAGTCGGCGCCGGTGTCGCCGCCGCCGATGACGACGACGTGCTTGCCCTCGGCGCTGATGGCCGGGGTGTCGATGTCGCCCTCCTGCACCCGGTTGGCCAGGGGCAGGTACTCCATGGCCTGGTGGACGCCGTCGAGTTCACGGCCGGGCGCCGGCAGGTCGCGCCACGCGGTGGCGCCGCCGGCGAGCAGCACGGCGTCGTGCTCCGCGCGCAGCCGCTCGACGCTGATGTCCGCGCCGATCTCGACGCCCGTGCGGAACACCGTGCCCTCGGCGGCCATCTGGCCGAGCCGGCGCTCGATGTGCCGCTTCTCCATCTTGAACTCGGGGATGCCGTAGCGCAGCAGGCCCCCGATGCGGTCGGCCCGCTCGAAGACGGTGACGTCGTGGCCGGCGCGGGTGAGCTGCTGGGCGGCGGCGAGCCCCGCGGGGCCCGATCCGACCACCGCGACCTTGCGGCCGGTGCGCACCCGGGGCGGGCGGGGGCGGACCCAGCCCTCTTCCCAGGCGCGGTCGATGATCGATACCTCGACGTTCTTGATGGTCACGGCCGGCTGGTTGATGCCGAGCACGCACGCCGACTCGCACGGCGCCGGGCACAGCCGCCCGGTGAACTCCGGGAAGTTGTTGGTGGCGTGCAGCCGCTCGATGGCCTCGCCCCAGTCGTGGCGGTGGACGAGGTCGTTCCACTCCGGGATCAGGTTGCCCAGGGGGCACCCGTTGTGGCAGAACGGGATGCCGCAGTCCATGCACCTCGACGCCTGCTTGGTGACGGTTCCGCGGTCGAAGTCGGCGTAGACCTCGCGCCAGTCCTGGATCCGCACGTCCACGGGGCGGTGAGCGGGCAGCTCCCGCTCGGTGATCTTGAGGAAACCCTTGGGGTCGCCCATGTCGTCTCTCCTCCTCTCGGCTCTGTCTAGGACTGGGCGGCGGCCATGATGGCCTCGCCGACGTCGCGGCCCGCGCGCTCCGCCTCGGCCCGGGCGGCCAGCACGCGCTTGAAGTCGCGCGGCATGACCTTGGCGAACCGGCCGAACGCGGTGTCGGTGTCGGCGAGCAGCGCGGCGGCGACCGCGGAGCCGGTCTCGGCGCGGTGGCGGCGCAGCACGTCCTCCAGGAAGGCGCGGTCGGTGTCGTCGAGCGGGTCGATGTCGACCATCTCGCCGTTGACCCGGCCGCGGTCCAGGTCGAGCACGTAGGCGATGCCGCCGGACATGCCGGCCGCGAAGTTGCGGCCGGTACGGCCCAGGATGACGGCGCGCCCGCCGGTCATGTACTCGCAGCCGTGGTCGCCCACGCCCTCGGCGACCGCCAGGGCGCCGGAGTTGCGCACGCAGAACCGCTCGCCGACGATCCCGCGCAGGAACACCTCGCCGGCGGTGGCCCCGTAGGCGATGACGTTCCCGGCGATGATGTGGTCTTCGGCGGCGAAGCCCGCGTCCCCGTGGGGGCGCACGGTGATCCGGCCGCCCGACAGGCCCTTGCCGACGTAGTCGTTGCCGTCGCCGACCAGGCGCAGGGTGACCCCGCGGGGCAGGAACGCCCCGAAGGACTGCCCGGCCGAGCCGGTGAAGGTGATGTCGATGGTGTCGGCGGGCAGGCCCTCGGCGCCGTGGCGCTTGGTGACCTCGTGGCCCAGCATGGTGCCCACCGTCCGGTTGACGTTGCGCACCGGCAGGTCGAGCTTGAGGGGCTCCTTGAACGCCAGGGCCCCCTCGCAGAGCTGGATGAGGGTGTTGTCGAGCGCCTTCTCCAGCCCGTGGTCCTGCGCGCGCACGCGGCGGCGGTGGTCGCCGGTCCAGGGGTCGACGTTATGCAGGATGGGGCGCAGGTCCAGCCCGGACGCCTTCCAGTGGTCGACGGCGCCGGCGGTGTCGAGCAGGTCGACGGAGCCGACCGCCTCCTCCAGGGTGCGGAAGCCCAGCGCCGCCAGGTACTCGCGCACCTCTTCGGCGATGAACTCGAAGAAGTTGACCACGAACTCGGCCTTGCCGGAGAAGCGCTTGCGCAGCTCCGGGTTCTGGGTGGCCACGCCGACCGGGCAGGTGTCGAGGTGGCAGACGCGCATCATGACGCAGCCGGAGACCACCAGCGGGGCCGTCGCGAAGCCGAACTCCTCGGCGCCCAGCAGGGCGGCGATGATGACGTCGCGGCCGGTCTTCATCTGGCCGTCGGCCTGGACCACGATCCGGTCGCGCAGGCCGTTGCGCAGCAGGGTCTGCTGGGTCTCGGCCAGTCCCAGCTCCCACGGGGAGCCGGCGTGCTTGAGCGAGGTCAGCGGGGAGGCGCCCGTCCCGCCGTCGTGCCCGGAGATCAGCACCACGTCGGCGTGCGCCTTGGACACGCCCGCGGCGACCGTGCCCACCCCGGCCTCGGCGACCAGCTTCACGTGCACCCGGGCCAGCGGGTTGGCGTTCTTCAGGTCGTGGATGAGCTGGGCGAGGTCCTCGATGGAGTAGATGTCGTGGTGCGGCGGCGGCGAGATCAAGCCGACCCCGGGGGTGGAGTGCCGGGTGTCGGCGACCCACGGGTACACCTTGTGGCCGGGCAGCTGGCCGCCCTCGCCGGGCTTGGCGCCCTGGGCCATCTTGATCTGGATGTCGTCGGCGTTGGTGAGGTAGTGCGAGGTCACGCCGAACCGGCCCGAGGCCACCTGCTTGATGGAGCTGCGGCGCAGGTCGCCGTTCTCGTCGGGGGTGAACCGCCGCGGGTCCTCGCCGCCTTCGCCGGTGTTGGACTTGCCGCCGAGGCGGTTCATCGCGATGGCGAGCGTCTCGTGGGCCTCGGCGGAGATCGACCCGTAGGACATCGCGCCGGTGGAGAAGCGCTTGACGATCTCGGAGGCCGGCTCGACCTCCTCGATGGGAACGGGTTCGCGCACGCCGTCCTTGAAGCGGAACAGGCCGCGCAGGGTCATCAGGCTCCCGGCCTGCTCGTCGACCTTGGCGGTGTACTCCTTGAAGACCTCGTAGCGGCGGGTGCGGGTGGCGTGCTGGAGCTTGAACACGGTCTCGGGGCTGAACAGGTGCGGTTCGCCCTCGCGCCGCCACTGGTACTCGCCGCCCACGGCCAGCCGCCGGTGGTCGGCGGGGTTGTCCGCGTAGGCGACGGCGTGCCGCATGCGGACCTCCTCGGCCAGGACGTCGAAGCCCACTCCGCCCAGGCGCGACGTGGTGCCCGTGAAGCACCGGTCGACGACCTCGGCACCGAGGCCCAGCGCCTCGAAGATCTGCGCGCCGGTGTAGCCGGAGACCGTGGAGACCCCGATCTTGGACATGATCTTCAGGACGCCCTTGCCGAACGCCTTGACGGTGTTGCGCACGGCGGTGTCGGCGTCGATGCCGCCGATGACGCCGCGGCCGACCAGGTCGCGCACCGATTCCAGGGCGAGGTAGGGGCTGACGGCGGAGGCGCCGTAGCCCAGCAGGAGCGCCACGTGGTGGCATTCGCGGACGTCGCCGGCCTCGACCACGAGGCCGACCTCGGTGCGGGTCTTCTCCCGCACCAGGTGGTGGTGGACGGCTCCGGTGAGCAGCAGGGAGGGGATCGGGGCGCGGTCGGCGCCGGCGCCGCGGTCGCTGAGCACGATGATGTGGGCGCCGTCGGCGATGGCCGCCGACACCTCGGCGCAGATCTCGCCGAGCCGGTCCGCCAGCGCCGCCCCGCCGCCGGCCACCGGGTAGGTGCCGTTGGCGGTGAAGGCGCGGAAGGCGGGGTCGCCCCCGGGGGCTCCCGCCGCGGTGATCGCGGCCAGGCCCGCCCCGTCGACCACGGGGGTCGGCAGCACGATGCGCCGGCAGTCCTCGGGGTCGGGGGACAGCACGTTCTCTTCGGCGCCCAGCGCGGTGCGCAGGCTGGTGACCAGCTCCTCGCGGATGGCGTCCAGCGGGGGGTTGGTGACCTGGGCGAAGTTCTGGGAGAAGTAGTCGAAGAGCTGCCGGGACCGGGCCGACAGGGCGGCGACGGGGGTGTCGGTGCCCATGGAGCCGATCGGCTCGGCGCCGGTGCGGGCCATCGGGGTGAGGATGATCCGCAGCTCCTCCTCCGTGTAGCCGAAGACCTGCTGGTCGTGCACGATGTCGGCGACCGGGGCGGCCGGGGCCGGGGGCAGCTCGTCGAGCCCGACGACGCCGTCGGCCAGCCACTGGGCGTAGGGGTGCTCGGCCGCGAGTTCGGCCTTGATCTCCTCGTCCTCGATGATCCGGCCCTGCTCGGTGTCGACCACGAAGATGCGGCCGGGCTGGAGCCGGCCCTTGCGGACGATCGAGGCGGGGTCGATGTCGAGCACGCCGGCCTCGCTGGCCAGGACGACGAGCCCGTCGTCGGTGACCCAGTAGCGGCCGGGGCGCAGCCCGTTGCGGTCGAGCACGGCGCCGACGAGAGTGCCGTCGGTGAAGGAGACCGAGGCGGGGCCGTCCCAGGGCTCCATGAGCATGGAGTGGAACTCGTAGAAGGCCCGCACCTGCGGGTCCATCTCGTCGTGGTTCTCCCACGGCTCGGGGATCATCATCAGCACCGCGTGCGGCAGCGACCGCCCGCCCAGGTGCAGGAGTTCGAGGGCGGCGTCCAGGGACGCGGTGTCGGAGTCCTCGGCGTCGATGATGGGGAAGATCCGCGTCAGGTCGCCGGGGAGCAGGTCGCTGGCCAGGGTGGCTTCGCGCGCCCGCATCATGTTGCGGTTGCCCTTGACCGTGTTGATCTCGCCGTTGTGGGCGACGTAGCGGAAGGGGTGCGCCAGCGGCCAGGAGGGGAAGGTGTTGGTCGAGAACCGCGAGTGCACCAGGGCCAGGCCGGAGGTGTAGCGGCGGTCGGAGAGGTCGGGGAAGAACGGTTCGAGCTGGGGGGTGGTGAGCATCCCCTTGTAGGCGATGGTGCGCGGGGACAGGCTGGGGAAGTAGACCCCGGCCTCGTGCTCGGCGCGCTTGCGCACGCAGTAGGCGTGGCGCTCCAGGTCGATGCCCGTGAGCCCGTCGGTGGCGGTGCCGGCGCGGCCGGTGAGGAAGAGCTGGCCGAAGAACGGCATGACCGCGCGGGCGGCGGGGCCGCAGTAGCGGGGCTCGAAGGGCAGGTCGCGCCAGCCGAGGACGGTCAGGCCCTCTTCCTCGGCGATCTCCTCGACCCGGGCGACGGCTTCGGCGCGCTCGGCGGCGTCGGCGGGCAGGAAGGCGATGCCGGTGGCGTAGGCCCCGGCTTCGGGCAGCGCGAACGCGACCACGTCGCGGTAGAGGTCGTCGGGGATCTGGGTGAGGATCCCGGCGCCGTCGCCGTCGTCGGGGTCGGCACCGGAGGCGCCCCGGTGGTCGAGGTTGCGCAGAACGGTGAGCGCCTTCTCGACGATGTCGTGGCCGCGACGGCCGGAGAGGTCGGCGACGAAGCCGACGCCGCAGGCGTCGTGCTCAAAGGTGCTGTCGTACAGGCCCTCGTGAGTGGACTCGGCGTTCGGTCGGACGGACGAACGCTGCACCTGGCCAGCAGGCATCTACCCTCCTGTCGTCGTGGGTATGGGCTTTTGCGAAAAGCGCATCCGGGACGACATTGGCCCTGCTGCGTCAGCATGCCGAGCAGGCGCTCCCCTGGCCCCGGTTCCACAGACGGCTTGCGCCGGACCTGCGTTCACTTCCTCGTGGCTGCCGGTATCCGGCCAGGTGATCGCTAACTCGCGGGTAGAACACTTATACATGCAGGTCCAGCCCCGATGCGAATCGGAGGTCTAGACCAGCCGCCGCCACAGTGCGGCGTTCTTCGAAGCGGGGATCCCCCGCCTCGCACAGGATAAACGGCCGCTCCGCCACCGCCATGGTGGGGATAGCCGTGATCTTCTCCAGCGACCGGGGGCGGCAAACATCCGCAAAGCGGATGAATGGCGCTCCCCCAGCGTATCCGCCTCCGGCCAGGTCATGGCGAGGCGGGGCCGACTTTACCCGGGCCCGCCGCCGAAGGCGCACGTGGGATGATCGTCCGGTGACCGACCACCCCCCGGAGCTCGCCGGCCTGCTCACCGAGCAGGGGATCGACGCCGCCCGCATCCACCTGGTCCTGGCCGCGCTCTCCGACGGCGCCTGGTGGACCCCCCGCGAACTGGTGCGCGCCACCACGGTGGCGCACCGGCTCGTCGACGCCACGCTCACGGCCCTGGGCACCGGCCTGGAGCACAGCGACGACAGCGTGCGGCTGGCCCGGCCCGGGGACTACACCGGGTTCGCCCGCCCCTCCCCCGCCGACCCGATGGCGCCCCTGCTCGCCGGGCACGCCGACGCCGCTGAGGAGCTGCGCCGCCTGGTCGACGAGGCGCCCCCGCCGCGGACCGACCTGGACCACGTCACCGCGACCGCCGACACCGCCCTGCGCCGCGGCGTCCACCTGGCCACCCGCTTCGCCCTGCCGGGGGCGCGCCTGCTGTGCGTGGGCGACCACGACCTCACCTCGCTGGCCGCCACCCTGGTCAGCCCCGGCGCCGAAGCCGTGGTCGTCGACATCGACGAACGGATGCTCGACTACATCGACCGCGCCGCCGACCGCCTGGGACTGCCGGTCACCTGCCACTTCGCCGACCTGCGCCTGGGGCTGCCCGCCTCCGTCGCCCGCCGCTGCGACCTGGTCTTCACCGATCCCCCCTACACCCCCGAGGGCGTGGAGCTGTTCGTACGGCGCGGCCTGGAAGGGCTCGCCGATCCGCGCCGCGGGCGCGTCCTGGTGGCCTACGGCGCCAGCGAGACCACACCGGGCCTGGTCGCCCGCACCCAGGCACGGCTGGCCCGCATGGGCCTGGTCTTCGAGGCGGTGCTGCCGGACTTCAACCGCTACCTGGGGGCCGAGGCGATCGGCGCCGCCAGCGACCTCTACGTCCTGCGCCCGACCGCGCGCGTCACCGCCGACGGCGGGGGCGGCGGCACCGCGGCCGCGCGCGTCTACAGCCAGGGGGCCAACGCCAAGGAGGCCACCGGCGGCCTGGGCGAAACCGACGCCCGCACGGTCCTGGAATCGGCCGCGTTCGACACCGTGGCCGGCGCGTGGCCGCGCGCCGCGGTGCCCGAGGGCGTGCGCCGGGTGCGGCTGGCCGACTGGATGGGCGCGGCCACCGCCGCGCGGCGCGCCGCGGTCGACCTGACCGGAGGCTGGGACGCGCTGCTGGGCCGCGCGGTCCTGGCGGGCGCCGCAGAGGAGACCCACGTGGTGGTGCCCGCGCGGGCGCCGCAGGTGCGCGACGCGGCCGGCCAGCAGGCGCTGCGCGCGATGCTGTCCCCCCGCTTCGACGTGCGCTTCCTGCGCAACACCCCGGGACCGCGCGGCACCGTGGTGGTCGCCCGCCGGACGGAGCGGGACGCGACCGCGCCGGAGGACCGCCTGCTGTGGCACTGCCAGGAGCGGGCGCACGGGAGCCTGCCGGCGGCCCTGCGCGAGGGCCTCATCGCGGTCGCCGCCGAGGCGGGCCGGCCGGTCAACAAGAAGACGGCCCGCACCAGGGTCGCCGCCGAGGCGCCGTGGGCGGCCGGGCACACCCTGCTCGACCTGCCCGCCCACCGCTTCGCCGCCCTGCGCGAGGCCGCGCGGCGGCTCGTGGACGCGGCGGCGGCGGGGGCGGCGGACCCGGTGGACTGACCGAGCGGCCCGGCGAGGGGGTCAGCCGGCGGGCACCCCGGCGGGGTCGCCCGCTCCGGTGCCGCCGTCGGTGCCCAGGCCGTCGGTGCCGGTGCCCCCGGCACCGGTTTCGCCGGTCCCCTCCTGCCCCGTGCCGGTGCCGGTCCCCGTGCCCCCGGTGCCGTCGCCCTGCTGGGTGCCCGGGTCCTGGGTCCCGGCACCGCCCTGCTGGGAGTTCTGCACCTGCACCACTCGGCGGTACAGCGGGTCCTGGAACCCGCCGAGGGCGATCAGCGGCGAGGTCAGCCGCTCGCGCTCGGCGGGATCGGTCGACTCCAGGCGCTGGACCCAGGTGACCATGAGGTAGTGGCCGCTGACGGTGGCCTCGGCCTGGCTGTAGCCGCCGCCCAGGGTGTCGAACGGGGCCTCGGTGCTCGGCGGCACCACGAACCCCGGAGCCTCGGCCTCAAGGGAGCCGGGCGGCTGCATGGCCTCGGCCAGTGCCTGGGAGGACGCGGTGTCGGCCAGGTTGAACATGGCGGCCACCCCCACGTAGTCGTCGGCGGTGTAGGCCCCCCGCGCGACCTGGGCGCACCCGGCGTCGGCCAGGGCCGTACGCAGTTCGTCGCCCCAGACCGCCGCGGCGCAGTCCTCGCTCAGCTCCGACGCCGCCAGGGTGAAGGTGATGCCCTGGCTCTCGATCTCCTCGTTGCCGCGCTCGAACATCTCGCCCTCGGCCAGGGGGCGGCTGTCGGCCTGGGCGTCGGGCAGGGACTCGCCGATGCTGGCCGAGTCGTAGATGCCGTACACGACGGGGCGGGCGTTCTCGGGGGCCGCGGCGCCGCCGGAGGTGAACCGCATGACGAGAACGACGACCAGGGCGACGACGCCCAGGCCGAGGACAGTCAGCAGGATCGGCAGCGCTCTGCGGCGGCCCTTGCTCCGGGTGCCGTCGCCGGCGTCCTTGCCGCCCTTGGCACCGCCCGTTCCGCCCTTGCGCCGACGCCCGCCCCTGCCCCGGGACGGCGGTACCGCGAGGCCCTCGATGGCGTCGGCATCGTCGGTTTTCCTCCGCCGGCCGCGGGACGCCGGCACGGACGACTCAGAAGAAGACACCAGAACCTCTCGGGGGGTCGGGGGAACTGCACTTGCCGTGGGGGCGGGCCGCGTGGGTCGGATGGGCCCGCCACCCGGTGAATCCTAGCCCGCTAGCCCTCCTGCTCGTCCCGGGCCTGACCGACCTGCTGGTAGACCCATACCGAGGCGTTCATGGCCACGACGTTGAGGGTGGCCATGGTCTCGTCGTCCCCGGGGGCGCCGCCATCGCTGCGCGCCACCCAGTACACGGCCAGGTAGTGCCCCATGACCTGGGACGTCGCCTGGCTGTAGCCGGAGTGCAGGCCCTCGATCTCGTCGTCCATGGGCAGCACGAACCCCGGTTCGACGGTGGGGTCGGTGGGGTCGAGGGCGACGGCGACCGTGCCGGCGGCCTCCGCGTTGCTGAGGTCGAACAGGGTGAACTGCGCCACGTACTCCTGGTCGGCGTCCTGGTAGACACCCCGCGCACCCGAGAGGCACCCGTTGTCGGCGAGCGCCTGGGCCAGTTCGTCGCCCCACACCATCGACGTGCACTCGTCGGTGACGTCGGAGTTCTTGAGCGTGAGCTGGTAGTCGCCCAGTTCGAGCTTCTCGGCGGGGGTGAACACCTGCTCCTGCGTCATCACCTCGGCGTCGCCGGGGCGCTCGGCGATGGGCGCGAACACCTCGGCGTCCTCCTCCTGGCCCTGGTAGAGGTCGGGCAGGAGGGTGGAATGGCCTTCGGGCGGCTCGATGATGGCCGTGCTGCCCGAACCGGCCGTCCCGCCCGGGACCAGGACGAGCTGGTAGACCAGGACCCCCAGGAGGGCGACCAGGGCGGTTCCGCACAGCCCGAGGAGCGTGCCCAGCACGGCGGTGCCGCGCTTGCGGCGGCTCTGCTCGGCCAGGTTGTAGACGACCTGGCTGGGTCCCTCGCCCAGGACCGTCACGCGGCGCAGGGCCGAGGCGGAGAAGCGCGACACGGGGTCGATGCCGCCTGCGGCGCGGACCCCCCGGCGACCGCGGCCGGCGGGCCCGGCGGGCTCGGCCGCGGCGCGGGCCTCGCCGGCCGCCGCCTTGGAGCCCCGGGCCCCCGTTCCCTTGCTCCGCCACTTGCCCTTGGCCTTGCCGCGGCGGCGTCCGGAGCGCCCGCGGCGCGGGCCGGGGTCGGCGGACTCCATGGCGCCGGTGTCGGACCCGGGGTCGCCGCCGTCGCCGGCCTCGTCCTCGTACGGGAGCTCCTCGTAGGGAAGGTCCTCATAGGGGAGGTCGCCATAGCCGTCGCCGTGGCGATCGTCATATGCGTCGTAGTCGTCGGGGCCGGGATCGCGGACATGATCGTCCCGGCGGTCCCGGTCGGGCCGGCCGCGCCGCGACCGGCGTCGGCCCGCGCGTCCGGCGGAATCGGATCTGCTCACGTGCGTACTCATCCATCCGGCATGGCCGGCCGCGGCGTCGCCGCCGCGGCCGGGCGCTCGTACCTTGGGCTATTCCTTGGGTTCCCGCCCATCGGGTCCGGTCGGTGCGCCGGAGCCGCCGTCCTCGGGCGGGACGGTGGCGGATCCCCCGGTGTCCGGGCCGCCGCCCGAGGCGGGGTCGGTGTCGAACACCTGGGTGCCGGCGCCGTGGCCCACCGGGACCACCCGGGTGGAGAAGGAGTCCAGCCGCCGGCCGGCCCACACGAAGTAGGCCAGGGCCCCGAGGAAGACCAGGATCGTGGTCCAGATGTTCAACCGCAGGCCGAGGATGTCGTTGGCGGGGTCGACACGGAGGTACTCGATCCAGAGCCGTCCCACACAGTAGCCCATGACGTACACCGCGAAGAGCCGTCCGCCCCCGAGGGGGTCGGTGTAGCGCCGGCCCAGCCAGGCGAGCAGTACGGCCAGGCCCAGGCACCACAGCGATTCGTAGAGGAACGTGGGGTGGTAGGTGGTGTAGTACTCGGTCGTGCTGCCCGGCAGCAGCTGCATCCCCGGCCGCGGCTCGCCGTTGCTGTTGTAGGTGTGGTCCAGGCTGATCCGCACCGCCCACGGCAGGTCGGTGGGGGCGCCGAACAGCTCCTGGTTGAAGTAGTTGCCCCAGCGTCCGAGCGCCTGGGCCAGCGGGAGGGTGGGCGCGATGGCGAAGGCGAGCTTCGACATCGACAGCCCCTGGCGGCGGGCGGCCAGCCAGACCCCCAGCGCGCCGAGCGGGATCGCCCCCCAGATCCCCAGGCCGCCCTCCCAGACGTAGAGCGCGCGGATGGGCTCGCGTCCCGGGCCGAAGTACAGCTGGTAGTCGCTGATCACGTGGTAGAGGCGGCCGCCGATGAGCCCCAGGATGACGGCCGGGACCGCGAGGTCCATGATGGTGCCCTTCTCACCCCCCATGGCGGCCCAGCGGCGCTCGCTCCAGAAGACCGCGGCGATGACGCCGGCCAGGATGCACAGGGCGTAGAAGTGCACGGTGAGTGGGCCGAGGGAGATCGAGCTCACCTCGGGGCTGGGGATGGCCGCGAGGGCGCGGCCGGTGCCGGCCGCGCCCTCATCGGAGATCGACGGGAAGATCATCGCTCGGATCTGTTCCTTGGCATCAGGGGACTTCGGTCACCGCGGAGTCGTCTGCGGCGAGCGGCCGGGTGTCGACCTCGCCGGGCCCAGCGGATTCTACGGCCTTCTCGATTCCGTTGCCGGAGAAGGCGTCGTTGCCCAGTTTGGCACCATCCACGTACACCGATGGCGTGGAGTCGAACTTGTCCGCCCCGCTGGAGTACTTGGCGCCGACCGCGGCCGTGGCCTGGATGAGCTCGTTGACGTAGGTGCCGTCGAGGAACGATCCGTCGACCCCGTTGTCGTTGCCCCAGGCGATGATCTCGCTGAGGGACATCCCCTGGAGCTGTTCGGCGGAGAACGCCTCCTGCGCCCGGGAGATCAGCTCCTGGCTGTAGCTGCCGGTGAACCGCTCGACGACGTCGTTCTCGGAGTCGACGCGCTCGTCGAAGGCCGCGGTGTCCTCGATACCGGCGTCCTTCCCCCACTGCTTGAGGTCGGACGCGGAGAAGCCGGCGCTGCCCTCTGCCGGCTGGTTATCGAAGAGAATGTCATTGTACTCGACGTATTTTCCCTGGTCAGCGGCTGCTCGGGCGGCCGCGCCGCCGCGCAGGGAATTGGCGCTCAGCGGGGCGGGCTGCTGGGCGAAGATACTCACCGGCCGGTAGTGCACGATGGCCCGGCCTTCGGTGGCGAGGCGCTGGAGGGTGGGTCCGCTGGCGATCTCGAACTGGCGGCAGGCGGGGCACTGGTAGTCGGCGTAGACCTCCACGACGGGCGCCGAGGCGCCCTCACGCGCGAGGACCACGCTGCCGTCATCCTGCAGGGCCTGCGGCGGCAGGGACGCGTACTGGTCGGCGAACTCCTGTTCGGCGCGCCGCTCGGAGGACAGGTAGAGGTACCCGCCGCCGACGATGAGCACGATGACCGCGAGCGCCGCGCCCGCGACCGCCAGGACCTTGTTGCGTTTGGCGCGCTGCGCCGACTTCTGCCGCTCCTCGCGGAGCCGTTCGCGGGATGACTGCCGCGACGCCTTGCCCATCAGCCGATCACCATTCCTGGAGTGAGAGTGCGCACGCGGCGGGGGCCGGCCGGGCCGGTCCCCGGGCGGCGCCGGGTACGGGGTACGGCCCGCTCAGCGGTGGAGGCCGAAGAGCCGGTCGAGTGCGAACGGAGAGCGCGGCCAGACCGTGATGATCGCGGCCAGCACCAGGAATCCGATGTCGCGCGCGATGTCGGCGCCGTAGGCGGTCTCCCCCGGGGCCACCGTGCCGCCGGTCCCGAAGCAGCCGCAGTCGATATTGAGGCCGCGGGCCCACGCCGAGGTGATCCCGGCGATGAACACGATCATCAGGAGCCCCGAGACCGCGCCCACGTACCGCGTGGCCAGGCCGACGAGCAGCAGGAGCGCCAAGGCGATCTCGAACAGCGGGAGCGTGTAGCCGATGAACTCGGCGAGAGCCGGCGAGAAGAGCTGGTAGGCCTCGACCGACTGGACCGACAGCGCCGGCGGGAACTTCGTGGCCGCGGCGAATCCCAGCACGCCCGCCAGTCCCAGCCGGGCGGCCAGGGTCAGCCACGGCTGGACGGTATCCCACCGTCCTCCGCGGCTGGGCGGTTCGGCGGTGGCGGCAGGCTGCTGCTGTTCGGTGTCCAATGGGTTCCCTGGGGCGAGACGGGCGTATCGCGCGTGCGCCGCCGCACCCGGGGGAACGGCACCGCACTGAGCGGGATACTACTGCACGTAGCCGTGAGGCTACACATCGTCGGTCGCGGGCGTCGCCCGCCCGCAGGTGCAGCGTAGGCCGCGGGTGGCGGCGCGGGGGCGGTCTCGCGCGCCCCCGCGCCAGGTCACACCCGATTCTTACCCGGCGTGCCCGGCCGGGCGGGCCTCGCGGACGCCCGCCGCCAGCTCCTCGGCGAACGAGCGCACGGCGGCCAGGCCGGAGGCCGTGTCGGGCGCGTCGAGCACGCGCTGGCAGAACCCGGCGCCCACGATCACGCCGTCGGCGTAGCCGGCGACCTCGGCGGCCTGCGCCCCGTTGGAGATGCCCAGCCCCACGCAGACCGGCAGCCCGCTCTCGGCGGTGACCGCGCGGGTGCGGGTGACCAGCCGCTCAGCGGTGTCGGCGACCTGCGTACGCGTGCCGGTCACGCCCATGAGGGAGGCCGCGTAGACGAAACCTCGGCAGGCCGCGGTGGTGGAGGCCAGCCGGGCGTCGGTCGAGGACGGCGCGACCAGGAAGATCCGGTCGAGCCCGGCGTCGTCGGTGGCGGCGAACCAGTCGTCGGCCTCCTCGGGCAGCAGGTCGGGGGTGATCACCCCGGAGCCGCCGGCGGAGGCGAGGTCGGCGCAGAACCGGCCGGTGCCGTAGCGGTCGATGGGGTTCCAGTAGGACATCACCAGCGCGGCGGCGCCCGTCGCCGCGGTGGCCTCCACCACCCGGAGCACGTCGCGGGTGGTGGTGCCGGCCGCCAGTGCGCGGTCGGCGGCCTGCTGGATGGTGGGGCCGTCCATGGTGGGGTCGGAGTAGGGCAGGCCGACCTCGACGACGTCGCAGCCGCCGTCGACCATGGCCTGGATCACCCGGATGGAGGTGTCGATGTCGGGGAACCCGGCGGGCAGGTAGCCGACGAGGGCGGCGCGCCCGGCGGCGCGGGCCTCGGCGAGCCTGGCCTGGAGCGGGGTCTCGGTGGTGGTGTCCATGTCGTCGCTCAACCCTGCCCCTGCTGCTCGTCCACGAGCCCGAAATAGGTCGCGGCGGTGGTGACGTCCTTGTCGCCCCGGCCTGAGAGGTTGACCAGGATGGTGGCGTCGGGCCCGAGTTCGGCGCCGATCTTGCGGGCCCCGGCGAGCGCGTGCGCGCTCTCGATGGCGGGGATGATGCCCTCGGTCCGGCACAGCAGGCGGAACGCCTCCATGGCCTCGGCGTCGGTGATCGCCGCGTAGGTCGCGCGCCCGCTGTCGGCCAGCGCGGCGTGCTCGGGGCCGACCGCCGGGTAGTCCAGGCCGGCCGAGATCGAGTGGCTGGGCACGGTCTGGCCCCACTCGTCCTGGAGGACGTAGGTGCGGGCGCCCTGGAAGACGCCGGGCGAGCCGCCGGTGATGGAGGCGGCGTGGCGCCCGGACTCCACGCCGTCCCCGCCCGCCTCGAAGCCGTAGAGGCGCACCTCGGGGTCGGGGATGAACGCGGCGAAGATGCCGATCGCGTTGGAGCCGCCGCCGACGCAGGCGGCGACCGCGTCGGGCAGCCGCCCGGTGCGGTCGAGGACCTGGGAGCGGGCTTCGGCGCCGATGGTGAAGTGCAGGTCGCGCACCATGGCGGGGAACGGGTGCGGGCCGGCCACCGTGCCCAGCAGGTAGTGGGTGGAGTCGACGTTGGCGACCCAGTCGCGGAACGCCTCGTTGACGGCGTCCTTGAGGGTGCGGCTGCCGATGGTCACCGGGATCACCTCGGCGCCGAGCATGTTCATCCGGGCGACGTTGAGCGCCTGGCGCCGGGTGTCCTCCTCGCCCATGTAGACCACGCAGTCGAGGCCGAGCAGCGCGCAGGCGGTGGCCGTGGCGACGCCGTGCTGGCCCGCGCCGGTCTCCGCGATGACGCGGGTCTTGCCCATGCGCTTGGTGAGCAGGGCCTGGCCGAGCACGTTGTTGATCTTGTGCGAGCCGGTGTGGTTCAGGTCCTCGCGCTTGAGCAGGACGCGGGCGCCGTTGCACTCGGCGGAGAAGTTGCCCGCTTCGGTGAGCGGACTGGGCCGCCCGGTGTAGTCGCCGAGCAGCCGGGCCAGTTCGGCCTGGAATTCCGGGTCGCTCTTGGCGGCGGCCCATTCGGCCGCGACCTCGTCGAGCGCGGCGACCAGCGCCTCGGGGCTGAAGCGGCCCCCATAGCCGCCGTAGTGGCCGCTCCCGTCGTGGGACGGGGCGGTCGGTGGTGCGGGATTCATGGTCGTTCTCCATGACGGCGGGCGCCGTTGCCGGCGGCGCGGCGTCGTCGGGCAGGCCGGCACGTCAGCGCGGGGTGCGCGCGTGCCGGCGCGGATCGGAAGGTCGGCACGGCGACGGGAGCCCGCGTGCGGGTGCGGGCTCCCTAAGGCCATCGCCCGGCCGCGGCCTGAGGCGCGGCGGGCGCGGGGAACGGCGGGGTCGGCCGGGTCATGGTCAGCTCCGGTCGCGCAAGGCCGGGTGGGCGCCGGCCGTGACCAGGTCGGCGACGGCGTCGCGCGGGTGGCGGCCCCTGACCAGGCTCTCGCCGACCAGGACGGCATCGGCGCCGGAACTCGCGTAGGCCAGCAGGTCGTGCGGGCCGCGGACTCCGGATTCGGCGATCCTGATGCGGTCGCCGGGGATCAGTGGGGCCAGGCGGGCGAAGACGTCGCGGTCGACCTGGAGGGTCTTGAGGTCGCGGGCGTTGACGCCGATGACCGTTGCGCCGGCGTCGAGGGCGCGGGCGACCTCGTCCTCGGTGTGCACCTCGACCAGCGGGGTGAGGCCGAGCGACCGGGCGCGCTCCACGAGCGAGATCAGCGCGTCCTGCTCCAGGGCGGCCACGATGAGCAGGACGGCGTCGGCGCCGTGGACGAGCGCCTCCCACAGCTGGTAGGAGCTGACGACGAAGTCCTTGCGCAGCAGCGGGGTCTCGACCGCGGCGCGGACGGAGGCGAGGTCGGCGAGGCTCCCGCTGAAGCGGCGCTGCTCGGTCAGGACGCTGATCAGGCAGGCGCCGCCGTCGGCGTAGTCGCGCGCCAGGGCGGCGGGGTCGGCGATGGCCGCGAGTGGCCCCTTGGAGGGGCTGGACCGCTTGACCTCGGCGATGACCTGCACGCCGGGACGGCGCAGCGCGGCCACGACGTCCTGGGGCCGCGGGACGGATTCGGCCGACTCCTTGAGTCGCTCCAGAGGCGTAGCCGCCTGCCGGTCGGCCAGGTCGGCGCGCACCCCGTCGAGAATCTCGTCGAGCACGCTCACGTGGGACTGCCCCCTCAGATAGCAGGTCGTGTGTGGCGCGGCCGCGCGCAGCCGTGCAACTGATCGTAGCGATCCCCGCGGCAAGGGTGGTCACCGCCCTCGCCGCGGGTGGTCAGCCCGGTGCCAGTATGGCGCCGAACGGCAGGTTGCGCACCAGCCAGAACGCCAGGATGACACCGAGCAGGAGCCACAGCCAGAACGGGTGGGCGGCCCGGATGTGGCGCGTGGGGGGCCGGAAGGAGAAGTAGACCCACCGCACGTAGGAGTAGAGCATGAACGGCAGCAGCGCGACGGTGAGCACGTTCATCCGCAGGGCGCCGGCGAGGTCGAGGTCGGTGAGCGCGTTGATGGCGCGCATGGTGCCGCATCCGGCGCAGTAGGTGTCGGTCATCAGCAGCCACGGGCAGGTGGGGTAGTGCCCGGGCTCGTGCGGGTCGACGAAGTGCACCATGACCGCTCCGGCGACGGCGACCGCCCCCAGGAACAGGGGCGTGGTCGCGGGGTGCAGGCGGGCCCTCAGCCGCGCCGCGCGGCTCGGCGGCCGGGGGGCGGAGGGATGCGGGTCGGTGCTGTTCACGGCGGGGTCCACGCTGTCAGCCTAGAGGGTCGGTGCGGCGGGGCGGAAACGCCGCCGCCGCACGGCCGGTGCGGGGCCGTGCGGCGGCGGGCGGAGGCCGCATGGGGCGGGAGCAGGGCGTCGCGTCGCGGAGCCCGTGGTCCTAGTAGCTCTCCAGCTCCTCCAGGTCGGAGTTGAGCTGGTCGAGTTCTTCGAGGTCGGCGTCGAGGGACTCCTCGAGCGCGTCGACCTCCTGGTTGTACTCCTCGACGGCCTGGTTGGCGGCGGCGATGGACATCGCGGTGACGATGCCGCCGATGATCATCCCGATGATGCCGAGGGTGATCGCGATCAGCGAGAACATCTTCGCCTTCTTCGCGGCCGCCTCAGCACCCTGGTAGTCGCCGACGTTCCAGAGGCTGTTCACCTTGGCGGCGAAGATGATCGCCGGGATCGCGAGGGGCCAGAAGCAGAAGATCGAGAGGATCGCCCCGACCATCCAGTTGCTGGGCGGGGGGGTGTTGTTGGGGTGGTACGACATGGTTCTCGGGCACTCTTTTCGGAACTGGAATCGTCATGAGGGCGCGGCTGCCGCAGGAGATCGCGGGCGAGGACGGGCGCCGGATTCAGTGCGAAATGCCGCTCAAATGGGGCCCGCACATAGTGGCACAGCCCGGGGACGTTCCCGGCCACGCCCCTGGCGCCCGTTGCGTGCGCGCCGGAGCGCGAAGAACGGGGTTTGCCCTGTTCATCGGGGTGCCGTAAACCGAACGTGACTCGGCCGAGATCCCGCCGTGGCCGACAGGTTCGGAGGATCGTACAGGTCGGAAGGGGTGCGGAACCGCGCCGGCCGGGCGCGGTGGCCCAGGGAACACCGAAAAGCGCCGCCGCCCGTACGGGCGGCGGCGCCGGAGGCCTGGGGCCTAGTACGTCGTGGAGGCCGCGCCCAGAGCAGCGAGCATCACGAAGTAGTAGATGATCCAGCCGATGACCCAGAGGCCGCCCAGGACGAACGCGATGATGGAGAACATCTTCGCCTTGCCGGCGGCGTCCTCGGCACCCGCGTAGTCACCGACGTTCCACTGAGTGTTCACCTTGGTGGAGAAGATGATCGCCGGAATGGCGAGCGGCCAGCAGCAGAAGATGGCGAGGATGGATGCGACCAGCCAGTTGTTGGGCGGGGTACCCCCGCCCGCCGGCTGGCCGCCGAAGCCGCCGTAGCCGCCGGGACCCCCGGGCGGAGGGCCGTATCCGCCACCGCCGTAGGGCGGCTGGGGCGGACCGGGCGGGCCGGGAGGAGGACCGTAGCTCATGGTCGGAGTGTCTTTCCTGACGACGGATGTGGAAATGGCCTCGCGTGCCGGACGAGATGCGCACCAACGGGGGTCATGGCTGGGGAGGCGTCCCATTCGCGTCGCGGGCAGAATCGAATCATGCCAGATGCGCCGGTAGAAACCGACCGGAATCAGGTAATGACGACGCTGTGCGGGCCAATCTACCCGTGACGGGCATCCGCGTCCATGCCGGGGACCGGGACCGGACGCTATCCGGCGGTCGCGGGGGCGGGCTCGGCGGCGCCGTCGGCGGCCTCGGGGGCGGACGGCTCGGCGGCGGCACGGGCGGCGGCCCACTCCTCGGCGGTCGGCGGGACCGGGCGCGGGGTCCTGCGGCCGAGTCCGGCCTTCTTCATGACCCCGGCGACGGCCGCGCACACGACGCTGGCGCCCAGCGCGATCGCCGACCACGTGACCAGGTCGGCGCCGCCGATGATCGCCACGCCGGCCACGGTCCACACCGCGATCCAGGAGAGGGTCAGGAACCAGGCGGCGACGGTGTTGCCGTGGTCGTCGTGCTCTTCGTGGTGTTCGTCGGCCATCAGGGCTCCTTCTGTCGGGGATTGTCGCCGGTCTCCGGCACGGTCGTCGTGGTCGTCGTCCGGGGCGCGGTGCTGGGGCAGCGGGCGTCCGCGGGGGGCGCCGCGGTGTCCGGCGCCGCTGGATCGAGCGTGGGGTCCTCCCCGCTGTCGAGCGACTTCCACAGCTCCGCGGGGTCGCCCGTGCGCGCGGTGCGCGGCACGCTGTGGCGATCGTACCGGCTGCCCATGCCGGGCCAGGAGGGCCCCCGGACGGCGGTGGCCAGGCCGCTGAGCACGAGCAGCGCCGCTCCCGCGGCGGCCAGCGCCGGCCAGGCGGCGGCGAGGTCGGGAGCGGCCACCCGGCCGTCGGTCGTGGCCTGCTCCGCGGCCACCCGGGCGAGCTCGGCGGGGCGGGTCCCGCTCCACACGGCCTGGAGCGCGATAGCCCCGAACAGGGTCATGAGCAGGCCGATGATCCGCCGTGGCCACCCGCGGGCGGCCACGAGCGCGGCCAGGGCGGCGAGCCCCGCGATGCCCATGGCCGAGGCGGCCGGGGCGAGGTCGGTGCCGGCCAGCTCGACCGGCGCGGGAGCGGTCGGGCCGGCCACCTCGACCACCCCGGTGGCCCAGGTCCGGCCCGACGCCGCGGCGAGTGCGGCGGCGCCCGCGGCGGTGGCGGCGAGCGCGGCGGTGAACCCGCCGCGCCGCGGACGCGGGGTGGCGGCCGTCACGGCGTTCTCCCGGCCGCCTCCGGAACCAGCGGCAGCGGGGTCGCGTCGAAGCAGGTGCGGTCGCCGGTGTGGCAGGCGCCGCCGGTCTGGTCGACCTTGACGAGCAGGGTGTCGCCGTCGCAGTCGAGGGCGACGGCGACGACGTGCTGGACGTTTCCGGAGGTGGCGCCCTTCACCCAGTACTCGCCCCGGCTGCGCGACCAGTAGGTGGCGCTGCGGGTCGTCAGCGTGCGGCGCAGCGCTTCGTCGTCCATCCAGGCGAGCATGAGCACCTCGCCGGTGTCGTGCTGCTGCACGATGGCGGGTACCAGGCCGTCGCGGGTGCGCTTGAGCAGCGCGGCGATGGAGGGGTCAAGCCGGGCGCCCGATTCGGGGTCCGAGCCGTTCCCGGGGAGGCTGACGCTCATACCTCCAGCCTATGGCGCCGTCGGCAAAGGTCGGCGCGGGGGCACCGGTTGCGCCCCGGGGCCCCGGGTGACAAAGGCCATACCCTCGGGGAGGCGGCGGTCGGGCGGCGCTTCGGGGGCTCAGTAGAGTTCTCTGGCGCCGGCCCACACCCATGACGACTCGCAGGAGCCCCGTGACCGCCCAGCTGCTCACCGCCGACCTGGCGGCGAAACCCGACGCGCTGACCGCGCTGGCCGACCGCCTCGCCCGGCACGACCCCTTCTCCGCCCTGCCGGCCCTGGTCGACGACGAACCGGCGGGGATCCTGCTGCTGGGAACGGGGGCCGCCCGCTACGCCTGCGAGGCGGCGGCGGCCCGGATGCGGCTGGCGGGCCTGGGCGCGGTCGCGGAGTACGCCGCGACCGAGCGGTCGCTGCCGCCGGGACCCGACACGCTGGTGGTGGCGGTATCGGTGGGCGGGGGCCTGCGCGAGCTGTGCACCGCGCTCGACGAGTACGTGGAGCGATCGGCGATCATCGTGCTGACCCCCGACCCCGACTCCCCGGTGGCGCGCTACGCCGACATCCTCGTGCCGCTGCTGTCGGGCGTCGAGCGCAGCGGCCTGTCGTGCCGCGCGTACCAGAACGCGCTGGCCCTGCTCCTGCTCCTCGGGCACCGGCTGGGGGCGCCGGCGGCGGGCGCCGCCGACCTCACCCGCAGCCTGCGCCGCGCGGCCAACGCGATCGCCGACCTGGTCGACCGCGCCCCGGCGTGGGTACCGGATGTGGCCGCCGCCCTGGACTCCCGCGACGGCGTCCACCTGGTGGCGCCGGTGGAGCGGCTGGCATCGGCGCGGCAGGCGGCGCTGGCGATCCGGCAGGGGCCGGTGCGGGCCGCCTACGCCGCTGAGTCGGGCGAATGGTCGCACACCGACCGCTATCTGGCGGCGGTGACGGACTACCGCGCGCTGCTGTTCACCGGTTCGCACTACGACGAACGGGTGGCCGATCACCTGCTCCAGCTGCACGGCACCCTGGTCGCCGTGGGCGGCGCGGTGGAGGGGGCGGCGGCCGCCGTGCGCTACCTGGGCGACGGCGACCCCGATGTGCGGCTGCTCACCGAGCCGGTGGTGGGCGAGCTGCTGGCGGCGCACTGGTGGCGGCGCCGGCGGGCCTGACCCGTCCCCGGGCCGGGGGCGGCGCCGCTCACGCCGAGCTGCGCACCCAGGAGGCGTACAGGTCGGCGTAGACGCCGGGGCGGTCCACGAGCCGGCCGTGCGTGCCCCGCTGGACGACCCGGCCGTCGTCGAAGACGAACACCTCGTCGGCGGCCTCGGCGGTGGAGAGCCGGTGGGCGATGGTCACCGAGGTGCGCCCGCGGGTGAGCCGGTCCAGGGCGCGCTGGATGCGGACCTCGGTATCGGGGTCGACGGCCGAGGTGGCCTCGTCCAGCACGAGCAGGTCGGGGTCGGCGACGTAGGCGCGCACGAGGGCGACGAGCTGCCTCTCCCCCGCTGACAGCGATTCGCCGCGCTGGCCGACCGGGGTGTCGAGGCCGTGGGCCAGGGAGCCGAGCCAGTCGGCGAGGCCGAGCTCGCGGACGGCCTCCTCCAGTTCGGCGTCGGTGGCCTCGGGCCGGGCGAAGCGGATGTTGGCGCCCAGGGAGCTGTCGAAGAGGAACCCTTCCTGGGGGACC
This sequence comes from Nocardiopsis mangrovi, assembly GCF_042653925.1. Taxonomy (NCBI): domain Bacteria; kingdom Bacillati; phylum Actinomycetota; class Actinomycetes; order Streptosporangiales; family Nocardiopsidaceae; genus Nocardiopsis; species Nocardiopsis mangrovi. The sequence goes on from NZ_JBHSFQ010000004.1 coordinate 45,066, forward strand.
ATCACCACGCGGCTGCGCAGCGAGGAGAACCCGACCTCGCGCAGGTCCACGCCGTCGAGGAGCACCCGGCCCTCGACCGGGTCCATGAGCCGGGTGAGGAGCTTGACGAAGGTGGTCTTGCCCGACCCGGTCTCGCCGACGACCGCCACCCGGGTGCCGGGGGCGATCTCCTCGTCGACGCCGGCCAGCACGGTGGGGCCGTCGGGGTAGGCGTAGGAGACGCCGTCGAAGCGCACCCGCACGGGGCCGCGCGGGAGCACCCGGCCGGCGTCGCCGGGGTCGGCGATGTCGGGGACGGTGTCGAGGACGCCCAGGACCCGCCGCCATCCGGCGATCGCGTTCTGCGCCTCGTTGAAGATCTCCGTCGCCATCATCATCGGCATGACGAACAGGGTCATGAGGAACAGGAAGGCGACCAGCTCGCCGGGGGTGATGTCGCCCCCGATGCCCAGCAGCACGCCGGCGACGACGACCGCGGCGTTGCCTATGGCGGCGACGAGTTCGGCGAACGGGGAGACCGCCATGGACAGGCGCTGCGCGCGCACCTGGGCGGTCCGGGTGGCCAGGACGGTGTCGTCGATGCGCCGGGCGGTGCGGTCCTCGGTGCCGTGGGCCCGGATGACCGCGGCGCCCATGACGGTCTCGCCGATGGCGCCGAGCATCTCCCCGGTGCGCTCGCGGACCTTCAGGTAGGCGGCCGACAGCCGCCGCTGCAGCCAGCGGACGCCGAACAGCAGCGGCAGGAAGCACACCCACACCAGCAGGGTGAGCTGCCAGGAGTAGACCGCCATGAGGACGGTGGCGACGAGGAGCTGGCCGGTGCTGACGATCAGCAGCAGGCCGCCCCATTGCATGAACGTGCTGATCTGGTCGACGTCGGAGGTGACCCGGGAGACCAGGGCGCCCTTGCGCTCGCTGTTCTGGGTGAGCACCGACAGGTCGTGGACGTGCCGGAACGCCTTGCGGCGCAGCGTGGCCAGCCCGGATTCGGTGGCCCGGTAGAGCCGGTAGTTCATCAGGTAGGAGCAGACCATGGTGGCGATCAGCAGGAGCGTGCACACCGCCACCATGGAGGAGACGAAGCCCAGGTCGACGCCTGTCCCGCCGGTGGAGATACCGCGGTCGATGATCTGCTGCACGGCGATGGGCACGATGACCTTGCCGGCGGTGGCGACGACGGCGAAGAGCAGGGTCACGCCCAGCCCGTGGCCGAACTCCGGGGACAGCCGCAGGCCGCGGCGGATGGTGCCCAGCGCGGAGTCGGTCGAGCGGTGCAGCGCCGGGGCTTCGGCGGGTGCGCCGTCGGCCGGGCCGCGCTCGCGGGTGGTCGCGGGGGCGCTCATCGCACGATCTCCTCGGTCTCCTCGGTGCTCTCAGGGGTGGTGCCGGCGGGGCCGCCGAGCGGCACCGGGGGCGGGGCCGCCGCGGGCGCGGTGGGCACCTCTCGCCGGGCCGCGCCTTCGGGCGTGGGCTCGGCGGACTCCTCCGCGGCCCGCTCGTAGGCGGTGACCAGGCGGTTGTAGCCCGGGGAGCGGGCGAGCAGCTCCTCGTGGGTGCCGCGGTCGGCGACGGTGCCGCGCTCCATGTAGACGACGTCGTCGGCGAGTTCGATGGTGGCGCGCCGGTAGGCGACCACGATGACCGTGGCCGCCAGCTCGGTCTCGCGCAGCCCGCCCAGGATCTGCGCCTCGATCTGCGGGTCGACCGCTGAGGTGGCGTCGTCGAGGATGAGCAGGCGGGGGCGGCGGACCACGGCGCGGGCCAGGGCGAGGCGCTGGCGCTGGCCGCCCGACAGCGTGGTCCCGCGCTCGCCGAGGCGGGTGTCGAGCCCGTCGGGCAGGGCGGCGACGAAGGAGTCGGCGCGCGCCAGGCGCAGGGCGGCCCACACCCGGGTGTCCTCCACCTTCGCGCCCAGGGTGATGTTGTCGCGGACGGTGTCCTCGAAGACGAAGGTGGACTGCGGGACGAGGGCGGCGGCGCGGGCGATCTCGCCCTTGGCGAGGTCGCGGACGTCGGTGCCGTCGTAGGACACGGTGCCGGAGTCGGGGTCGACGAGGCGCATGAGCAGGGTGGTCAGGGTGGACTTGCCGGACCCGGTGGGGCCGACCAGGGCCACGGTGCGGCCCGGGGCGAAGTCGGCGTCGACGCCGTGCAGGACGGTCGTGCGGGCGGTGCCGGCGGCCGGTGCCGCGGCGAGGTCGCGCCCGGAGGACGCGGCGGGGTCGTGGTCGGGGTCGTAGCCGTCCTCGTAGGAGAAGGAGACGTCGCGGAGGGTGACGCGGACGCCGCCGCGGCCGGTGACGGCGGCGTCGCCGTGCTCCATCCGGCCCGATGCCGAGAGGACCGCCTGCACCCGGTCCCAGCCCACGACGCTGCGCGGCAGGTCGCCCAGGATCCAGCCGAAGGAGCGGATGGGCATGGCGAGGAGGGTGAACAGGAAGGAGATCTGCACGAGGTCGCCGGGGGCGATGGCGTTCTCGGACAGCCGCCAGGAGCCGATGAGCAGGACGGCGAGGACGCCGAAGTTGGGCAGGGCCTCCATGACCGGGTCGAACACCGACCGCATGCGGCCGACCTGGATCTGGGCGTCGCGCAGGCGGTGGGCGGCGACGGTGAAGCGCTCGGTCTCGGTGTCCTCGCGGCCGAGGGTCTTGACGACCAGGGCGCCGTCGAAGGATTCGTGGGCGACCTCGCTGACCTGGGCGCGCAGCGCCTGGGCGCGGGTGGCCATGGGGGTGACCCTGCGCTGGAAGGCGACGTTGAGGGCGGCCAGCACCGGGAAGGTGACGAAGGCGACGAGGGCGAGGACGGGGTCGGTGACGACCATGGCCACCGCGGCGACGGCGAGCATGACCACGCCGCCGACGGCCATGGGCAGCGGCGCGAGGGGCTGCCAGGCGGCCTCGACGTCGGCGTTGGCGTTGGACAGGAGCTGGCCGGTGGGGTGGCGGTGGTGCCAGGCCAGCGGCAGGCGCAGGTAGGTGCGCGACACCGAGCGACGGTAGCGGGCCTGCATGCGGAACTGCATGAGGCCGGCGTAGAGGCGGCGGGCCGCCAGGCCGAGGGCCTTGGCGACGCCGACGCCGAGGAGCAGCGCGGCGGCGGTGGCGAGGGCGGCCGCGGTGGTGCGGCCTTCGGCGAAGGCGGGGAGGATGACGCCGTCGGTGATGCGGCCCAGGACCGCGGCCGATCCGACCGTGACGGCGGCGTGCAGCGAGGCTCCGGCGACGGCGACCGCGAACACCCAGGGCTCGGTGCGCATGGCCACGCCCAGGACGCGCATGCCGCGCCCGAACACCGTCGTCGTCTCCTGTTCCGCGCCCTCCGTGGAGTCGTCCGCGACCATGCGTCACCACCCTGCCCTTCGGTCCTCACCCACCGCGCACAACGGAGCGCGCACAAAGAACACGTGCCATCCGATGACGGGACGGCACGCGGACACAACCTACTCCGCGGGGCGGATCGGTCGTAGTTCTTTTCTGTTCAGCAGCCGCTCCCTTCGCACTATTCCACGCGAGGCCGACAACGTGGGCGGAAGCGGGACCGGTGGGGAGGGCGTGTCCGATGGGCAGGCCGAACCGGCTAGCGCACCGCGTGGCCCCGGGCGCGCAGCTCCGCTTTGACATCGCCGATGGTGAAAGCGCCGAAGTGGAAGACCGAGGCGGCCAGGACGGCGTCGGCGCCGGCGTCGACGGCCGGTGCGAAGTCCTCGACCCGCCCGGCGCCGCCGCTGGCGATCAGGGGGATGGCGACGACCGCGCGCACGGCGCGGATGAGTTCGAGGTCGAATCCGGCCTTTGTGCCGTCGGCGTCCATGGAGTTCAGCAGGATCTCGCCCGCTCCCAGCTCGGCGGCTCGCGCGGCCCATTCGACGGCGTCGATCCCAGTGCCGCGGCGCCCGCCGTGCGTGGTGACCTCGAAGCCGCTCGGGGTGGCGGTGCCGCCGGTGGTGCGGCGCACATCGGCGGAGAGGACCAGGACCTGGCTGCCGAACCGGACGGAGATCTCCCGGATCAGCTCGGGGCGGGCGATGGCGGCGGTGTTGACGCCGACCTTGTCGGCGCCGGCGCGCAGCAGCCGGTCGACGTCCTCGGCGGCGCGGACGCCGCCGCCCACGGTCAGCGGGATGAACGCCTGTTCGGCGGTGCGGCGCACGACGTCGTAGGTGGTCTCGCGGTCGCCGCTGGAGGCGGTGACGTCGAGGAACGTGAGCTCGTCGGCGCCCGCGGCATCGTAGCGGGCGGCGAGCTCGACGGGGTCGCCGGCGTCGCGCAGGTTCTGGAAGTTGACCCCCTTGACCACGCGGCCGGCGTCGACGTCGAGGCAGGGGATCACGCGGATGGCCAGGCTCACGCGCCCTTCACCGCCTCCAGCGCGTCCTCAAGGGTGAACGCGCCCTCGTAGAGGGCGGTGCCCATGATGGCCCCTTCGACGCCGATGGGCGCGAGGGTGGCGATGGCGCGCAGGTCGTCGAGGCTGGAGACGCCGCCGCTGGCGACCACCGGCCGGTCGGTGCGCTCGCACACCGTGCGCAGCAGGTCCAGGTTGGGGCCCTTGAGGGTGCCGTCCTTGTTGACGTCGGTCACGACGTAGCGGGCGCAGCCCTCGGCCTCCAAGCGGTCGAGGGTGGTGAAAAGGTCGCCGCCGTCGCGGGTCCAGCCGCGCGCGGCCAGGGTGGTGCCGCGCACGTCCAGGCCGATGGCGATGCGGTCGCCGTGCCGGGCGATGATCTCGGCGCACCACTCGGGGTTCTCCAGCGCGGCGGTGCCGATGTTGACCCGGGTGCAGCCGGTGGCCAGCGCGGCCTCCAGCGACGCGTCGTCGCGGATGCCGCCCGACAGCTCCACGCGCACGTCGAGGCGGCCCACGATGCCGGTCAGCAGCTCCCGGTTGTGGCCCCGACCGAACGCGGCGTCGAGGTCGACCAGGTGGATCCATTCGGCTCCGCTGCGCTGCCAGTTCAGGGCGGCTTCGAGGGGGTCGCCGTAGCGCCCGCCGGATCCGGCCTTGCCCTGGACGAGCTGGACGGCCTGGCCGCCGGCGACGTCGACGGCCGGGAGGAGTTCGAGGGTGGTGGACATGGGAATCGTTGGACCTTCGTTGATGGGGGCCGGACGCCTGCGGGGAGCCCGCTCAGAGGGTCGCGACCCAGTTGGCCAGGACGGTGGCGCCGACGTCGCCGGACTTCTCGGGGTGGAACTGGGTGGCCCACAGCGGCCCGTTCTCCACGGCCGCCACGAACGGGCTGCCGTGGGTGCTCCAGGTGACCAGGGGCGGGGTGATGTAGGGGCTGTCGGGGTCGAGCGTCCAGTCGAGCACGCCGTAGGAGTGCACGAAGTAGAAGCGCTCGCCGGGGGCGATGCCCGCGAACAGCCGGGAGCCGCCGGGGACGTCCACGGTGTTCCAGCCCATGTGCGGGACGATCGGGGCGCGCAGGCGCTCGACGGTGCCCGGCCACTCGCCGCAGCCCTCCGTGGCCACCCCGTGCTCGACGCCGCGTTCGAACAGGACCTGCATGCCGACGCAGATGCCCAGGACGGGCCGGCCGCCGGCGAGCCGCTTGCCGATGACCCGGTCGCCGCCGACCCCGCGCAGCCCGCGCATGCACGCGTCGAAGGCGCCGACTCCGGGGACGATGAGCCCGTCGGCGTCGAGGGCGGCGTGCGGGTCGCCGGTGACGGTGACGTGGGCGCCGGTGCGCTCCACGGCGCGCTGCGCGGAGCGCAGGTTGCCCGAGCCGTAGTCGAGGATGACAACGCGTCGCTGCACGGGGCCGCCTTTCGTGTGGTCGGGGTGCGGGCCGGGTGTCCCGGCGGGCGGGGTCACAAGGGGAGGTAGCCGAGCCGGAGGACGCCCCCGGCGGCGGAGAGCACGGCGCACAGGGCGAGCCCGGCGGCGATGTAGCGGCCGGTCCGCGTGCGGCCACGCTCGGCGCCCTGGTCGGCGGCGCCCGCCCCGGTCCAGAAGGAGTAGGCCCCGCCCGCCAGCAGCCCGCCCAGCGCCAGCAGGAGGATCGCCCCGAGGTGCTCCATCAGAGGGCGCCCTTGGTCGAGGGGACGCCGGTGACGCGGGGGTCGCGCTCGCACGCGAACCGCAGCGCCCGCGCGAACGCCTTGAACTGGCATTCGACGATGTGGTGGGCGTTGCGGCCGTAGGGCACGCGGACGTGCAGCGCCACGCGCGCCTGGGCGACGAACGACTCGAAGATGTGGCGGGTCATGGTGGTGTCGTAGTCGCGGCCGATGACCGGCGCCATGCCCTCGGGTTCGCTGTGCACGAGGTAGGGGCGGCCGGAGACGTCGACGGTGACCTCGGCGAGCGCTTCGTCGAGGGGCACCTTGGCGTCGGCGAACCGGCGGATGCCGGCCTTGTCGCCCAGCGCCTCCCGGAAGGCCGCCCCCAGGGCGAGGGCGGTGTCCTCCATGGTGTGGTGGGCGTCGATGTGCAGGTCGCCCTCGGTGCGCACGGTGAGGTCGAACAGCCCGTGCTTGGCGAGCTGGTCGAGCATGTGGTCGTAGAAGCCCACGCCGGTGGCGATGTCGGCGGTGCCGGTGCCGTCGAGGTCGATCTCGACGGTGACCTTGGTCTCCTTGGTGGTGCGTTCGACGCGGCCGGTGCGGCTCATGGGTCTGCGGTTCTCCTGGTGGTGTGGCGGTGTGGGCGGTGGCTCGGGCTCAGGGTTCCCCGCCGCCGGCCGTGACCCGGGTCAGCGCGGCGCGGAAGGCCGCCATCTCCTCGGGGGTGCCGACGGTGACGCGCAGCCACCCGGGCGGGCCGACCTCGCGGATGAGCACGCCGTGGTCGAGCAGCCCCCTCCAGGTGGCGGAGCGGTCGGCGAACTCGCCGAAGAGGACGAAGTTGGCGTCGGAGTCGGCGACCGTGTGGCCGCGGCCGCGCAGCCAGGCGACGAGGGAGTCGCGCTCCTCGCGCAGGTGCTTGACGGCGCCGAGGAGTTCGTCGGTGAAGTCCAGGGCGGTCGCGGCGACGGCCTGGGTCACCGCCGACAGGTGGTAGGGCAGCCGGACCAGCTGGAGGGCGTCGACCACGGCGGGGTGCGCGGCGAGGTAGCCCACGCGGGCGCCGGCCAGGGCGAATGCCTTGGACATGGTGCGGGTGACGATCAGCCGCGGGTGGTCGGGCAGCAGCGAGAGGGCGCTGGGCGTGCCCTCGCGGCGGAATTCGGCGTAGGCCTCGTCGACGACGACCATGCCGGGCGCGGCGGCGGCGACGCGCTCGACGACCGCCGGCGGAAGGGCGGTTCCGGTGGGGTTGTTGGGCGAGGTCAGGAAGACGATGTCGGGCTGTTCGCGGGTGATGGCGTCGACGGCGGCGTCGGCGTCGATGCCGAAGCCGGCGCCGCGCTGCCGGGGGCTCCAGCCGGTGCCGGTGACGCCCGCGATGATGGGGTGCATGGAGTAGGACGGCTCGAAGCCCATGGCGGTGCGGCCGGGTCCGCCGAACGCCTGGAGGATCTGCTGGAGGACCTCGTTGGAGCCGTTGGCCGCCCAGACGTCGCGCATGCCGAGGCCGTGGCCGAGGTAGGCGGCGAGGCCCTCGCGCAGCCGGGTGGCGTCGCGGTCGGGGTAGCGGTTGAGCCCGGCGGCGGTGGCGGCGACCGCGCGGGACAGCGCCTCGGCCAGCCGCTCGGAGGGCGGGTAGGGGTTCTCGTTGGTGTTGAGCGCCACCGGGACGTCGAGCTGCGGTGCGCCGTAGGGGCTGCGGCCGCGCAGGTCGTCGCGGATCGGCAGGTCGTCGATGCGGATCTCGCTCACGGGTTCCCCCCTGCGGCGGCGGAGTGGGCGGCGACGGCCGCGCCGGTGCCGGCCATGCGGGCGGTGACGGCCTCGCCGTGCGCGGGCAGGTCCTCGGCCTCGGCGAGGGCGACGACGCGGTCGGCGACCTCGGCGAGGGCGCGGCGGTCGTAGTCGATGACGTGGATGCCCCGCAGGAAGGTCTGCACGCTCAGCCCGGAGGAGTGCAGGGCGCTGCCGCCGGTGGGCAGGACGTGGTTGGAGCCCGCGCAGTAGTCGCCGAGGGAGACCGGCGAGTAGGCGCCGACGAAGACCGCGCCGGCGTTGCGCACGCGGGCGGCCACGGCGGCGGGGTCGGCGGTCATGACCTCCAGGTGCTCGGCGGCGTAGGCGTCGACCACGGCGAGGCCGTGGTCGAGGTCGTCGACGAGCACGATGGCCGACTGGCGCCCGCCCAGGGCCTCGGTGACGCGGTCGCGGTGGCGGGTGGCGGCGACGCGGGCGGCGAGTTCGGATTCGACCCGGCCGGCGAGCTCGGCGGAGGGGGTGACCAGGACGGAGGCGGCGACGACGTCGTGCTCGGCCTGGCTGATGAGGTCGGCGGCGACGTAGCCGGGGTCGGCGGTGTCGTCGGCGAGGACGGCGATCTCGGTGGGGCCGGCCTCGGCGTCGATGCCGATGACCCCCTTGAGCAGCCGCTTGGCCGCGGCCACCCAGATGTTGCCGGGGCCGGTGACCATGTCGGCGCGCGCGCACTCGGCGGTGCCGTAGGCGAACATGGCGACGGCCTGGGCGCCGCCGACGGCGTGCACCTCGTCGACGCCGAGCAGCGCGCACGCGGCGAGGACGGTGGGGTGCGGCAGGCCGCCGAACTCGGCCTGGGGCGGGGAGGCGACGGCCAGCGAGGCGACCCCGGCCTCCTGGGCGGGGACGACGTTCATGACGACGCTGGAGGGGTAGACGGCGCGCCCGCCGGGCGCGTAGAGGCCGACGCGGCCGACGGGCACCCAGCGCTCGGTGACGGTGCCGCCGGGGACGACCTGGGTGGTGGTGTCGGAGCGGCGCTGGGCGGCGTGGACCAGGCGGGCGCGGCGGATGGACTCCTCCAGGGCCGCGCGCACGTCGGGGTCGAGCCCGGCCAGGGCGGCGTCGATGTCCTCCCGGGGGACTCTGAGGGCGGCGGGGCGGACGCCGTCGAAGCGCTCGGCCAGCTCGACCAGTGCCGCGGAGCCGCGATGGCGGACGTCCTCGCAGATCGGCCGGACCTTGTCGAGCGCCGCCTCGATGTCCAGCTCGGGGCGCGGGAGCAGGTCGCGCGGGTCGCCTGGGTTTCCTCGGAGATCGATTCGGGAGATCACGGGCCCATTCTAGGGGTCCTGGGGCACGTCAGACCCGGTGGCGGCCGCGGTCGCCGCCCATCGCGGCCGCCGGCCGGGGGCCGCCCGGGGCGCCGGGCCGGGCGCGGTGGGCACGGTCCACGTAAAAACGTCGACATAAATCCTCCCAATAAGCCCCGCCTAACTTTGGGACACCTAACCTAATAATGCTTCGAAAAGGCTTGCCTTGGTGTTCGGCATTACCTTTTCATTCATCGACCTGGCCATTGTCGTGAGTTATCGTGGGAGGCATGAACGCGCCAACGAGAACCCCCGAGCACGGGCTGTCGAAGTTCCACCGCCTCCTGTTGGAGCAGGTCGGACACGAGTTCACAGCGTCACACCAGTACTTCGCCCTGGCGGCGTGGTTCGACGACCGCGATCTCCAGCAGCTCTCGCGCGTCTTCTACCGGCAATCGCTGGAGGAGCGCGACCACGCCACCATGATGGTGCGCTACCTCATCGACAATGAGGTCGCGCCGAACATTCCGGGCATCGGCGAAATCCAGACGGAGTTCAGCGAGCCGCGCGAGCTCGTGGCCCTGGCGCTGCGCCAGGAGCGCCAGGTGACCGAGCAGATCCAGCTGCTGGCGCGCGTGGCCCGTGAGGAGCACGACTACACCGGCGAGCAGTTCCTCAACTGGTTCCTCCAGGAGCAGGTCGAGGAGGTCGCGACCATGACGACCCTCCTCAACATCGTCGAGCGCGGCGCGGGCGACCTCTTCGACATCGAGACCTGGGTCGCACGCGAGATGCCCGACGTGGCGGGCGGTCCCGGACCGGCCCACGACACCGCGGGCCCCTCCGTCTCCTGACCGCCGGGGGCGGCGCGGCCCCGCGCCGCCCCGGCCGCGGGGTTGGGCATACTTGGGGGATGCCCAACCGGCTACCGCTGTTTCCGCTGGGGAGCGTCCTGTTCCCCGGCCGAACGCTGCCGCTGCACGTGTTCGAGACCCGATACCGCCGTCTCATCACCGAGCTGCTGGACCTGCCCGCCGAGGACGCGCGCTCCTTCGGGATCGTGGGCATCGAGCTGGGCCACGAGGTGGGCTCCGGCTCCGCGCACCAGCTCGCCGCGGTCGGCTGTATCGCCGAGATCCGCACGGTGCGCGGCCACCGCGACGGCCGCTTCGACCTCATGGTCGAGGGCGGTTCGCGGTTCCGGGTCGAGGAGGTCTGGCCCGCCGACGACGACCACCCCTACCCGCGCGCCGACACCACGCCCATCCCCGATGCCGAGGGGCTGGACGCCGACCGGCACGCCGAGCACGTGGGCCGGCTGTTCGGCGTCTACTGCGAGCGGCTGAAGCGGGTCGGCGTGCCCACCGATCCGCCCTCCGAGCTGCCGACGGGCCCGCTGCCGTTGTCCTACGCGGTCTCCGCTGCGATGATCGTCGATCAGCGGGACAAGCAGCGGCTGCTGGAAGCCGACCACGCCGCCGCGCGCCTGGAGATGGCCGCCGGGCTGCTGCGCCAGGAGAACCGCGTGCTGGGCTCGCTGCCGATGCTGCCCGCCGGGCAGTTCATGAGCCGGTCGGTCAGCCTCAACTGAGCGCGGCGCGCCGGCCGCCGCCCGGCGCACGCCGGGGTCCACACGAGGAGTCGCAGGTGAGCGGAAAGGGCACTCCGGCCACGGTCGCGGCCGGGCGCGCGAAGATCGGGTTCACCCTGCACCCCTATGAGGCGTCGGGCGGCGGGGCCTCCTACGGCGAGGAGGCCGCCGACGCGCTGGGCGTGGAGCGCGGCCGGGTGTTCAAGACGCTGGTCGCCGAGGTCGACGGCGCCCTCACCGTCGGGGTGGTCCCCGTGGGCGCGAGCCTGGACCTCAAGGCGCTGGCCGCCGCCGCGGGCGGGAAGAAGGCCGCGATGGCCGACCCCAAGGCGGCCGAACGGACCACCGGCTACGTCCGCGGCGGGATCAGCCCCCTGGGCCAGCGCAAGCGGCTGCCCACCGTCATCGACGCGTCGGTCGCCGCGTACGCGACCGTCTACGTCTCGGCCGGCCGGCGGGGGCTGCAGATGGAGCTCGCCCCCGCCGACCTCATCCGGCTCACCGGCGCCGCCACCGGCCCCATCGCCACCGCCGCCCGCGCTGACCCGGTGTAGCCGGACGATCGCCCCTTGTCGGCACGCCCCTGTGGATCTACCGTGGGGGGACGCCGCGGCGGACGGCTGCGCGAGGGAGGCACGATGGTCGGGGCGGCCGTACTCGGCTTGACGCTGTGCTATGCCGCCATCGCCTGCTGCTACGCGGTCACTCGCCTCTGCCACACCCGCGTGCGCGCGAGCGGGCCCCTGCGCCCGCCCGTGGGCCCGTCGGAGCTGAGCCCCTTCGAGCTGGGGATGCTCGCCGGAGGCGCCCAGCGGCTGGGCGAGGTCGCCCTGGCCGAGCTGTACCTGACCGGCCGCGCCGTCGCCCACGGGCACGGCGCGGTGGCCCGCCCCCGGCACGCCGAGAACGGCCCGGCCCCCCGGCCGCTGTCCCCCGCCCCCTTCACGCGGCTGCTCGACGCCCGCCTGCCCGGCGACCGCACGGTGCCGGCGGACCAGCTGGTGGGCGCCGCGGCGAAGGGCGACCCCGCGGTGGCCCTGCTCTGGCGGCTGCGCCGGCTCGGGCTGCTCTTCCCGCCCGACCGGGGGCGGCGGACGCGGGCGCTCCGGCGCACCGCCTGGCTCCTCCAGGCGCTCATCGGCGCGGCCGGCGTCGTGGTGGGCGGGTGCGCCCTGGTCTCGGCGGTCCTGCCGCCCGGCGGGTGGTCCGGCCTGCGGCCGGTGCTCTTCGGGCTACTGCTGCTCGCCTACCCCTTCCTGCTGCACCTCACCGACCGGTGCGTCGGCGGCATGCCCGGCGCGGTGCTCGCCGCCACGGCCGCGACGGCCGCCGCGGCGCCGGCGAGCGCGACGCGGACGGAGCTGCTGTGCGCGCTGGGCCTGTTCGGGGGGTGGTTCGCGCTGTTCGGCTGCTACCGGCTGACCGGGGGCGGGCTGGGGCCGCGCACGCTGGCGGGCGATGCCGTGCTGGCCGAGGCCCGTACGGGCTCCCCCGGGTCCGACCCGGTCGACGCCGCTCTGCGGGCCACGGCCCTCATCGGATTCCGCTCCCTGCGCAGGCGCCCCCGCGGGCCGCGGCCGTCGCCGGACGGCGGGCCGCGCGAGGTCCGCCTCGTGCGGTCCTTCGCCGCCGCCTGCGGGCGGTCGGTGGGCGGCCCGGGCTCCGGCCGGGGCGGGGCTCAGCCGTGACGCGGGCGGCGGGGGCCGGGTGTCAGGCCGACGGGTCGCCGGTGGGGCCGGGGCCGGGGCCGTCGCCGGGGGCTCCGGGGCCGCCCGCTTCCGGGGACGCGGCCCAGGACTCCGCCTGCGCGCGCTGGACCGGGAGGTCGCGGCGCCACAGGCTGACGGCGTCGAACAGGCCGTACTGGAGTACGGCGACGAAGGGCCAGGCCACGAGCGCGCTCAGCGCCTCGAGCCGGAGGCCGGAGCGGACGAGGTCGCCCGGGGCGGCCTGGTCGAGGGCGCGGCCGAATTCGGCGGCGTCGAGCAGGACCCCCAGCCGCCAGGCGATCACCGAGCCCGCGAGGGCGCCGGCCGCGGTCGCGAGCAGGCAGGTCAGCCGCAGGTCGGTGCGGTCGCGCACGGCGAGCCGGTACTGCACCAGGTAGGCGCAGTAGCCCGTGGCGATCCCGGCGGCCATCATGATCAGCGCGTAGGAGCCGTCCATGGCGAACACCGACTCCGACACCGGATAGGGCACGGAGTCGCCGCCGCCGGTCGCGGTGACCTCGGGACGGGGGGCGACCAGCCACCAGAGCAGGCCCAGCGGAGCGCCCAGCGCCGCGATCCCCGCCGCGACCGCGGCGCCGGCGGCCGTCCGTCCGCGCACCCCCGGGCGGGGTGCGTCGCCTCTTCCGGTCACTGCGGTCCCCGTTCCCTTTTCCCTGTGCCCGCCGAACGCGGTCCCACCGGCGAAAACCGGTGGTGCGCGTCCTGGCGGCCGCCGACAATGGCCCGATGACGAACACGACGAACGCCTGGCACCGTGTCGACCCGCCGCTCTCCGCCGACGAGCGCACGATGCTCACCTCGTGGCTGGACTGGCAGCGGGCGACGGTCCGGGAGAAGTGCGCCGGCCTGGCCGACGAGCACGCCGCGGCGGCGCCCCTTGCGTCGTCACCGCTGACCTCGATCGGCGGGATCGTCTCGCACCTGCGCTGGATCGAGCACTTCTGGTTCGAGGTGCGCCTCCTCGGCCTGCCCGATCAAGGACCCTATACCCCCGACGACAGAGACGCCGAATGGCGTCTGGGCGCCCGCACGCCGCTCGGTGTGCTGCTGGGCGCGTACGAGGAGCAGTGCGCGCGATCGCGCGAGATCACGGCGCGGTCGGAGCTGGGCGGCGCGGCCCGCAACTCCGGATCCGACGGCCGGCCGGTGACGCTGCGGTGGGTGCTGGTGCACATGATCGAGGAGACCGCGCGCCACAACGGGCACCTGGACATCCTGCGCGAACTGGCGGACGGCACCGTCGGGCAGTGACGGTCCGGCCGCGGGACGGGGACCGCGCCCCCGCGGCCGCCCCCGCCCCGCCGGCGCCCGGAGGGGGTGTCAGGCGCCGTCGCCCGCACCGGCGGGACCGTCCGCGCCCTCTGCGCGCTCGTCCTCGGCCAGGATGCGGTAGAGGCCCCGCTTGGTCTCGGCCAGCAGCCGCTTGGCCTGGTCGAGCTGGTCGTCGGTGCCCGCCTGGGCGACCTGCGCGGCCGCGGCGGAGAGCTGGTAGGCCAGGGCGCCGATCTCGGCGTAGCGCGCCTGGGAGTCCTCGTACTCCTCGGCGACGCTCTCCCAGGGGGCCGTGAGGTCGGCCGCGTTCTGCTCGACGTAGCCGTGGCCCTCCTCGGTCAGCTCGAAGGGCCTGCGGCGCCCGCTTCCGGCGTTCTCGGCCGGCCGGACGAGGCCTTCGTCCTCCAACTGCTGGAGCATGGGGTAGACCGATCCGGGGCTGGGCCGCCAGGCGCCGTTGCTGCGCTCCTTGCCTTCGCGGATGATCTCGTAGCCGCTGCGCGGCTCCTCGGCCAGCAGCAGCAGGATACCCGTGCGCACGTCGCCGCGCCGGGCGCGGGGGCCGCCGCCCCGCCGGTGCCGGGGCCCGCCGCCGAAGGGGCCGAACGGCCCGCCCGGCCCGAAGGGCGCCCCGCCGCCCCAGTGCGGCGGCCGGGGCGGCTGAGGGGGGTGCGGCGGGTGGTAGCCGGCGTGGTGGTGGCCGGGGCCGCCCATGGCGTTCCACGGCCCCCAGGGGCCGCCGGCGGCGGCCCAGGCGCGGCGCGCGGCACGGCGCGCCTCACGGCGGCCGCGGGACGGTGCGCCGTTGTCGTCCTCGGGGGCGGGTGCGTCCCACCCCCCGGCTCCCCGATTCCGGGGCCCCTGGCCATCAGGGCGTCCGCCGCCCCAGGACCAGGGCATCGACATCGCGGTCATGGTGTCCTCCTGATCTCCTCGATCCTTGGCGATCGATTGACGATACATAATCTCTTATCGAGATAGCTCGACGATATATCGTTAACAAAATCGAGTCAAGGACGCGGGAACCGGGGGCGCCGGCGGAAAACCTGTTGCCGCGGCGCGACGCGATGGTCCATAACAAGAGGCACCCGCACGAGCACCTGGGGAGACGACGATGACGGTGACGGTGCCCGAGATCCGGCAGATCGATCCGGCGGACGAGGCCGCCCTGCGCGATTGGTACGCCGCGATGCGCGAAGGAGCCCTCGCGGGCCGCCCCGCCCCCCTGGTCGACGCCTTCGAGGAGATCCTGGCGCAGCTGCGGGAGGCCGACGACGAATACGACAAGCGCGCCTACGCGGCCGTCGACAACGGCGGTGTCGTCGGAACGCTCTGGATGAGCCTGCCCCTGCACGGCAACGTGCACACCGCGAGCCTCGACATCAACGTCCGCCCCGGCCTGCGGGGGCGCGGCCACGGCTCCGCCCTGCTCGCCCACGCCTACGCGGTGGCCGCCCGCAATGGGCGCAGGACGGTCTCCGCCGAGGTCGGTGTGGCGCCGGGCGCACCCCACGAGACCAGCCCGGGCGCGCGGTTCGCCCTGCGCAACGGATTCACCAGCGCGCTGTGCGAGAAGCACTCGGTCCTCGACCTGCCGCCCTCCCCCGACGCGCTGGCGGCGATCGGCGCCGGCGGGATCCTGGCCGCCGCCGGGCTGACCACCGTCTCCTGGGTCGGCCGGTGCCCCGATGAGCACGTCGACGCCTACGCGCGCATGCGCGGCATCATGGAGACCGACGTCCCCTGGGGCGACCTCGACCAGTCGCCCACCCCGTGGCCCCCGGAACGCGTGCGCGCCGGCGAGCGCCGCGAGGAGGCGCGGGGGATGACGCTCATCACCACCGCGGCCCTCACCTCCGACGGCGCCCCCGCCGGCTACACGCAGCTGGAGGTCCCCGCCCACGTGCCGGGGGTGGCCTACCAGAACGACACGCTGGTCCTGGCCGAGCACCGCGGGCGCAGGCTGAGCGCCGCCCTCAAGGTCCGCAACCTGGAGCTGCTCGACCGCGCCGCCACCGGCCGGAGCCGGGTGCACACCTGGAACGCCGAGGTGAACGGGCCCATGCTGGCGGTCAACACGGCGCTGGGGTTCCGCACGGTGGAGATGAGCCACGAGTTCCAGCGCATCGGCCTGCCCGCGGCGGCCGCCGGCGCCTGATCCGGGCGCCGGGCCGCACCGGCCGGTACACGATGTTCACCCCGCGGCCTCCCGCTCCGCGGCCCGGAACGGCACCCTTGGTGGGGTCCGCCCGTTGCGGACCCGGATCGAGGAAAGGCCCCCCATGCGACTGCGCCCACCGCCCGCTGCATTCCGCGTCCTTGCGACGGCCCTGCTCGCCGCCTCGGCGGCGGCCGTCCCCGCGCCGGCCGCCGCCGACCCCGCGCAGGAGGGCGGCGGCCCGCAGGTGCGCTTCGCGACCTTCAACGCCGCGCTGAACCGGCCGGACGAGGGCGGGCTGGTCGAGGACCTGTCCACGCCCGATGACGCGCAGGCGCGCGCCGTCGCCGAGGTCGTCCAGCGCACCCGCCCCGACGTGCTGCTGATGAACGAGTTCGACCACGACGCGCGGGGCCGGGCGGCGCGCCTGTTCCAGGACGACTACCTGTCCGAGGGGCAGAACGGCGCCGATCCGATCGCCTACCCGCACCGCTACAGCGCCCCCGTGAACACGGGGGTCGCCTCGGGCATGGACCTGGACAACAACGGGTCCGCGGTGACGGAGCCGGGCGCGCCGGGCTACGCCGAGGACGCGTTCGGCTTCGGCGCGTTCCCGGGGCAGTACGGGATGGTCGTCTACTCCATGTACCCCATCGACACCGACGCCGTGCGCACGTTCCAGACGTTCCGCTGGGCGGACATGCCCGGCGCGCTGCTGCCGACCGACCCGGCCACCGGTGAGGGCTTCTACTCCGACGACGAGCTGGAGACGCTGCGGCTGTCGTCGAAGAGCCACTGGGACGTCCCGGTGCGCACCGGCCGGGGCCGGACGGTGCACCTGCTCGCCGCCCACCCCACCCCGCCGAGCTTCGACGGCCCCGAGCGGCGCAACGTGCTGCGCAACCACGACGAGATCCGCTTCTGGGCCGACTATGTGGACCCGCGCAGGGGCGGCTACATCTACGACGACGCGGGAACGCGCGGCGGGCTGCGCCCCGGCGCGGCGTTCGTGGTGGCGGGGGACCTCAACGCCGACCCCGAGGACGGCGACGGCCACCCCGGGGCCGTCGCGCAGCTGCTCGGGTCGGGGCGGGTCGACGGCACGGTGCGCCCCGGCAGCGAGGGCGGGCCCGAGGCGGCCCGGCTCCAGGGCGGCGCCAACGACGGCCACACGGGCGACCCGGCGTTCGACACCGCCGACTTCGGCGACGACCCCGCCCCCGGGAACCTGCGCGTGGACTATGTGCTGCCCGCGCGCGGCCTCCCGGTACGCGGGACCGGGGTGTACTGGCCGACGGAGTCGGAGCCGGAGGCTCCGGCGGCCGCCGCGGCCTCCGACCACCGCCTCGTCTGGCTCGACGTGCGCGCCTGACCGCGCCCCGCCGCGGTGCGCCCCGGCCCCCTCCTGGGCGCACCTTGGGGAATTCATCGAACAAGCGTACGAATACCACCCCATGAGGTCGGGTACGGAGTGATATGTCCGGACACAGCGCGTGCCGGGCGGTCGTCGGCGATGAGGGGGAGAGATGGTGCGTCGGGGTGATACGCCGCGGTGGGAGCGGCGCGGTGACTGGTTCCGGCTCTCGATGGCGCTCGTGCGGACCGGGCTGGCGGTCCTGCGCTTCGCCCTGTGGTGGTCCCGGCACGACGGCCCCGCCTGACCGCCGCACGGACGCCGTGCGCGGGGCCGGCGGCGCGACGTGTGTGCCGCGCGGTCGCGGGTAGCCGCCGCAGGGACGGCGCAACAGCGGCGGCAGGGGGTGCCATGGGCGCGCAGGACCGGGGCGGGCTGTCGGACTACGACCGCAGGCGCGACTTCGCGCGCACGCGCGAACCGCGCGGGTCGGCGGAGCGCCCGGACGGCGCCGCCGGCCGGCCGGTCTTCGTCATCCAGCACCACGTGGCCCGCCGCGACCACTACGACCTGCGCCTTGAGGTCGACGGTGTGCTGCGGTCCTGGGCCGTGCCCAAGGGCCCCTCGACGGATCCCCGGGAGAAGCGGCTCGCGGTGCCCACCGAGGACCACCCCCTCGACTACGCGGCCTTCGAGGGCAGCATCCCGGCCGGCGAGTACGGCGGCGGGACGGTCCTGGTGTGGGACACCGGGACCTACACCAACACCACGCACAAGCGCGACCGCGAGCTGAGCATGGCCGAGGGGCTGGAGCACGGGCACGTGTCGTTCCGGCTCGACGGCGAGAAGCTGAGCGGCGGCTACGCGCTGAGCCGCTTCCGCACCGGCGCCGACGAGGCGTGGCTGCTGGTCAAGGAGAGGGACGCCGAGGCCGACGCCCGCCGGCGCCCGACGACCAGCAGCCCGGAGTCGGTCCGCACCGGCCGCCGCCTCCAGCAGGTCGCCGACGACGAGGGGCGCACCCTCACCGGCCGCGACCTGGGCGGTCGGGACGCGTCCTGACGCCGCGGTGGGCAAGGCGGTCGAGGACTTCGCAGCGGGCCGGCGCCGGGTGGGCATCGGGCGGCCCGGCAAGGAGCTGTTCGGCGCCGGCGGGGTCACCAAGCGGGAACTGGCGGAGCACTACCGCCGGGTGGCGCCCGTGATGCTCCCCCACGTGCGGGGGCGCCCGCTGGCGCTGCACCGCTTCCCCGACGGCATCGATCCCGGCGCCTCCGGCACGCCCGGCTTCTTCCAGAAGAACCTGCCGGAGTACACGCCGGAGTGGGTGCGCGGGGTGCGGGTCGAGCGCATGCACGGCGACCCGATCACGATGCCGGTCTGCGACGACACCGCGACCCTGCTGTGGCTGGCCGACCAGGCGGCGATCACCCTGCACCCCTGGACCACCCGGGCCGCCGCCCTGCGCCGGCCCGACCGGATGGTCATCGACCTCGACCCGCCGGGCCGCGACTTCGCCGCCGCCCGGCGCGCCGCCCGCGACGTCCGCGAGGTGCTGGCGGAGGTGGCGCTGGCCGGCTACGTCATGACCACGGGATCGCGGGGCCTGCACGTCGTGGTGCCCCTGCGCCCGGAGGAGGACATCGACGCCGTCCGCGACCTCGCCCGCGGCATCGCCGACACCGCCGCCCGGCGCCATCCCGATCGCCTCACCACGGAGGTGCGCAAGAACCGGCGCGGCGGGCGGCTCTTCCTCGACACCATGCGCAACTCCTACGCCCAGCACTCGGTCGCCCCCTATGCCGTGCGCGCACTGCCGGGAGCTCCGGTGGCCACCCCGCTGTCGTGGAGCGAACTGGAGCGGGCCGGGTCGGCTCAGGTGTGGGCCGTGCGCAGCCTGCCCCGGCGCCTGGCGGAGCTGGCGGACCGCGGCGACCCCTGGCACGCCCTCGGGCGCCACGCGCGGTCGCCGCGGCGGGCCGGTGAACGGCTCGCCCGGCTCGCCGGCGCCGGGGGCGCCGGGCGCGGGTGACCGCCGTGCCGCCCCGTTCCCGGCAGCCGGGGGGCGGTCCGGGATCACCGGTCGGCGAGCGGCGCCCGCGCCTCCTCCTCGGCCGCTTCGAGACCCGCCTCGATGACGGCGGACATGATGCGGGCCAGCCGGGGCGCGCCCAGGCGGGGCGCGCGGTGCGCCATGGCGGCGACGAGCGCGCGCTCGCGCCCGGGGTCGCGGCCGACGAAGCCGCCCACCGGCTTGTGCCGCTGGATTTCGGCCGCCAGCAGCGCGCGCTCCTCCAGTAGCCCGGCGAGCTCGGCGTCCACGCGGTCGATGCGGGATCGGAGGTCGGTGACCGTGTCGGTGGCCGGGGCCATGTGCTGCTCCTTCGTCGCGGGGGCGGCCGGCGCGCCGCTGAACGGGAGGCGGGCCGGCCGCGGGAAAAGAAAAAGAGCGGAAGGCCGTGGCCTTCGCGCTCTGGTGCCGACGTACGTCCCGTTGCCGCCTAGGTGCCGGAGGCCGACGCGGACGCGGTCGGCCGGATGAACACGCGGTGGCGGTGGATCGTCATGGGGGGATCCTACCGCTTCCGCTGCGGCGGGCCGCCGCGCGGGGCCCTCCGGCGATAACGCGTTCCACGTATACGCCCTCGCTCCTCCCCTAGCCCAAGACCGTGACGGGCCGGGAAACTGAAACGGGTTCTGTCAACGTAGCGTCCAGGCAAGGAGGAGGTCGGATGCGCACGCATGACCGGCTCTACATCGGGGGAGACCGGGTGGCGCCCGCCGGAGCGGGCGGCATCGAGGTCGTCTCGCCGCACTCGGAGGAGGCCATAGGCCGGGTGCCCGACGGCTCCCCCGCCGACATGGACCGCGCCGTGAACGCCGCCCGGGAGGCGTTCGACCACGGCCCCTGGCCCCACACCTCCCCCGGCGAGCGGGCCGCGGTCCTCGCGCGGCTGGCCCGGTTCTACGAGGAGCGCTCCGGTGAGCTCGCCGCCCTGATCACCGCCGAGATGGGCAGTCCGCTCTCCTTCTCCCAGCTCGCCCAGGCGCCCCTGGCGCACCAGACGCTCTCCTACTACGCCGGCCTCGCGGCGGACACCGCCTGGACCGAAACCCGCCCCGGGCTGTTCGGCCCGGTGCACGTCGAGCGCGAGCCGGTCGGGGTGGTCGCGGCGATCGTCCCGTGGAACGTCCCGCAGTTCCTCATCGCGGCCAAGATCGGCCCGGCCCTGCTGGCCGGCTGCGCGGTGGTGGTCAAACCGGCGCCCGAGACCGCGCTCGACCCCTATGTGCTGGCCGAAGCCGCCGACGAGGCGGGGGTGCCGCCGGGCGTGCTGAACATCGTGGCGGGCGGGCGCGAGGCGGGCGAGCACCTGGTGCGCCACCGCGGCGTCGACCACGTCGCGTTCACCGGCTCCACCGCCGCGGGCCGGCGCATCGGGGCGATCTGCGGCGAGCGGCTGGCCGGGGCGAGCCTGGAACTGGGCGGGAAATCGGCGGCGATCGTCCTCGAGGACGCCGACCTGGCGGCCTACATCGGGATGCTGCCGATGACCGCGCTCCTCAACAACGGCGAGGCGTGCATCGCCCAGGCCCGGGTGCTCGCCCCCCGCTCGCGCTACACGGAGGTCGTGGACGCGGTGACCGAGCGTGTGGGGACCCTGGTGGTCGGCGACCCCGCCGACCCCGCGACCGAGATCGGGCCGCTGGTGTCGGCCGGCCAGCGCGAGCGCGTGGAGGGCTACATCGCGATCGGCCGCGCCGAGGGGGCGCGGGTCACCGTCGGGGGCGGCCGTCCTGCGGGGCGCGACCGCGGCTTCTACGTGGAGCCGACCGTCTTCGCCGACGCGCACAACTCCATGCGCATCGCGCAGGAGGAGATCTTCGGCCCGGTGGTCGTGGTGGTGCCCTACGACGACGAGGACGACGCCGTGCGCCTGGCCAATGAGAGCGCGTACGGCCTGGCGGGGTCGGTGTGGACCGCCGATCCCGCGCGGGGGCTCGCGGTGGCGCGCCGCGTGCGGGCCGGAACCTTCGGGGTGAACTTCTACAACATCGATGTGAACACGCCGTTCGGCGGCTACCGTGCCAGTGGGGTGGGGCGCGAGCTCGGCCCCGAGGGACTGGACCCCTATCTTGAATACAAGTCGATCGTGACGCTCGGTTAGCGGGCTCCTTTCCGGCACGGTGGCAACCTGGTTTGCGGCCGTGCCGAAGTCATGTCCGCGGCCCGGTCCGCTCCGGGCGGATCGGGTGCCCCTACCCCCTTTCTCCTGGAACCTCTCCGCCTCTCCGAGCGTCTCACCTCATATAGTCGCGTAGCCGCCTCCATACGTAGAGTAAACAGCGCCACAAAGGGAACATAAAGAGCCAGCCGAATTGCGCGCAGCGTGGAAGGCCCCCCATACAACCGAAGAAAGAGGCCGCGTCACGGTGGCATCTCCTTCGCTCGTCCTCACCCCCACCTGGCAGGTCCGGATCAAAGGCTCCGGCGATGCCGTCGTCGGCGGCGGCGTGCTGGTCCCGGGCGACCGGATCCTGACCTGTGTCCACGTCGTCAACGCCGCCCTGGGCAGGACGGCGGAGCCGGCCGTGCCCGATCCCGGGCAGCCGGTGGCCGTGGACGTGCCCTGCGGAAGCGACTACCGGACCCGGACCGCCCGGGTCGTGGCCTCGACCTGGAACGCCGAGCGCGACACCACCCTCCTCAGCCTCGACCGCGCCGTCCGCGGCAGTTCGGCGGCGCGCCTGGGCGGCCGGATGGCCGAGATCTCCGCCACCGGGCGCCCCCGCGCCGTGCGGGTCAAGGGCTATCCGCGCGACAGCCCGCACGGCCTCAGCGCCGAGGCCCACGTGGTGGGGCCCGGCGGGGACCTCCCGCACCGCGCCCAAGTGCACATCGCCGAGTCCCGCCCGGCGCACTTCGAGCCCGGTTTCAGCGGCTGCGGCGTGCTCGACGCCGCGGAGGGGGCGGTCATCGGGATCATCGTCAAGGCGCGCTACGCGACGGCCCACGGCGGCGGCCACATCGGGCTGATGGAGCCGCTGGAGATGGTCGCCCCGCTGTCGCCCCTGCTCGCCGACCCCGAGCTCGACGCGCTGGAGCCCGCGCTGACGGCGCTGCGCTTCGAGGCCGTGGCGGCCGCCTACCTGGCCGCGACGCGCGACCGCATCCCCGAAGGCGCCGACTTCACGACCGCCTGGGACGCGTTCACCCACCTGCGGGCCATGACACCGCGCGCGGACCGCATGCCGCGCGAGATCGTCTTCGTGGAGCAGATCGCGCGCACCGGCGTCGCCAACACCGCGGTGCTGCGCGCCTACTCCGACAGCAGGCGCGGCGGCGAGGTGCCCGGCGGCGCCCTCGCCGAGCTGCGGGGCGCCGCCGCGGCCGGCCCGCCCCCCGCGAAGGGCAGGCTGATCTTCGCCGCCGAGGCGGTGCCCACCGACCCCGCCGACCCCGCGCGCTACATCCTGTCGCACTGGATCGACAACGGGGGCGACCTCACCAACGGCGGCTCCGCGGAGGTCGCGGCCGAGGGGGTGCGCGACACGGTCCTCGGCTGGATCGAGGCGGCCGAGGCCGGGGCGGGCTTCTGGGACGCCGAGGAGGCGCCGCCCCCGACCCGGCTGGAGTTCTTCCTGCCGTTCTCGCTGCTGACCCAGCGCATCGCCCAATGGCGGCTGCGCGCGCCGGCGTCGGGCGAGGGCGAGCGGGTGGGCGCGGCCTATGAGATCGTCCTGCACCACACCGAGCGGCTCCATACCCGGGTGCCGGCGTGGGGGCACACGCGCACCCGGCTGCTGCGGCGCTGGCAGCTGCTCGGCGGCAACGACGGCGGCATCCTCTACCGCATTCCGACCGCGCCTCCGGCGGAGGGGGGTATCCCTCTACAGGACCGGCTGGCCGACCCCGCCATCGTGCTCGTGGCACTGGGGACGCGTCCCGATCGCGATGACGGGGAACGACAGCTCTACCGGGCTTTGGAGGCCGGTCTTCCGGCGATCACCTGGCTGGATGCGGCCGACTCCGAGGCGACACGAAGATTCCACGATTCGCTAGGATCGGCAATTACGCGGGAAGGAGGCGCCATCTCCCGCAACGACCTCGACACCCTGCCGGAATACCTGCACAGGTGGCGTGTCCGGAGTGCAGATCCGGACTATGAGGACGAAGGATACGATCCCTACGATATAACCGTCATTCACGACGATTTCCACCAAATTAGAGAACTCCGTCCGACTGGCATATTCTCTTCCCCGAAAAAGGCGCGATGACAGCGACGAGGAAGGTCCTCTGATGGCGTCCTCACCGACGTCCGGCCCCGCGCATGCCGGCACCGGCGGCACCCCTTCGCCGTCCTGGTGGATCTACCGCGGCACCGGCCGCCCCGACCTGTACGCCGCGAGCCTCCAGGAGCGGCTCCCCCACCCGCCGCCCTGGCGACGCTTCGACGGCGGGCCGGACCAGCCCGACCCACCGGCCGACGAAACCGAGACCACCCGGATCCTTGGCGCCTCCGCGACCCCCGCCGACCGCCCGCTCACCGAGCACGAGACCACGGTCGTCGACGCCGTCAACACCGCCCTCCTGCTGCGCCGCCCCCTCCTGATCACCGGCGACCCCGGCGTGGGCAAGTCCAGCCTCGCCTACCGGGTCGCCCGCGAGCTCCGCCTGGGCCGCGTCCTGCGCTGGTCCATCACCAGCCGCTCCACCCTCCGCGACGGCCTCTACCGCTACGACCCCCTCGCCCGCATCCAGGACATCTCCGCCGACGCCGCGGCCGCCCCCGGCACCACGCCCGACGACCGCCCCATCGGCGACTACCTGCGCCTGGGCCCCCTTGGCACCGCCCTGCTGCCGCACCGCCTCCCCCGCGTCCTGGTCATCGACGAATTCGACAAGGGCGACGCCGACCTCGCCAACGACCTCCTCGGCGTCCTGGAGGACGGCTCCTACGACGTCCCCGAACTCGCCCGGCTCCGCTCCGCCCAGCCCCGGATCACCGTCCCCACCGACGACCCCGACGGCACCGCGTCCATCGAGGGCGGCGCGGTCCGCTGCCACGAGTTCCCCTTCATCGCGATCACCAGCAACGGCGAACGCCCCTTCCCGCCGGCCTTCCTGCGCCGCTGCCTGCCCCTGCGCCTCCAGCGGCCCTCCCACGACCAGCTCGCCGACATCGTCTGCGCCCACTTCGACGGCCGCGACCGCACCGCCGACCGCGAACTCATCGCCGAGTTCCTGCGCCGGTGCGACGAGCTCGGCGGACTCTCCATCGACCAGCTACTGAACTCCGTCCATCTCGTTAGTTCCGAAGTCCGCACGCATGCCACATCCTTGGATCCGAACGCCTGGAACCGGATACTGGGACTGGTCTGGCAACGCCTCATGGAAGCGGGCCGTGGGTGACCGGCGACAAGGGTCTAGGACGGCCCAGGACCGCGGGGCCGGCATCGCCGCCGTCCCCCGATCAGCCGTCCCACGACCCCCCGGCCGCCTCCCCCACCTGGTGGGAGATCGGCGACGCGCTGTGGCTGGCGGCCCACCGCGACCACTCCGGCGACGACCCCGACCCCGCCGGCCCTGAACCCGCCACACCCCCGCCCGACCCCTCCCGGGCGCGCGACGACGTCCCCGCCCTCGCACCCCCGCCACCCGCCGAGCCCCCGCCGCCGGCCCCCGACCCCGGTATGTCGGCGCCGCTCCCGCCCGCCCCGGCGCCCTCCCCCGAGCCTCCGTCGCACCCGCCCCCGCCCGGCGGTTCCGGCCTGCCCGCTCCGGCCCGGCCCCGGCTCAGCGAGCGCCGCGCGCTCGTCCGCGCCTTCCAGACCTTCCGCCGCCGCGGCGAGGCCCCGCGCGCCACCCGGCTCGACGAGGACTCCACCGCCGACGGCTTCGCCCAGCGCGCACTGGCCGACCCCCGGCCCGGGCGCGCGCGGCGCACCCCCGTCCTGCCCGTGTTCTCCCCTCTGCTGGAGGTCGCCGACCACCTCACCGTGCTCGTCGACGACAGCCTGTCCATGATCGTCCAGCAGCCGCTGGTCGACGACCTGCTGTCCCTGCTCGGCCCGCTCCAGGTCTTCCGCACCATCCGGACCTTCTCCTTCGACTCCGACAAGGCGCGCGCCGCCGACCTCACCCTGCGCGCCGCCCACGGCCCGGCGCCCCACCCCGCCCGCCTCTTCGCCGGCCGCGACCGCGATCTGCTGCTCGTCCTCAGCGACGGTGTGGGCGACGGCTGGCACAACGGCGCCATGGGCGGCTGGCTGGCCCGCTGGGGCGCCGACGCCGCCGTGGGCGTCGCCCACCTGCTGGACCGGCCCCTATGGCGGGGCACGGGTATGCGCCCGTGGCACGTCGGGCTGCACGCCCCGGTCTCCCCCAGCGGGACCGCGCCCCCCAACACCGCCTATCGCGCGCACCCGCTGTCCCCCGGCGGCCCGGCGCCCGAGCCGCCCGATCTGCCGGACGGCTCCGTGGCCGTTCCGGTCTTCCCCATCGCCGCGCACGACATCGAACGCTGGGCGCGCTTCGTCCGGGGTCACCGCGGCGACCGCGAATACGCCACGACCGCGCTCGTGGTCGAGTCCGCGCCGCCCGACCCCGGTCCGGGCGACGCACCCGCCGGCCTCCTGGAGGCCCCCGCCGCCGAGGTCCTGCCGCCCTTCCCGAGCGCCGACGAACCCGGGCAGCGGCCGCTCGACGCCCGCGAGCGCGTCGAGATCTTCCGCGTCGTCGCCTCGCCCGCGGCGTTCCGCCTGGCCGTCCGCCTGGCCGCGATCCCCCTCAACCTCGCGACCATCCGGCTGGTCCAGGAGCGGTTCACCGCCGACCCCCGGCCCTCCGACCTCACCGAGGTGCTGTGCTCCGGGCTGATCCGGCGCACCGACGACACCCCCGGCATCGACCGCGGCGACCGGGTGACCCTGGAGTTCCACCCCGGCGTGCGCGAACTCCTCCTCGCCGCCGGGGGCAGCCGCCGCGAGGTCAAGGAGTTGCTGGAGGCGGTCGCCGCCCGCTACCGGGACTCCGTTCCGTGGTTCGCCGCCCTGGAACGGCTCCTCCTCGGCCAGGCTCCGGAGGAGCGCCTGCCGCGGGCCGACCCCGCGACCGCGCCCTTCGCCGACGCCGTCGCGCCGGCGCTGGGCGCGCTGCCCGAACAGCTCCGCCGGGCCGCAGCGGAGCCGCCGCCCGGCCGCGGCGACCCCGATGACACGCCACCGGAGGACCGGCGATCCGACCCGGCCCGCCGGGATCCGGGCACGGACACCGCCGCCGACCCCGAACCCGTCCCCCGGTACGCCGCTCACGACCGTGAAAGCCCAGAGGATACGACCGTGGTTCCAGCAGATCCCCAGCCGACCGGCATTTCCCAGGCGAGCCCCATCGGCGGCCCGGCCTCCTCTGTGCTGAACGGAGGATCCGCGCCCGAGCCCGTGCGCTACGACCCCTTCGGGGACGTGCCGCAGGGCCCGCGCACCCGGCCGCTGGTCTGGGGACAGATCCCGCCGCGCAACGCGACCTTCGTCGGGCGCGAGAGCCTCCTGTCCGAGCTGCGCGACCGGCTGCGCGAAGGCGACACCACGGTCCTTCCCCAGTCGGCGCCGCGCCCGCGGCCGGGTCGCCCGCTGCCGCCGCCGCAGGTCTTCCCGCAGACGCTCCAGGGCATGGGCGGCGTGGGCAAGACCCAGCTGGCCCAGGAGTTCGCCTGGCGCCACCGCGGCGACTACGACCTCGTGTGGTGGGTCCCCTCCGACACCCCCTCCCAGATCCAGCAGTCACTGATCGAGCTGGCCCCCAAACTCGGCTTCCAGCCGGGCGGCGACCCCGCCGCGACCGTGCGCGCGGTCCTGGAATCCCTGCGGACGGGCACGCCCTACGCCAACTGGCTGCTCGTCTACGACAGCGCGTCCGAGCCCTCCGAGGTACAGCCGTTCATCCCGTCAGGGGGCCCGGGGCAGGTGCTGATCACCTCGCGGTCCCCCCAGTGGCGCACGGTCAGCGGCAACCTGGTCCAGGTCGACACCTTCGAACGGCACGAGAGCACCGAGCTGCTGCACCGGCGCGGTCCCGAGGGCCTCTCCGCCGAGGACGCCGACCGCATCGCCGACAAGCTCGGCGACCTGCCGCTCGCGATCGAGCAGACCGCGGTGTGGCTCTACGAAACCCTGATGCCCGCCACGGAGTGGCTCGAATTGTTCGACGAGAAGACCGAGGAACTGCTGTCCAACGTCTCACCCGGCCCGGATTACCCGTGGTCGGTGGCGGCCACCATGAACATGACCCTGGAACGGCTGCGCGAGTCCAACCCGGGGGCACTGCGGCTGCTCCAGGTGTGCGCGTTCCTGGCGCCCCAGCCGATCCCGCGGCGCCTGTTCAACAACGCCCGCAACGTCGAGGCCCCCGCGGAGCTCGCCGCGATCCTCGCCGACCCCGGCATCGAGCTGAGCCGCGCGCTGCGCGCCATCGACCGCTACGCGCTGGTCAAGATGGACCACCGCAACTCCACCTTCCAGCTGCACCGGCTGGTCCAAGAGGCGCTCAAGCTGCCGCTGAGCACCGAAGAGCGCACCGAGCTGCGGCACTGCGCCCACATGCTGCTGGCCAACCTCGACCCCGGCGACCCCCTGTCGGCCCACGACTGGCCGCGCTACGTCGAACTGCTGCCCCACGTGTGGGAGACCGAGCAGTGGGACTGCGAGAGCGAGTGGGCGCGCCAGCTGGTGCTGAGCGAGGTCCGCTTCCTCGACCTGTGGGGCCGGCCCGGCGAGGCCGAGCCGCTGGGGCGGCGCGCGCTCAACCTGTGGACAGAGAAGCTGGGCGCCGAGCACCCGCAGACCCTGCGCGTGTCCATGCGCTACGCGCTGATCCTGTCCAGCCTGGGGCGCTTCCAGGAGTCCTACGAGCGCAGCATCCGGCTCGTCGAGACCCTCACCCGGCTGCGCGGCACCGACGACGAAGAGACCCTGGAAGCCCGCATCGACCTCGCGCTGGACCTGCGCAACCTCGGCCGGTTCCGCGACGCCGTGGAGGTCAGCCGCGAGGTGATGGAACGCCAGCAGCGCCTCTTCGGCCGCGACGACCCCCTGACCCTGCAAACCGCGCACATCCACGCCATCGGCCTGCGGCTCACCGGCGACTTCACCAGCGCCATGGAGATCGACCGCTACAACCACGAGCGCCGCATCCAGATGCTCGGCCCCGAGCACGCGCGCACCCTGAGCAGCAAGTACGGCTACGCCCAGGGGCTCATGGAGTCCGGCCGCTACTGGGAGGCCATGCAGTTCCTCGACGAACTGCACGCCGACAACTCCCGCCTCTACCCCGCGCAGTCGCCGCTGCGACTGATCACCATGCTCGCGCTGTCGGCGGTCAAGCGCCGCACCGGCCGCCTGCGCGAGGCCGTCGCCCTGTCGCACGAGGCGTACCGCATGTTCGAGGACCACTCCGGCCCGGACTCCCAGAGCACGGTGCGCGCCGCGGCCAGCCACGCGGTGTCGCTGCGCGCGATCGGCGAGCACGACGCCGCCCTCGCGCTGTCGTCGAACGCGTTGGCCCACTACCGCGGCATCTACGGCGCCCAGCACCCGCTCTACGCCGACGCCCTGCTCAACCACGCGGTCACCCTGCGCCTCCTCGGGCGGGTCGACCAGGCGCGGGCCGCCGACGAAGAGGCCATGGGCGTCCATACCGACCGGCTGGGCGACGACCACCCCGCCAGCCTCGCCAACGCCGTCAACCTCGCCAGCGACCTGTTCGCGGCGGGCGACGCCCGTGCGGCGCTCGACCTGGACCAGCGCACGCACGAACGCGCGGTGCAGGTCTTCGGCGACGACCACCCGCTGACCCTGGCCGCGCTGCGCAACCTGATGATGGACCGCAGGGTCGTCGAAGGGGTGCCGCTGGAGGAGGAGCGGGCCGAGGTCGCGCGCCAGTACCGGGCGCTGTTCGGTCCCGACCACCCGGCCACGCGGTCGGCGGCACACGACGTGCGCGCCAACTGCGACCTGTTCATGAACGGGATGTGAGCCAGGTGCGGCCGGGGGCGCGGCGGGGACGCGCGCCCCCGGCCGCACCCTCAGCCGAGCTCCCCCCGGCCGACCCCGACCACGAACTCCCGCCACGCCCGGAGGCTCACCCCGATCACCGCACCGCCCGGGTCGTGGGAATCACGCACCAGCACGCGGGCCCCCGGCACCCGGGCGACCTCCACACAGTCGGGCGGATTGTTGCTGTAACTGGACTTCCACCACATGGGTTCATGCCTCGGAACACATGCCGACACGCCCTTGGGCCGGCGCCGGCTCCTCCCTCTTCCGGGTTCGTCTCCGGGCACGATCGAATCAATGCTCATACGGAACTCTCGACCAAGACGAGTGGCCGACCACCTGTACAGAGGAACGCAAACGGAACACGGATCTTCCCACGACGATTATCCCGACATGTCTCCGGTCGTTTTTTTATATCCCCGGTGTGGACCAATTCATGTAGCCCGATAGCGGACAGTTACCTTACGTCGCGGCGGGCGGTCGGCGAAGACGAGGCGACGGCGGCGCGGCGGACGACGGCGAAAGGCGGCTCACCATGGCGGAGATCATCCGTTTCACCAGTGACGAAGGCGCGTCCGTGCTGGTCGAGGCGGCGGGAAGCTCACCTGGCATGCAGGAGGTGTCCGGCCGGGACATCATCCGCGCGGCCGACGAGAAATTCGAGGCGATACTGGGAAAAGTCCGAGAGCTCTCCCGCCTGATCGGACGCGAATTGGGTGACCTGGCCGCCGGGCCCGAAGAGATCACCGTTGAAATGGGTATCAGCGTCAACGCCGAGGCCGACGTCTTCATTGCCCGAGCCGCCACGGAAAGCGCCTTGACGGTAACGATGACCTGGCGCCGAGAGGGTACTCCCGTCACCCGTAAACGCCATTGACCGGGTCGGCGGGCGGCCACGGAAGCGCGACCGAAAACGTGGCGCGACCGGCGGGTGGGGCGCCGGTGGGCACCGGGACGCCCTTGGGCGGTCAGCGAGCGCCGCGCGGGGCGTACATGCGCTCGATCGCGTCGGCGTGCCGGGCCGCGATGGCGTCGCGGCGCGGCTTGAGCGTCGGCGTCAGAGTCTCGGCCTCGACGCTGAACGGCTCGGCGAGGATCGTGAACGCCCGGACCGACTCCGCGCGAGAGACCGCGCCGTTGGCGGCGTCCACGGCGCGCTGCACCGCCGCGCGCAGGCCCGCGTCCTCCGCCAGGCCGGCCGCCGTGGCGTCGGCGGGGTGGCCGTTGCGCTCCTTCCAGGAGGCGAACTCGGCGGGGTCGAGGGTGATGAGGGCGCTGACGAAGGGGCGGCCGTCGCCGACCACCACGCACTGGCCGACGAGGGGGTCGGCGGCCATGCGCTCCTCGGCGGCGGCCGGGGCCACGTTCTTGCCGCCCGCGGTCACCAGGATCTCCTTCTTGCGGCCGGTGACCCGGATATAGCCGTCGGCGTCGCACACGCCGAGGTCACCGGTCGCGAACCAGCCGTCGGCGTCGAAGACCGCCGCGGACTCCGCCGGCCGGTTCCAGTAGCGGGCGAAGACCTGGCCGCCCTTCACCAGGATCTCCCCGTCCGCCGCGAGCGTGACCGACACCCCGGGCAGCGGGCCGCCGATGGTCCCCGGCCGCACCCGGCCCGGGACGTTGGCGAGGACGGCGGCCGTGGTTTCGGTCAGTCCGTACCCCTCGTACACTTCCAGGCCCATACCGCGATAGAAGTGCAGCAGCCGCGTGTCCAGGGCGCCGCCGCCGGAGAGCACGCGGGTACACCGCCCCCCGAGCGCGGCCGCGAGCCTGCGGTAGACCAGCGGTTCGAACAGCCGGCGGCGCAGCCGCAGGCCCAGGCCCGGTCCGCCGTGGTCGAGCGAGCGGCTGTAGGCGACGGCGGTGTCGGTGGCGGCGTCGAAGATCCGCCGCCGGAGCCCGCTGGTGCGCGAACGCGCGGTGGCGTGGATCTTCTCGAAGACGTAGGGCACCGCGAGCAGGAAGGTCGGGCGGAAGGTCCCCAGGTCGGCGATCAGGGAGCGGACACTGCCGGTGTGCCCGAGGCGGGCCCCGGCGTGGACCACCCCCACCTGCACCATCCGGCCGAATACGTGGGCCAGGGGGAGGAACAGCAGCGTCGAGGGCGGGGTGCCGTCGGCCCCGGGCTCGAACAGCACCGAGAGGGCGTGCACGACGCTCCCGACCTCGGCGAAGAAGTTCGCGTGGGTGAGGACGCACCCCTTGGGCGGGCCCGTTGTGCCCGAGGTATAGACGATGGTGGCGGGGTCGCCGGGCGACACGCCCTCGCGGCGCCGGCCGACTTCGGCGTCGCCGATCGCGGCACCGGCGGCGGTGAGGTCGGCGAGGGCTCCGGCGTCGATGGTCCACAGGTGCCGCAGGGCCGGCAGGCGCGGGCGGACCCCGTCGACGGCGCGGGTGTGATCGTCGTCGTCGGCCAGGCAGGCGACGGCGCCGGAGTCGGCGAGGACCATCTCGATCTGGGCGCCGGAGGACGAGGGGTAGACGGGCACGGACACCGCGCCCGCTGCCCAGACGGCGTAGTCGAGCACGGTCCACTCGTACCGGTTGGCGGAGAGCAGGGCGATCCGGTCGCCGGGTTCGATCCCGGAGGCGATGAGGCCCTTGGCCACGGCGGTGACCTCGTCGCGGACGCCGGCGGCCGAGACGTCCCGCCAGCGGTCCCCGTCCCGGCGGCACAGCACGGCCGAGCCGGGGTCGCGCTCCGCGCGGTCGAACAGGGTCTCCGCCAACCCGCCCCGGGTGGGGATCTCGGCCTGCGCGGGAGAAGAGAACACGGTCACCCTTCCGGTCTATCGGACCCGGGAACCGATCGGCGACGCCGGGCGTCGACCGGCACGATGAGATGCGCCATAGTCGGGTCGGTCCGGGTCGCCCCCACCCCGAGCCACCCGCCCCGGCCTCGTCCCCTACCCCTTCGGCCCCGCTGTTCCCCGGGACCGCGTCGGCGCCAGCGGCTGCCGGCGGGTGGATACGGTCGGCGCGGTCGTGGACGATTCGGACGTCCCGGAGGGTGGGGTGGCCGGATCCGGTCACCCGCGCCCGGTCCGCTCTCTTATGACATGCCCATCTTGACGGTGTAGATCGCTAAAGTCCGCTTTTACCCATATCGGTCGGCGGGCGACACGCCGCCGGCCGTCGCCGGAAGGTCCGCGGTTGCCCCGATCGAGCGAGTCCGGACGGGCGGCGCGGACGCCTTCCGTGCTTCCGCGGGAGCGGTGACGGACACTGGTGCGGAAAGCGCATGCGGCCGGAGCAGGCCGGGTGCGGGGGCGCCATCGGCCCCGCGGAGGGGGTGCCGTCCGCGGGCACGGCCTCCGTCCCCTGTTCGCGCCCGCCCGCCTGCGGTGCACGGCTCCCGACGACGGCTCCGTTCCGCCCGGCACGCGGACCGGGGCACCGGAGGACGGAGCCCCTGTGTGCGCACCGCCAGGCGCGGCGGGCGTCTCCCCGTCACCGGTGGGCGGGGTCACCCGGGGAGCGGGATCCGCACCATGATGGCCGTGCCCTCGGCGGTGACCTCGCCGTTGTGGCGGATCTCCGCTGAGACGAAGACCTTGCGGCGCTCCGCCCCGGTGACCCGCGCCGTGATGTGCAGGGGGACGTTGAGCGGAGTGGGGTCGCGGTAGTCGACGTCGAGCTTGGCGGTCAGGCAGGGCACGCCCGCCGCGTTGGCGGCGCTGCCCAGTGCCTGGTCGAGCAGGGCGGCGATCCAGCCGCCGTGCACGAGCCCCGGGGGGCCCTGGTAGACGCCGCCCAGGACGACCTCGCCCCGCAGCCCGTCGCCGTCGCGCTCCAGCCGCAACGGCGGGGCGGCCGGGTTGGTCGGGCCGGCGACGATGTTGGTCACGGTCCCGTACTCGGCTCCGCCGTCGGGCCGCGTGTGGCGGACCATGGCGCCGATCGCGCGGCGTTCGCCGCCGAGCGCGGCGGTGGCCTCGGCGGCCGCGGCACGCGCCCGCTCCAGGGCCTCGGGGCCGGCCTCGGTGTGGGCGACGGCGTCGACCAGGCTGCGCACCTGGCCGACGAGGGCCGTCAGCTCCGCGGGGATCTCCGCCTCATCGAGAACGGTGAACCCGAAGTCTCGGGGATCGGGGAACCGGGGTGCCGGCTGGGTGTCGACCGTCATGGCTTCCTTCGGGGTCGTGCGGGGCTCGGCCGAGCAGGGGCTGCGGCCGGAGGGATGGCGGTGGGCGGCATCCCCTCGGCGCCGCGGGCCGTGCTCGCCCGCCCGTGCCGTAGGGGCGTCGCCGCCCGAGAACCGACGGGAGGGAACACCTCCACCGGACTAGAACATTACTCGGTAGTAGCAAACGGATCCTGCGGGGCCACCCCGAGCAGACCGGTCCGCACCGGGACGCCCGCCGCCGCCACGTGCAACCGCGACGTTCCCGGTGCTATTTCGTGATGCTCACCACCGAGGCCGAAGCCGGCCGGAAAGCGGTGCCACGGCGCCGCCGCGGGCCGAGGCGCGCCGGGCCGCTGCCGCCGGCTCAGAGGTCCTTGCGCATGTGCAGATGCGGAATCCCGGCGTCCAGGAACTCGTCGCCGTAGGACCGGTAGCCGAGCTTCTCATAGAACGCGAGGGCGTGGGTCTGGGCGTGCAGTTCCACGGTCTTCAGCCCCCGCTCGCGGGCACGGTCCTCAAGGGCGCGCACCAGCGCGGCACCGGTTCCGGTCCCCCGCGCCCGCGGGAGCACCGCCAGCCGCCCCAGCACCGCCGCTCCGTCGATCTCCACCAGCCGCCCGGTGCCCACGGCCACACCGTCGAGCCGCGCCAAGAGGTGGTCGGCGAGGAGGTCGTGCCGGTCCCACTCCTCCTCGATCGGCACCTGCTGCTCGGCCACGAACACGGCACCGCGGATGACGAAAACGGCCGCGCGGTCCTGGGCGTCCTCGGCGGCGACGATGGTCAGCATGCGCCGAAGCGTAGTCCACCGGCCCGTGCCCCCGCCGTCCGGTACGGCGAGGTCCACCGGCCCGGACGGCGGTCGCCCGGCACCGGTCCCGCTCCGCGGCTCAATCGGCGCGGGCGTCACCCGCTTGGGCGAGCAGCCGGGCCAGGGCGGCGTGGTCGCGGTGCAGCGTCTGGAGAAGGGCCGCCAGCCGGTCGAGGGTCACCGCGTCGGCCGAGTAGCAGGCGAACGTGCCCCCTTCGCCGTCGAAGGAGACGGGGCCGCCCCCGGTGGTGGCACCGGAGTCCAGGAGGAACCGGGCCACTCCCGCCCAGCCGCGGCCGCTGGAGGGCCAGCCCGCTGCGGCGAAGACGCCGTCGGCCGAGGCGAGGTGGCCGTCACGGAGCCGCAGCGCGTAGCCCGGGGCGTGGTCGGTGGACTCGAAGACGAATGGGGGGTACGTCGCGAGGTCGTCCATCCGAGCAACCTATCGGCTGGAGGGGTGCCCGCGGGGCCCGATGCGCGCAGCGCCCCTCTGGAACGCCCCGGGCGGGACACCCGTGGCGCGCTTGAAGTGCCGGCTCAAGTGGGACTGGTCGGCGAAGCCGACGGCCGCCGCGACCTGAGCGGGCGCCACTCCGTCGAGCAGCATCCGGCGGGCGCTGTGCACCCGCAGCTGGTTCAGGTAGGCGTGCGGCGGGAGCCCGTAAGCGGAACGGAAGGCGCGCAGCAGCGCGAAGGGGGTGCAGCCGACGGCCGCGGCGAGGTCGTCGAGGCGGGGCGGGTCCACGAGGGTCCCGTGCAGGAGGTCGCGCGCGTCGGCCGCCGCGCGGGAGGGCACCGGCGCCCCTCCTGCGCGGATGCCGAGCGAGGGGCGGGCGTGCCTGCGCATCATGTGGACCAGTGCCTCGCGGGTGAGCGAGGACGCGGTCAGCCGGTCGCCGCGCTCCGCGGCCACGTGCGCGGCGCGCAGCAGGCGGGCGCTCTCAGGGGCCTGGATGGCGTCGTCGGGGAACGCGGGGGTGGCGCGCAGGCCGAGTTCGGCGGCCGCCTCCGCGACGGCGTCGACGCCGGGGTAGAGCACGCGGTACCGCCACCCGGAGGGGAACACGGCGTGTCCCGTGTGCACCTCGCCGGGCTCGACCACCGCGACGGCCCCCGTTCCGGCCCTGCGCAGCGATCCGCGGTAGTGGTACTCCTCGACCCCGGCCTCGATCACCGCGAAGGTGTAGGTGTCGTGCGTGTGCCGGGAGAAGGTGTGCCGCACGAAGCTGGCCTTCAGCAGCTCGACATCAGGCAGCCCGGGATGCCGCCAATAGCGCGCCCGCTCAAGGGGCGAATCGGTCATGTCCCCAGCTTAGGCACCGACGGCTCCGACGCGCGCATCCCACCGGGGACGACGGCGGCTCCCCTGTGATCGACGACGCCGTCGGCGGCGGCCAGGGGGTGCGCATCGCGCGCGTTTCCGGCGAACCGCGCAAGAACGTTCAATACGCGCGCGCCGGTCCCCCCGTAGCGTCCGACGGGTGACCATATCGTTTCCCTCCCTCTCTCCGCCGGTGCGCGATGCCCTGGGGATCGGCGTGGCCGTCGGCGTCTCCGGTGTCGCCTTCGGCACGGCCGCCGTGGCCGCCGGGCTCACCGTGGGGCAGGCGTGCGCGCTGAGCCTGCTCGCCTTCACCGGCGCGTCGCAGTTCGCCCTGGTCGGGGTCGTCGCCGGCGGCGGCAACCTGGTCGCGGGCGCCGTCGGCGCACTGCTGCTCGGCGGCCGCAACACCCTGTACGGCCTGCGCATGGCCGACATCCTGGGCTGGCGGGGCGCGCGCCGCGCCGTCGCCGCCCACGGTGTCATCGACGAGACGACGGCCGCCGCCCTCGCCCAGCGCGACCCCGCCGACGCCCGTACGGCGTTCACCGCCACGTTCGCCTCGCTGTTCGTCTTCTGGAACGTGACGACCCTGGTGGGCGCGCTGGCCACCGAGCGGATCGGCGACCCCTCGGTGTTCGGGCTGGACGCGGTCGGACCCGCGATCTTCCTGGCGCTGCTGTGGCCGCGGCTGCGCGAGGGAGGCCGCGAACGCCTCGTCGCCGTCCTGGGAGCCGTCCTGGCGCTGGTGGCGGCGCCGTTCCTGCCCCCGGGCGTACCCGTCCTCGTCGCGGCGGCCGCCGCGGTGGCGGGCACGGGCCCACGACACCGCGCGGACGACGCCGACGCCCCCGGCGTCCGGGAAGGGGCCGGGTCATGATGGTGTGGATCGCGATCATCGTGACGGCGGTGGGCTGCTACCTGCTGAAGTTCGCCGGGCTCGCCGCCCCGCGCCGGGTACTGGACCACCCGCTGGTCCGGCGGTTCGCCATGACGGTCCCGGTGGCCCTGCTCGCGGCGCTGATCGCCGTGCAGACGGTGGCGCCCGACGGCCCCGTCTCGCTGGACGCCGCCCGGTTGAGCGGGGTGGGCGCGGCGGTGGTCGCGCTGCTCCTGCGGGCCCCCTTCCTGGTGGTGGTCGTCGTGGCCGCGGCCACGACCGCCGCGCTGCGCGCGATGGGCGCGGGCTGATCGCGGGTAGGCAGACCTCGTGGGACGCCGCGCATGCGGCGGACACCCCTGGAACCCGTGGAAGGAAACCCATGAGTCCTGCCCCCCTGCGCCCAGCGGCCGAGCACGTGGTCGACGTCCTGGCCGGCGCGCACATCCGCCGCTGCTACACCGTGCCGGGCGAGAGCTTCCTGGAACTGACCGACGCCATCGAGCGGCGCAGCGGCATGCGGCTCGTCTCCACCCGGCACGAGAACGGCGCCGGGTTCATGGCCGAGGCCGAGGCCAAACTCACCGGTACCCCCGCGGTCGCGGCGGCGACCCGCGGCCCGGGGGCGGCCAATCTGGCCGTGGGCGTGCACACGGCGATGCAGGATTCCACGCCGATGATCGTCTTCCTCGGCCAGTGCGAGACCACCCGGCTGGGGCGCGAGGCGTTCCAGGAGGTCGACCTGACCGCCTTCTACTCCCCCATCACCAAGTGGGCCACGACGGTCACACGCGCCGACCGGCTCGCCGAGACCACCGCACAGGCCCTCCGGGTGGCCACCACCGGCCGCCCCGGCCCGGTGGCGATCGCCGTGCCCGGGGACCTGTTCGGCGAACCCGTGCCCGCGCCCGAGGCGCTGCCCGGCACGGTCCCGGCGCGGCCGCCGCTGGGCGAGGAGGAGCGCGACCGGCTCGCCAACTGGCTGGCCCGCGCCGAGCGCCCGGTGATCATCGCCGGCGGCGGGGCCCGGTGGGCGCGCGAGGAGCTGATCGCCGTCGCCGAGCGCTTCCACACCGGGGTCTACGCGTCGTGGCGGCGCCAGGACGTCTTCCCCAACGAGCACCCCCTCTACCTCGGCCACCTGGGCCTGGGCTGCCCGCCCGAGATCCTGGAACCGCTGCGGGAGTCCGATGCCGTGCTGGTGGTGGGATCGCGGCTCAGCGAGACCACCACGCAGGGCTACCAGTTGCCCGCACCGGCGACCCACGGCCCGGGCTCCCACGTCGCCCAGATCGACATCGACCCGGGCCAGATCGGCAGGGTCGCGGGCGTGTGGCTGGGCGCGGTGGCCGATGCGCGCCGGGCCCTGGACGCGCTGGCGCACGCCCCGGTCACCACCCTGTACCGCGACTTCGACGGCGCCCACCGGGCGTGGCTGGCGACCACCACGCCGCCGGACGGCGTCGCCGACCACCCCGGCCCGGGCCTGCACCCGTGGGCGGTGGTGCAGGCCATGCGCCGGGTGCTGCCCGCCGACTCGGTGATCACCAACGACGCGGGCAACTTCGCCTCGTTCCTGCACCGCGGGTGGCGGTTCGGCCATCCGCGCACCCAGTTGGCGCCCACCAGCGGCGCCATGGGCTACGCCGTGCCGGCGGCGGTCGCCGCCAAGCTGGTCGAGCCGCACCGCACGGTCGTCGCGGTGGCCGGCGACGGCGGGGCGCTGATGACGGGCCAGGAGCTGGAGACCGCCGCGCGGATGGGCGCGCCGGTCATCGTGCTCGTCTTCCAGAACGGGCTGTACGGCACGATCGCGATGCACCAGGCGCGCGAACTCGGCCGCCTGTCGGGGACCGGGATCGGCGGCCCCCTGGACCTGGCCTCCTACGCGCGGGGGCTCGGCGCCCGCGGGGCGACGGCCACCACCCCCGAGGAGCTGGAGAAGGCGCTCGCGGAGGCGCTGGACGCCGACGCCCCCACGCTGATCGACGCCCGCACCGACCCCGAGATCATCAGCCCCGGGGCGACGCTGTCGGGCCTGATCGCGGCCCACGGCGACGACCGACGCGCCGCGGGCTGAGTGGGAGACCCCCAATCGAGCGTGCCCATGGGGGCGCGGCGTCGTCTGGACTGAGGAGCGGTGTGCGACCGAGGAACGAGGGAGTACGCCGCGACGAGGGAAGGCGGCGCCTTGAAGCGCCCCCGCAGGCTGAGCGGGAAACACCGAGCGTGCCTGCGGGGGCGCGGCGTCGTCTGGACTGAGGAGCGGAGTGCGACCGAGGAACGAGGGAGTACGCCGCGACGAGGGAAGGCGGCGCCTTGAAGCGCCCCCGCAGGCTGAGCGGGAAACACCGAGCGTGCCTGTAGGGGCGCGGCGTCGTCTGGACTGAGGAGCGGAGTGCGACCGAGGAACGAGGGAGTACGCCGCGACGAGGGAAGACGGCGCCTTGAAGCGCCCCCGCAGGCTGAGCGGGAGACGCGGTTCAGCCGATCCGCGCGGCGGCGTCGCGCAGGGCGCGTACCGCCGCGCGGATCGCCGGGCGGCGGGCGGCGTCGGCGCGCCAGATGACGTAGACCTGGCGGACCAGGGCGGGCTGGACGCGCACCAGGCGGACGCCGTCGGGCACCGGTCCGCGGCCCAGCCGCGGCATGACGGCCACCCCGAGCCCGGCGTCGATCATGGCGAGCTTGGTCTGGTGTTCGCCCGCTGCGTGGGCGATGTCGGGTTCGACCCCGCGTGTCCGCAGCATGCCGTGGAGCCAGTTGTCGCAGATGGATCCGCCGATCCAGCTGATCCAGGACTCCTTGGCGACGTCGTCGAGGTCGACGATGCCGCGGTGGGCCAGCGGGTGGCTCGCGGGCAGGGCGATGTCGGCGGTGTCCTCCATGAGCGGCGCCCGCTGCATGCCCTTGGGCATCGGGATGGTGGCCTCGGCCCAGTCGACGACGATGGCCATGTCGGTGTCGCCGCGGGCGACCGCGGTGACGCTCTCGTCGGGCTCCTGCTCGATGAGTTTGACCCGCAGGCCGGGGTGGGCCTCGCGCAGCGCCACGAGGGCGGGCGGCGCCAGGCCGCGTGCCGCGGTGGCGATGGACGCCAGCCGCAGCTGGCCCAGGACGGCGTCGCGGTGCGCCTCCAGGTCGGCTTCCGCCTGGTGGACGAGGGAGAGGATGTGCCCGGTGTGCTCGACGAGGAGTTCGGCGGCCTCGGTGAGGCGCACCCCCCGGCCGTTGCGCTGGACGAGGGCCTGGCCGACCTCGCGTTCGAGCTTGCTCAGCTGCTGGGAGACGGCGGAGTTGGTGACCTGGAGGGCGGACGCCGCCCCCGAGAGCGATCCGTTGACGGCGATTGCGTGCAGGACGCGCATCCGGTCGACACTCAACATGTAAGGAATACTAAGTCATGAGTTAAGCAGAATGAAGTAGACCTTTAGGTATTTAGCGCGATACAACCATCCCATGATCCCGCCCTCCGGCGTCCCCGGAACGACCTCGCCCGCGCGGCGCGGCGCCGCGCTGCTCACGGCCTGGCAGCCGAAGTTCCTGCTCCTCGCCCTGGTATGGGGGCTGAGCTTCGTCTACATCTCCGTGGCCGCGACGGAGCTGGCGCCGCTCCAGATCGCGCTGGGGCGCATGGCGACCGGCCTGGTGCCGCTGGCGGCGATCCTGCTGCTGCGCCGCGGGCGGCTGCCGCGCTCACCGATGATGTGGGTGCACCTGTCGGTGGCGGCGCTGCTGCTCAATGTCGTGCCGTTCTCGCTCTTCGGCTACGCCGGGTCGATGATCCCCTCGGCGCTGTCCGGGATCTGCAACGCGGCGACCCCGCTGTTCGCGCTGGGGTTCTCGCTCCTGCTGCTCTCCGACGAGCGCCCCTCCCGCGGCCGGCTGATCGGCCTGGCCATGGGGTTCGCGGGGGTGCTGGTGGTGTTCGGGGTGTGGGAGGGCTTCGCGGGCGCCGCCACCACCGGCATGCTCATGGCCGTGAGCGCCACCGTCTGCTACGGGATCGGGACGCCCTACGTGCGCCGCTACCTGACCGGGACCGGGCACACCACTCTCGAGATGGCCACCGCGCAGCTCCTCACCGGGACCGCGCAGCTGCTGGTCGTCACGCCGTTCTTCACCGACATGCCCGGCCCCCTCTCGCCGAGCGTGCTGCTCGCCGTCACCGCGCTGGGAGCGCTGGGGACCGGGCTGGCCTACGTGCTGCAATACGCGGTGATCACCCAGGCGGGGGCCACGGTGGCCGCCACCGTGACCTACGTGATCCCCGTGGTGGCGATCGCCGCCGGCGTACTGATCATGGGCGATTCGCTGGCCTGGAACCACCCGGTGGGCGCGGCCGTCATCATCGTGGGGGCGGCGCTGTCGCACGGCGCGCTGCGGTGGCCGGGGAGGGGGCGGGCTCAGTCCTCGCGCAGCAGTTCCAGTGCTGCGGCGAGGTCGTCGGGGTAACCGCTCTCGAACTCCACCGGGCGCCCCTCGGTGGGGTGCTCGAAGCCCAGCCGCACCGCGTGCAGCCACTGGCGGCGGATGCCCAGCCGCTCGGCGAGCGTG
Organism: Nocardiopsis mangrovi; assembly: GCF_042653925.1. Classification (NCBI taxonomy): domain Bacteria; kingdom Bacillati; phylum Actinomycetota; class Actinomycetes; order Streptosporangiales; family Nocardiopsidaceae; genus Nocardiopsis; species Nocardiopsis mangrovi. The sequence continues at coordinate 86,014 of NZ_JBHSFQ010000004.1, forward strand.
GGGTCGGCGCCGTAGAGGTGGTCGCCGGCACAGGGGTGGCGCAGGGCCGCCATGTGCACCCGGATCTGGTGGGTGCGGCCGGTCTCCAGCTTGATCTCCAGCAGGCTGGCCGCGCGGAACGCCTCGATGGTGTCGTAGTGGGTGACCGAGGGCCGCCCGCCCGCGACCACCGCGAACCGGCCGTCGCCCGAGGGGTGGCGGTCGATCGGGGCGTCGACGGTGCCGCGCAGCGGATCGGGGTGGCCCTGGACGAGCGTGTTGTAGCGCTTGTCGACCGTGCGCTCCTTGAAGGCGCGCTTGAGGAAGGTATAGGCGGCCTCGCTCTTGGCGAGCACCATGAGCCCGGTGGTGTTGGCGTCGAGCCGGTGCACGATGCCCTGCCGCTCGGCCGCGCCGCTGGTGCTCAGCCGGACGCCCGAGGCGAGCAGCCCTTCGAGGACCGACGGCCCGGTCCAGCCCACGGTGGGGTGGGCGACGACGCCGACGGGCTTGTCGACCACGATGATGTCGGTGTCCTCGAACACAACGCGCAGCCCCGGTACCGGTTCGGGCCGCGCCACGGGCGCGCTCGGCGGCGGGGGCAGGGTGACGTCCAGCCACGACCCGGCCTGCACGCGGTCGGACTTGGCGGCGGCACCGCCGTCGACCATGACCCCGCCGGCGGTGATCAGCTCGGCGGCGCGGGTGCGCGAGAGCCCGAACATCCGCGCGATGGCGGCGTCGAGGCGGTCGCCTTCGAGCCCGTCGGGGACGGGCATGCTGCGGCGGTCCCCGGTCATGGGCGCTCCTCCTTGCCGGCGGTCCCGGTGGACTCGGCCGCGCCGCCCGGCGGGCGGCGGTCCGGTCCTTCCGGCGCCTGCCCGGGATCCCCGGCGGCGGTCCCTTGTGCCTCTGGGGCGTCGCCCGGCCCGGCGCCGGGCTCCGGCTCGTCCTCGGCGGCGTCCGATTCCAGGGTCCCGTCGATGTTGACGCCCCGGAACGCGAGGATCACGGCGAGCACGCCGCCGACCACGATGCAGGAGTCGGCCAGGTTGAACACCGGCCAGTTCGGCAGGTGGATCCAGTCGACGACGGCGCCGTGGAACGGCGCCGGCGGCCGCATGACCCGGTCGATCAGGTTGCCCGAGGCCCCGCCGAGGATCAGGCCCAGCGCCACCGCCCACCCGAGGCTGCGCAGCCGGCGGGCGATGACCAGGATGTAGACGACCACGCAGGAGGCGATCAGGAAGAACACCCACGGCACGTCGGATCCGATGGAGAAGGCGGCCCCGGTGTTGAAGACGAGGGTGAACTGGAGCAGTTCGCCCACGACCGGGACGCTCATCCCCGGCGCGAGCCGGGCCAGCGCGATCTCCTTGGTGGCGAAGTCGGCCGCGATGGCGACCGCGGCCACGAGCAATAGGAGAGCGAACCGCCACGGCTTGGTCGTGGCGGGTTCGCTCACCGTCTGGTGTCCGTCCCCGGAGGGCTCTACGTCAGTCAGCGACGCTCCTCGCGCTGTTTGCACTGCACACACAATGTGGCTCGCGGGAACGCCTGCACGCGCGCCTTGCCGATGGCCTGGCCGCACGATTCGCAGACGCCGTAGGTGCCCGCGTCCATCCGCTTGATCGCCCGCTCGCTCTGGGCGAGCAGGTCACGAGTATTGTAGGCCAGCGCGAGATCATGCTCGCGCTGGTATGCTTTCGCGCCCGTGTCCGTGGAGTCGTCCCCCGCGCCCTCCACGGAGTCCGACAGCCGCTCGGCCAGCTCCGATTCGGCCATGGCGATCTCCGCGCGCAACCTGGCGACCTGCTCCTCCAGCCCGGCGCGGACCTCGGCCAGCTCGGCCTCGCTCCAAGGGTCCTCCCCCTTGCGCACCGGCAGGTCGGCCGCCTGCACGCTCTGGGCCGCCGCCCTCCCCCGGGCGCCGCCCCCCGTCGCCGCCGCGGTCGTGGATGCCATACGACTCCTCCCCCCCGGGCCGCCCCACGGCGACCCCTAAGCCCCGTATGACGTGCGGGAACACCCGAAAAAGGGTGGTCGATCCGCACAATGCCGGGTAGCTTAAACGGCCGGTGCGGGCGAATCAACCAACCACGACGCAACGCGCCAACGCGGGTCGTTTTCCCATATGTGCCCCGCTCCCGGAAGGGGGTGGGAAACCACCCCGGGCGCGGTCACTCCGCCACCGCGAACCCGCCGTAGTCCTCGGCCAGCAGCGCCAGATGCGGTTCGTCGAAGGCCGCGGGTCCCCCGTGCGGCCCGGTGCGCACGACGATGACCCAGTCGGCGTCCTCTGCGTCGTCCTCGCCGGCGAGCATGTCGCGGTGCACCGTGCACGGCTCGTAGCCCTGGTCGGCCAGCTGCTCGGCGAGTTCCTCGGCGTCCTCCCGGTCGTGCAGCGTCACCAGAACGGTCCCCCCGGCCCCCGTCTGCTCCGTCGCGGCCATGGGCCCGTCCTCCCGTTGTCGTCGCTCTTCGGCAGGCAAGTATGCCCGCCCGGGTGCCCGCGGCGGAAAACGGCGGAGCGCCGCGCCCGGGGTGGGCTATCCTCTGAGCACAGCAAGGCGTGGATGGGGACGAGTACCGCCGGACACAGCCCAGAGCGACCCGGGGACGGTGTGAGCCCGGGGGCATGACCGACGCGAAGATCACCCCGGAGCCGCCGGAGGAACGGCAGCCGCGCACCGCGCGGGCCAAGTAGAACCGGCCGCGGCAGCAACGAAGTGGGGCGCGCACGGCCGCGCCCAAGGAGGGTGGTACCGCGGGGCACACGGCCTCGTCCCTCCGTCAGGTGGACGCACTCCTGATGGAAAGGTACCTCCGTTGGCCACGCCCGACCCCTCCCCCGCCCGGCCCTTCCCGGCGCTGCCCGCACAGATCGACCTGCCCGCGGTCGAACGCGACGTCCTCGCCCGCTGGAGCGAGCAGAAGGTCTTCGAACGCTCCCTGGAACAGACCCAGGGCGGCCCCAACTGGGTGTTCTACGAAGGCCCGCCCACCGCCAACGGCCAGCCCGGCGTGCACCACGTCGAGGCCCGCGTCTTCAAGGACGTCTTCCCGCGCTTCAAGACCATGAAGGGCTTCCACGTCGACCGCAAGGCGGGCTGGGACTGCCACGGCCTGCCGGTGGAGGTCGCGGTCGAGAAGGAGCTCGGCCTCACCGGCAAGAAGGACATCGAGGAGTTCGGCGTCGCCGAGTTCAACGCCCGCTGCCGCGAGTCCGTGCTGCGCAACGTCGACTCCTTCACGGAGCTGACCCGGCGCATGGGCTACTGGGTCGACATGGACGCCGCCTACCGCACGATGGACCCGCAGTACGTGGAGTCGGTGTGGTGGGCGCTCAAGACGATCTGGGACAAGGGCCTGCTCGTCCGCGACTACCGGATCAGCCCCTACTGCCCCCGGTGCGGCACCACCCTGTCCGACCACGAGCTCGCGCAGGGGTACGAGACCGTCGTCGACCCCTCGGTCTACGTGCGCTTCCCGATCACCTCCGGGCCGCTGGCCGCGCCCGAGACGCCCACCTCGCTGCTCGTGTGGACCACCACGCCGTGGACGCTGGTCTCCAACACCGCGGTGGCCGCGCACCCCGACGTCTCCTACGTCGTCGCCACCGACGGCACCGAGCGGCTCCTCCTCGCCGAACCGCTCGTCGCCACGGTCCTGGGAGAGGGCTGGTGGCTGACCGGCGAGCGCTTCGAGGGCGCCGAGATGGAGCGCTGGAGCTACCAGCGCCCCTTCGAGCTGCTGGAATTCGACGCCCCGGCGCACTACGTCATCCTCGCCACCTACGTCACGGTCGAGGACGGCACCGGCCTGGTCCACACCTCCCCCGCCTTCGGCGCCGACGACATGGCGGCGGCCCGCCCCTACGACCTGCCGGTGCTCAACCCCGTCCGCGCCGACGGCACCTTCGAGGCCGGCCTCGACCTGGTGGGCGGCGAGTTCTTCAAGACCGCCGACGCCACGCTCGTCGCCGATCTGGACGGACGCGGCCTGCTGTTCCGCAACACCCCCTACGAGCACAGCTATCCGCACTGCTGGCGCTGCCACACCCCGCTGATGTACTACGCACTGCCGTCCTGGTACATCAGGACCACCGCCGTCAAGGACGAGCTGCTGGCGCAGAACGCCGGCACCAACTGGTTCCCCGAGAACGTCAAGGAGGGGCGCTATGGGGAGTGGCTGCGCAACAACATCGACTGGGCCCTCTCCCGCAGCCGGTACTGGGGGACCCCGCTGCCGGTGTGGCACTGCGCCGACGACCACATCACCGTTGTCGGCTCGCTCGCCGAGCTCGGCGGGCTGGCCGGCAGCGACCTCAGCGCGCTCGACCCGCACCGCCCCTATGTCGACGACGTGGTGTTCGACTGCCCCGAGTGCGGCGCCGAATCGCGCCGCGTCCCCGAGGTCATCGACGCCTGGTTCGACTCCGGGTCCATGCCGTTCGCGCAGTGGGGAGCCCCGCACCACAACCGGCAGACGTTCGAGGCCAACTTCCCGGCCCAGTACATCTGCGAGGCCATCGACCAGACCCGCGGCTGGTTCTACTCGCTGATGGCGGTCAGCACGCTGGTGTTCGGCACGTCCTCCTACGAGAACGTGGTCTGCCTGGGGCACATCCTCGCCGAGGACGGCCGCAAGATGAGCAAGCACCTGGGCAACATCCTGGAGCCCATGGCGGTCATGGACCGCCACGGGGCCGACGCGCTGCGCTGGTTCATGGCGGCCAGCGGCTCGCCGTGGGCTCCGCGCCGGGTGGGGCACGCAGCGCTGGAGGAGATCGTCCGCAAGGTCCTGCTGACCTACTACAACACCGTCTCGTTCTTCACCCGCTACGCCAACTCGCGCGACACCTGGGACCACTCCCTGCTGGCGCAGGCACCGGCCCCGGCGGAGCGGCCGCTGATGGACCGGTGGCTGCTGTCGGAGCTGAACCGGGTGGTCAAGGGGGTGGACGAGGCGCTGGAGCGGTTCGACACCACCGGGGCGGGCCGGCTGCTCACGGCGTTCGTCGACGACCTGTCCAACTGGTACGTGCGGCGTTCGCGGCGCCGGTTCTGGGCCGGCCCCGGGACGGCGGCGGGGGCCGCCGCGTTCGCCACGCTGTTCGAGGCGCTGGAGACGCTGACCAAGGTGATGGCCCCGCTGGTGCCGTTCCTGACCGACCACGTGTGGGCGGCGCTGCGCCGCCCCGACGCGCCCGAGTCGGTGCACCTCACGCCGTGGCCCGAGGTGCGCGAGGAGCTGATCGACACCGGGCTCTCGGAGCAGATGGCCCTCACCCGCCGCCTGGTCGAACTGGGCCGGGCCGCGCGGGTCGACTCCGCCGTGCGCACCCGCCAGCCCCTGGGGCGCGCCCTGGTCGGCGCTGCGGGCTTCGACACCCTGCCGGAGCAGCTGCGCGCGCAGATCACGGAGGAGCTGAACGTGCTCCAACTCGACCCGCTCTCGGCGGTGGGGGGCGACCTGGTGGACTACACGGTCAAGCCCAACTTCCGCGCGCTCGGCAAGCGGTTCGCCAAACGCACGCCGCTGGTGGCCCAGGCGGTCCAGGCGGCCGACCCGGCGGAGCTGGTCGCACAGGTGCGCTCCACCGGCTGGGCGCACGTGAGCGTCGAGGGCGAGCCGGTGGAGATCAGCGCCGATGAGGTGCTGGTGACCGAGCAGCCGCGCGAGGGCTGGACGGTGGCCGCCGAATCCGGCGAGACCGTCGCGCTGGATCTCGACGTCACCCCCGAACTCCAGCGGGCGGGGCTGGCCCGCGAGGCGATCCGCCTGGTCCAGGACGCGCGCAAGTCCAGCGGCCTGGACATCTCCGACCGGATCGACCTGTGGTGGACGGCGACCGACCCCGTCTCCGCCCAGGCCCTGACCGAGCACGCCCGCTCCATCGCGGGCGAGGTCCTGGCCGAGGGCTTCACCGAGGGCCGCCCCGACGGCGACGCCTACAGCGTGGCCTCGGAGGAGTTCGGCGTCACCGTCTGGCTCCGCAAGGTCTGACCGGCGCAAGGCCCCACCCGGTCGTCCACGGCCCGTCGACGGCGGTCGACGGGCCGCCGGGCGGGGGTGGCCGGGCCGGGGTGTCAGTCGTCGCTGGTCTTGGGACGGGTGAGGACCGCCGTGGAGTCGGGGTCCGCGTCGCCGGTGCGGTCGGCGCCGGACGCCGCCGGTGCCGTGTCCGTCGCGCCCGTGGCGGTGGTCTCCGCGTCCGCGTCGTCCGGGGCGGCCGAGGGCTCCGGGATGTCGGCTCCGGCGGTCGCGGCGGCGTTCTCGGCCGACGCGGTCTCGACAACCGCTCCGGTTCCGGAATCGGCCTTCGGCGGCGCATCGGCGACGGTGCGGACGATGGCGTAGGAAGCCGTGGTGTCGGGGTCGGCGCTCTCGGGCTCCCCCGCATCGGCGGGGGCCGCCGAGCCCGTTGGGGGCTCCGCGGTCTCGCCGGCGGGCCGTACGGTGCCGTCAGCGGGCGGTGCGGCCTCGGCACGGGGCTCGGCCGCGTCCTGCTCATCCTGTTCATCGGCGGCGGAGGGCACCGTGTCCGGGACCGCGTGCGTCGTTTCGGAAACCGACGGCTCGGGGCCGGGTGCGGAGTCCGCGGCGGCCGCATCGGCGGGTGCGACGGTCGTGTCCGTCACACCGGCGGAGGCTGGGGCGGTGTCGCCGTCCGGATCCGCGGGCGCTGCCGACGGGGTGCCCGCGTCGGCGCGGTCGCCGGGATCGGCGACGGAGCCGGTGGCTTCGGCGGCTTCCGCGGGGTCGGTGCCGAGCACGGTGAACGGCTCGGAAGTGAGGCCGGTGTCGGGGGATCCCGCCGGTGTGCCGGCGGCCTCCTGCCCGTCCGGCCCGTCCTGATCGTCGGCCGCGGCGCGGGACTCCCGGGGCGGGGTCAGCGCGTCGCTCTGGAGCCGGGAGACGAAGGCGCCGAAGGACGTGGTGTCGTCGTCGGCGTCCGCGGGGACGGCGGCGGAGGTGTCGTCCGAGGCACCGGCCGCGGGTGTTCCGGTGGCGGACGTACCGGCCGCGGTGTGGCCGGATGCGGCCGTGTCGTCGGCGGGCGGTGCCGGATCAACGGGATCGGGCGCGCCGTCCGCCGAATCGCTTGTGGCGGCCGTGGAGATCGTGTCGCCCGTATCGGTGGGAACGGGTGCCGCTTCCGCACCGAAAGCGGGTGCCGTGTCCGCATCGGGGGTGGGGGGCGGGTCCGCCGCGCCGGAGGGCGCGGGGACCGGCGGCTCGGGCGCAGGCGGGGCGTCCTGTTCCCCGTGGTTCAGCGGGGAACCGGGGGCGCCGAACACCGACAAGCGCGCGCCCGGGTCGGGTTCGGCGGCCGGATCCCGCGTGGCCGCCGGGCCGGTGCCGGAGAATGCGGGGCCGGTGTGCCCGTGGTGCTCCGCGTGGTCGTGCGGAGCGGGCCGCGGGATGCCCCACGGCGTGGGGCCCGGGTGGGCCGACGCCCGCGCCGGCTCGTCGGCCGGCGCGGGTGCGTACGTTCGGCGTTCCTCGAATCCGGTGGCCGGACCTGCGGCCGCGGTCATCGCGGCCGGGACGGACGCCTTCCCCAAACCGTCCGTCCGGGACGCCGGCACCGGAGTGGCCGCACGTTCCTGTGTCCGAATCCGTCCGATGCCCAGCTCGGACCGGCTTCTGATCAGATCGACCGCGAACGCGGCGGCCCCGAGGCCGCCCAGGACGAGGGCGATGTAGACCAGCGTGGTCTCGGCGAGCACCACGGCCACCGCGATGACGACCAGCGCCGCCACGAGGATGACCAGGCTGAGGATGAACACGGGAAGTGAGAGCCTTTACTCAAGGGTTCTACTGTTCATCTGCGCGGAGCGTTCCCGCGCAGTCTTCAGTTGTGGCCGCCCCGCGGATCAGCGGCGGTCGTGCGGAGCGTCGGGGTGGTAGCCGCCGTGCTGGACCGGTTCGGGCTGCGCGAACGGGTTGCCGGTGGGTGCACCGCCGACAGGACCGCCGTGCTGGAGTGACGGTGTGCCGCCGGTGGGGGCCATCGTCTGGAAACCGCCCGTGGTCGCGGGGTTCGGCGCGCCCGGCTCGTTGGCACCCTCGGCGAGCTCGCGGAGCTGGCGCTCGAAGTAGTCCTTGAGCCGGCTGCGGTACTCGCGCTCGAAGTCCTTCAGCTCGCTGACCTTGTGCTCCAGTTCCTCGCGCTGCTGCACGAGGGAGCCCATGACCTGGCGGTGCCGCTCCTGCGCGTCGCGGTCGAGGTTCTCGGAACGGGCGCGCGCCTCGTTCACGATCTGCTCGGCCTGGCGGCGGGCCTTGCCGAGGATGTCGTCGGCCTCGTGGCGCGCGCGCCCGAGGGTTTCGTCGGCTTCCCGGCGGGCGTCGGAGATGGCCTGGTCGGCGGTCTGCTGGGCGAGAGCGAGGACCCGCGCGGCGGTGTCCATGTTCTCCTCGGAACCCGGCAGGCCCATGCTCTGGGCCATGGCCGGCATCGGAGGCTGCTCGACGACCGGCTGCGGCATGGGCTCGGGACGCACCGGCTCGGGCTGCGGCGGGGGCTCCGGAGCGAGCTGTTCCGGTGGCGGAGCCTGCTGGAAGTCCTGCATGCCGGCGTTGGGCACCTTGCCCCGCAGGCATTCGGCGAGCTTGCCCCGCAGCTCCTCGTTCTCCTGGATCAAGCGGTCGAGTTCGGACTCGACCTCGTCGAGGAAGGCATCAACTTCTTCCTCGTCGTATCCCGGCCGTAGCCGGGTCGTACTGAACTGCTTATTCCGCACATCCGCGGGTGTCAGCGGCATGTTCGACTCCTTGGCGCGCTTGGACTCTGTCCGTAGGGACGCTACCTGATCGTGACCTTACGGCAATCCAGATCATGACCAAGACCACATATCGGAACCAGAGGCTATCTTTTCCGACATCTGTGACCTTCTAGGCGACCGGGATCGAGCTCCTCACGATCGAGCTGAGGATCACCACGACGAGGAAGAGGACGGTGAAGCTCAGGTCCAGCGCCACACTCCCCAAACGTACGGGCTTGATGAACCGACGCAGGAACCTCAACGGGGGGTCGGTGATCGTATAGGTCGTCTCTGCCAGTACCAGGACGAACCCGCTCGGTCGCCACGATCTCGCGAACGACTGCACGAGTTCGAAGACGAGCCGTCCGATCAGCACCAGCAGAAAGATCTGCAGTGCGTACCAGACGATGGTCAAGACGATACTCACGGTCGTTCCCCGACCCAATCTCTGGACATCAGTGATGCTCTAACTCTGATTGAAGAACCCTCGCTCAGCGATACGTGCCTTGTCTTCAGCGGTCACCTCAACATTAGCCGGGGAGAGCAGGAAGACCTTGTTGGTGACCCGCTCGATGTCGCCGTGCAGGCCGAAGATCAGCCCCGCCGCGAAGTCGACCAGACGCTTGGCGTCGCTGTCGACCATCTCGGTGAGGTTCATGATCACCGGTATCCCTTCCCGGAAATGCTCTCCGATAGTACGCGCTTCGTTGTACGTGCGCGGATGGAGTGTCGTGATTCGAGCGAGGTCCGCGGTTGCCGGTCTGGCATGAGGGGTACCGCGCCGCTCGCCGGCGGACACAGCGTGGCCGTCCGCATCCGTCATGGAGTCGGCCCTGGGGTCGCCCTGGGGGGCGGCGTCCCGATCGCGCCGGTCCTCGGCGCCTTCGTCGAAGTCGTCGAAGTCATCATATTCGTCCGCATAGCGGTGATCGTAGCGGTCGTCCTCCACGAGGCCGAGGTAGACCGCCATCTTGCGCATCGCGCCGGCCATCTCTTGTCCTCCGTCGTCCCTGTGGTGCGGCACCGCAGATGACTATTCTCCGTGTTCGCCCAGGTCCGCCGGGCCGGGCGAACTCGACAGATGGGCGCCAAGGTCCATGTGGGGACATTACCCCACGATCGGGCCGCGATCATCGAGCAACGCCGTGCCCACCCGCAGGTGTGTCGCGCCCTGGGCGACCGCCGCTTCGAGGTCGGCGCTCATGCCCGCCGACACCGTCCTGGCCTGAGGGTAGCGAGCCCGGACACGCTCGGCGACCTCATAAAGCCGTGCGAACGCCGATTCGGGATCGCCTTCGCGCGGCGCGACCGCCATGACCCCGCCCAGGTCGAGCCCGTCCTCGGCCGAGATCGCGTCGGCGATCCCCAGCGCGTCGCGCGTGTCGGCGCCGCCCCGGGGCCCCAAAACACCTGGTGAGGCGCTTGGATCCAGGTCGACCTGCACCAGGCAGGTGAGCCGCCGGCCCTCCTCGCGCACGCGCCGCCCCAGCTCGCGGACGAGCCGCGGCCGGTCCACGGAGTGCACGATGTCGGCGTAGCGCGCCACCGATTTGGCCTTGTTCGTCTGAAGCTGGCCGATGAAGTGCCATCTCAGGTCGAGATCGGCGGACTCCGCGGCCTTCGGCGCGGCCTCCTGGTCGCGGTTCTCGCCGATGTCGCGCACGCCGAGTTCCGCGAGGATCCGCACGTCGGAGGCCGGGAAGGTCTTGGTGACGGCGATGAGGGTCACATCGCCGACGGGGCGCCCGGCGGCGGCGCAGGCGCGCGCCACCCGGTCGCGCACCGATTCGAGGTTCGCCGCGATGCGTGCCGCGCGCCCCCCGGCCCGCCCGTCCGGGCCGGCTCCGGCCCGCTGCGCGGCCCGCGCCGTCCCCTCCGCCCTGCCGTCGTCCGCCATGGTCAGGACCGCCAGACGTAGCCGGCGAACCGCCCGGTCCGGGCGTCGCGCCGATGGGAGAAGAGGTCGCGCGTCTCCAGGGTGCAGCGCTCGTCGGCGGAGACGCGGCCGACTCCGGCCGACCGCAGCTGGGCGGTCACCGCGGCGCGCATGTCGATGCCCGCGGTCCCGGCGCGCGTGCGGCTGGCGCCCTCGGGGGTCGACCGGGCGATCTCCTCCCGCATCTCCGGAGGCACTTCGTAGCAGTGGCCGCAGATGGAGGGGCCCAGCGCCACGCTGATCCGGTCGCGCCGCGCCCCCTGCCCGACCATGGCCTCCACCAGCACGCCCGCCACCCCGGCGGCCGTACCCAGGCGGCCGGAGTGGGCGGCGCCGATGACCCCGGCCCCGGCGTCGGCCGCGAGGATGGGCAGGCAGTCGGCGGCGAGGGTGGCCAGTACGAGGTCGGACCGGCCGGTCACCACCGCGTCGACCCTGCCGACCACGCCGGGGCGCTCGGCGACGGCGACGTCGGCGCTGTGGACCTGGTCCATCCAGACGACGCGCTCGTTGTCGAAGCCCAACTGCCCGGCGGCGATCACGCGGTTGCGGCGCACCGCATCGGGGTCGTCGGGGACCCCCATGCCGAGGTTGAGGGTGTCGAAGGGCGCGGCGCTGACCCCGCCGTCGTAGCGCCGGGTGAAACCGGCGGAAACGCCCGGCCCCAGCTCGATCACGGCACTCATGTTCTGGGCTGTTCCTCCTGGGACCGATGGGGCGGGTCTGGGAAAAAGCGTACCGGCGGCGGGATGTCCCGCCGCCGGTACGACCGTGCGATCTGCCATTGTCCGCGCTTCCGGCGCGCTCACTTCAGGAAGTCGGGCACGTCCAGGTCGTCGGGGTCGTCGAAGATCACCCGGCGCCGGGGCGTGGGGATCTCGCCGGAGCGGGGGAACGAGCCCTCCGTGCCGGTGCGGCGGACCTGGGTGTACCCGCTGTCGTTGACCGCGTGGATCCCGCGCGCGGGGCGCTCCTCCTCGGCGGCCTCCTCCGGCTCCGCGGGCCGCTCGGGCTCGGCGACGTCCTCCACCGGCACGGGCGCGGGAGCGGGCGCCGGCTCGACCGGGGCCGCGGCCTCGGGCCAGGCCGCGGGCTCCTCTCGGACGGGCTCGGGCGCCCTGACCGGTTCCGGCCGCGGCGGGGCCGGGGGCGACGCGGGCCGCGCGGCCGCGGCGGGGTCGCGCCGCGGGGTCTCGGGGGTCGCCGCGGCCGCCGCGCGCGGCGGGTTCAGCGCCTCGGTGCGCGGCTCGTCGAAGCCGGCGGCGATCACGGTCACGCGCACTTCGTCGCCGAGGGCGTCGTCGATCACCGCCCCGAAGATGATGTTGGCGTCGGGCGCGGCGGAGTTGGCCACCAGCTGAGCGGCCTCGTTGATCTCGAAGAGCCCGAGGTCCGACCCGCCCTGGATGGACAGGAGCACGCCGTGGGCGCCGTCGATGCTGGCCTCCAGCAGCGGCGAGGAGATCGCCATCTCGGCGGCGGCGACCGCGCGGTCGTCGCCGCGCGCGGAGCCGATCCCCATGAGGGCCGATCCGGCACCCGACATCACCGACTTCACGTCGGCGAAGTCGAGGTTGATCAGGCCGGGCGTGGTGATCAGGTCGGTGATGCCCTGGACACCGGAGAGCAGCACCTGGTCGGCGGCCTTGAACGCGTCCAACACGCTCACCTGGCGATCGGAGATCGACAGCAGCCGGTCGTTGGGGATCACGATGAGGGTGTCGACCTCGTCGCGCAGCATCGCGATGCCGGACTCGGCCTGCGTCGCGCGCCGCTTGCCCTCGAACCCGAACGGGCGGGTGACGACGCCTATGGTCAGCGCGCCCAGCGAACGGGCGATGTTGGCGACGACGGGCGCGCCGCCGGTGCCGGTGCCGCCTCCCTCGCCGGCGGTGACGAAGACCATGTCGGCCCCCTTGAGGACCTCCTCGATCTCCTCGCGGTGGTCCTCGGCGGCCTTGCACCCCACATCGGGGTTGGCGCCCGCGCCGAGTCCGCGGGTGAGTTCGCGGCCGACGTCCAGCTTGACGTCGGCATCGCTCATGAGCAGCGCCTGAGCGTCGGTGTTGATGGCGATGAACTCGACGCCTTTGAGTCCCTCTTCGATCATCCGATTGACGGCGTTGACACCGCCGCCGCCGATACCGACGACTTTGATGACCGCGAGGTAATTCTGCGGTGCTGCCACGACGAGGGGCCTTTCCGCTCGCATCCTGCCTGCCGTGCCGTCGGCCCTGCGCGGGCGGGCGGCCTCAGCCGCTCCCCCCGTGGGCGGACCGACCGGCTGGCTGTCCGGTTCTACTGTCTTTGCTGGGATCCGTGGGACCGGCCGGGGGCCGATCGGGGGTCCCATCAGGGCGCGGGGCGCGGCTTCCCGCATTCCGGGTGCTCCGCCCCAACCGCCCTAACGCTTCGAGTCCATACTTATGTCAACCAAAGGTAGTGCTTCTCGACAGTAAGCCGCGGCCTGCCGACGGGCAACTAACCACGTGTTCAGCCTAACGGCGTGTCGCGTGATGAGGCGATGTGCGCCCTCGGCGCGTCGCGCCGGGAATGTCCGGCCGCCTGTTCTCCGCGGCGGGCGTCGGCTACCTGACCACCGCCATGTCCGGCGCGCTGACGTCGTATTCGCGCCCCTCGCCCGGCGGGTGCTCCGCCATGAGGATCCGCAGGATGTCCCGCTTCTGGTCGGCGCGTTCGGCGTCGCCCCAGACGATGGCGGCGCCGTCGCGCAGGCCGAGGGTGATCCGGCCGGGGTCGTCCGCGCGTATCTCGTCGACCCTGGACAGGATCTCCTCGGGCAGGACGTCGGTGATCTCGGCGGCCGCGGCGATGGCCGGGTTGCCTTCGACCTCCCCTTTGACGCTGATCAGCGGGTACTCCTCCGGGCGGGTGTCGGAATCGGTGATGCGGACGCCGTCGTGGTCGACCAGGCGGAAGCCGTCGCCCACGCGCACGCTCAGGCGCGGTGTGCGCTCGGTGACGTCCACGCGCAGCGTGGCCGGCCAGCCGCGGGTCACGTCGGCGTGCTCCACCAGCCGCAGGCCGCGCACGTCGGCGGCGGCGCGGTCGGTGTCGACGCGGGCGAGCGGGGTGCCGGTGGGTACCGCGACGGCGTCGACGATCTCGGTCTCGGTGAGCCGGTCGACGCCGGTGACCTCGACCTCGCGCACGACCAGCAGCCGCGATCCCAGCAGGACCCAGGTGACGACGGCGAGCAGGGCGACGATGAGCAGGATGACGAAGGCCGCCTTCCAGGGGTCCGAGCGCCGCCGCACGGCCGCGGCGGCCTCGGGGTGCGCCCCCTCGGGAGGGGGCGGCGCCGAGGTGCCGCCCTTGGTCGTGCCCAACGTCCGTCCCCTGTTCCTCCCGCGTCCCGCCGGTGCCGCCGGTGCTCTAGGGGACCGCGGTCCCCAGGGCCTCGACGATGCGCGGGCCGAGTTCGGTGACGTCGCCCGCGCCCATCGTGAGCACGATGTCGCCCGGCGCCGCCAGCCCGGCCGCCAGGCCGACGGCGGAGTCGCGGTCCGGGGGCGCGTGCACCCGGTCGTGGCGGACGGCTCCGGTGATGAGCTCGGAGGTCACCCCGGGCTCGGGGTCTTCGCGCGCCCCGTAGACCGGGAGCACCACGGCTTCGTCGGCCAGGGCCAGTGCCTCGGCGAACTCCGCGGCGAAGATCCGGGTGCGACTGTACAGGTGGGGCTGGAAGACGGCCACGACCCGGCCGGGCGCGGCGCCGGCGGGACCGCCCTCGCGGGAGTCGAGGGCGGCGCGGGCGGCGCGCAGGTCCGCGGCGATCTCGGTGGGGTGGTGGGCGTAGCTGTCGTAGACGGCGACGCCGCCGGCCTCCCCCTTGGGTTCGAAGCGGCGCGCGGCACCGGTGAAGGTCGCCAGCCCTTCGACCGCGACCTCGGGGTCGTGGCCGAGTTCGTCGGCGGCGGCCACGGCGGCTGCGGCGTTGAGCACGTTGTGCAGGCCGGGGACGGCGAGGACGCACTCCAGCGGGTCGCCGCCGACGGTGGTGAGGGTGAAGTCGGTGGCGAATCCGCGCGCCCGGATCGCGCTGACGCGGTAGTCGGCCTCGGCGGCCTCGCCGTAGGTCCGCACGCGGATGCCGCGATCGCGCGCGATGTCGGCGACCCGGCGGGCGCCGGGGTCGTCGATGCCGGCGATCAGGGCGCTGCCGACCCGGTCGACGAAGGCGGCGAAGTTGGCGTGGATCTCGTCCAGCCCGCCGTAGTTGTCGAGGTGGTCGGCTTCGACGTTGGTGACGACGGCGACGGCGGGCGACAGCATCAGGAAGGAGCCGTCGCTCTCGTCGGCTTCGACCACCATGGTCTCGCCGGTTCCGGCGTCGGCGCCCAGGCCGGTGGTGACGAGCTTGCCGCCGATGACGTAGCCGGGGTCGGCGCCCACGTGCTGGAGCACGACCGTGAGCATCGAGGTGGTGGTGGTCTTGCCGTGGGTTCCGGCGACGGCCACGCCGCGCCGGTCGAGCAGCAGCGCGCCGAGGGCGGCGGCCCGGGGCAGGATGCGCAGCCCGCGCTCGCGGGCTTCGGCGAGTTCGGGGTTGTCGTCGCGCACGGCGGAGGAGACGACGAGGGTGTCGGCGGTTCCGACGTTGGCGGCGGCGTGGCCGATGTGGACGTCTGCGCCGAGCCGGGCGAGTTCGCGCAGCAGCGGGCCGTCCTTGGCGTCGCTGCCGGAGACCTCGGTGCCGCGCTGGAGCAGGACGCGGGCGATGCCGGACATGCCGACGCCGCCCATGCCGACGAAGTGGACGCGGCCGAGCTTGCCGACGGGGACCGGCTCGGCCTGGGCGACGAGGCTCATCGGAGGTCCCTGCCGTCGTCGGCGTAGTCGTCGTTCTCGTCGTCGAGGGGCAGGTCCTCGGTGGGGCGGTCGCCGCGGGCGATGGCGACCACCTCGCGCGCCAGCTCCATGTCGGCGTCGCGCCGGCCCAGGCGGCCGGCGGCCTCGGACATCGCCACGACCCGGTCGGTGTCGGTGAGCAGCGGGATGAGCTGCTCGCTGATCCACCGCGGTGTGAGGTCGGAGTTGTTGACCAGCAGGCCGCCGCCGGCCTCGACGATGGGCTCGGCGTTGAGGCGCTGTTCGCCGTTGCCGTGGGGCAGCGGCACGAAGGCGCCGGGCAGGCCGACCGCGGTCAGTTCGGCGCAGGTCATGGCGCCGGAGCGGCACATGGCGACGTCGGCGGCGGCGTAGGCGAGGTCCATGCGGTCGACGTAGGGCACCACGACGTAGGGCACGCCGTCGCGGGTGCGGTCCTCGGGCCCCGAGGCGTTCTTGGGGCCGACCACGTGCAGGACCTGCACGCCCGCGTAGCGGAAGTGGTCGGCGGAGTCGTAGGCGGCCTGGTTGACGACCTGGGCGCCCTGGGAGCCGCCGAAGATCAGCAGGGTGGGCAGTTCGGGGCGCAGCCCGAAGTGGGCGCGCGCCTTGTCGCCGATGGCCAGCCGGTCCAGGGTCGAGATCTGCTCGCGCAGCGGGATGCCCACGTAGCGGCCGTTGCGGATCTCGGTGTGGGGGTGGCCGGTGAAGACGTGCGGGGTGAGCCGCGCGCCGAGCCGGTTGGCCAGGCCGGGCAGCGGGTTGGCCTCGTGCACGATGATCGGGATGCGGCGCCGGCGTGCGGCGAGGTAGCCGGGGGTGGCCACATAGCCGCCGAAGCCGACCAGGACGTCGGCCTCGATGCGGTCGAGGTGGTCGCCCGCGGCGCTGATGGCGTTGGCGAGCTTCCCCGGGACGGTCAGAAGCTGGGGGGTGAGCTTGCGGGGCAGGGGGACGGCCGGGATCTCGCCCAGCTCGTAGCCGCGCATGGGGACCAGGCGGGTCTCCAATCCCCGCTCGGTGCCCAGACACACGATCCGGGTCGTAGGGTCGATGCGCCTGAGCGCGTCGGCCAGGGAGAGCGCGGGCTCGATATGCCCGGCCGTGCCACCTCCGGCGAGGGCTACCCTCATCGTCGCCGATTCCTCCTCGCTTGGACCGGGGTCGGTCGCGAACCGTTCCTTGCCTGCGCCGTGGTCCCGGGCCGCTTGGCCTCACCGGTGTCCGTGCTGTCCAGGCCAAGCCAGCTTAGAGCTTTTTGCACCCGGCTCGGACCGCGCGCGGCCAGGGCCTTGCGGGCGTCGGGCTCGTTCTTGGCGAGCGCGAGCAGGATGCCCAGCCCGAGCATGGTCGGGATCAGCGACGATCCGCCCGCCGACACCAGGGGAAGCGGGATCCCGGTGATCGGCAGGACGCCGATGACCGTGCCGATGTTGACCAGTGCCTGGACGACGATCCAGGCGGTGACCGACGTGGCGGCCAGCCGGACAAAGGGGTCCTTCGCCCGTGCGGCGACGCGTAGTCCAGCGTAACCGAGCACGCCGAAGAGGCCGACGACGAGGAGGGTGCCGATGAGGCCGAGTTCCTCGCCGATGATCGCGAAGATGAAGTCGCTCTCAGGGTGGGGCAGGAATCCCCACTTCTCGCGGCTGCCGCCGATGCCGACTCCGAACAGCCCGCCGGTGCCCAGCGCGTAGAGCCCGTGCAGGAGCTGGAAGCCCGACCCGCTGGGGTCGGACTCGGGGTTGAGGAAGGAGGTGATCCGCGCCATGCGGAACGGCTCCACCGCGATCATGATGCCCGCCAGCGAGACGACCAGCCCGATCATCCCGAGGAACAGCTTGCCGGGTGCGCCGACCACCCACAGCAGCGCCAGGAACGTCACCAGCAGGACGAAGGTGGTGCCCAGGTCGGTGCCGAGCAGGACGAGGACGACGAGCGTGCCGCAGCCGGGCAGCAGCGGGATCAGCAACTGCCGCCATTCGACAAGCTGCTTGAGCTCCTCCCTGCGGGCGAGCACGTTGGCGCCCCACAGCGCGAACGCGATCTTGGCCGGCTCCGATGCCTGGACGGTGAGCCCGCCGATCTCCAGCCAGCGGACCGCCCCGTAGTACTCCACGCCGCGGAACACGGTGATGAGCAGCAGCGCGACCGAGACGAGCATGGCCGGGTAGCCGACCATGCGGAACACCTTGACCGGCATGTGGGAGGCGAGCACCATCAGCGGGAGCCCCACCGCCGCGGCGGCGATCTGCTTCTGGAACAGCGAGAACGCCGACCCGGTCTCGGTGTAGGAGTCCACCATGGACGACGACAGCACCATGGTCAGGCCGAGCGCGATGAGCAGGGAGCTGCTGCCGAAGATCAGGTAGTAGGAGGTCAGGGGGCGGTTGAGCGCCAGCGGGAGCTCACGCAGCCGCGTCCGGGCGCGGTCGCGCCCGCGCGCCTCCCGGCGGCCACCTGCACGGGTGGCCGAGGGAATCGATGTCGACACCGCCATTGCCCGCCTCCGCACACGCCCCGGTTACCCCAGCGTCGAACAAGTCTGGCGGCAATCGTGCGCTGAGCCTCGGACATATTGCGCGTGTTGTGGTTCTTTCTGGCACCGGATCCACGTGCGGGGGCCGGATCGGCCCCCGCAACGGGGTACGGGCGGGTCGGCGCCGCCCGGGCGGCGTCCCGGAGGCCGGGCGTGCGGTCAGAGCCTGGCTACCGCCTCCGCGAAGCGCCGGCCGCGCACGGTGTAGTTCTCGAACATGTCCATCGACGCCGCCGCGGGGGCCAGCAGGACGGTGTCGCCCGGGCCGGCGAGGCCCGCGGCAGCGGTGACCGCGAGGTCCATGGCGGTGTCGCCGGTCTCCTCGATGTCGGTGACGGGCACGTCCGGGGCGTGGGCCGCGAGGGCGGTGCGCAGCCGGGCGCGGTCGCGCCCCAAGAGCACCACGCCCCGCAGCCGCGGGGCCGCCTCGCGCACGAGGTCGTCGACCTCGGCGCCTTTGAGCAGGCCGCCGGCGATCCACACGATGGCGGGGTAGGCGGCCAGGGACGCGGCGGCGGCGTGCGGGTTGGTGGCCTTGGAGTCGTCGATGTAGTCGACCCCGGCGACGGTGGCGACGCCGGCGATGCGGTGGGGCTCGGGGGCGAACGCCCGGAGCCCGGCACGCACCGATTCCGGGGCGACGCCCACCGACCGGGCGAGCGCGGCCGCGGCCAGCGCGTTGGCGACGTTGTGCGGAGCGGGCGGGCGGACGTCGCCCAGCGCCGCCAGCTCCTCGGCCGTGCCGGGGTCGCCGGTGAACGCCCGGTCCACGAGCAGGTCCTCCACGACCCCCAGCTCGCCGGGGTGCGGCGTGCCCAGGGAGAACCTGATCAGCGGGGTACCGGGGTCGCCGTACTCGGTGGCCAGGCGCACCGACCAGGGGTCGGCGGCGTTGGCCACGCGCACCGTGCCGGGGCCGAAGACGCGGCCCTTGGCCGCGGCGTAGGGCTCGGTGCCGCCGTGCCAGTCGAGGTGGTCGGGGGCCAGGTTCAGCACCGCGGCGGCGTGCGGGCGCAGCGACGACGACCAGTGCAGCTGGAAGCTGGACAGCTCCACGGCGAGCACGTCGGGGTGGCGGCCGTCGGGGCCGGGCAGCGCCGCCTCGATGATGGGGGTGCCGACGTTGCCGACCGCGACGGCGTCGCGGCCGTCGGCGCGCAGCATCGCCTCGAGCATCCGCACCGTGGTCGTCTTGCCGTTCGTGCCGGTGATGCCCAGCCAGGTCTGGCCGGCCGGGGCGAGCCGCCAGGCGAGTTCGACGTCGCCGATGACCTCGATCCCGGCGCGCGCCGCCGCCACCAGGACGGGCGCGTCGGGCCGCCACCCCGGGGAGGTGACGACCAGCCCGGTGCCGGGCGGCAGGCCGTGGGCGCCGAGGACGACCTCGGCGCCTTCGGCGCGCAGGGTGTCGGCGGTGCGCCGGGTGGTGTCGTCGTCGCGGCCGTCCACGACGGTGACCCGCGCGCCCCGGTGCAGGAGGGCGCGGGCGACCGGGGGGCCGGAGACGCCCAGGCCGGCGACGCACACGGCGAGGTCCTTCAGCCCGGCGGCGAAGTCCTGGGCGGGTTCGGTGTCGCTCACCGCTACCTCGGCATCCATTCCAGGTAGAAGAGGCCGATGCCGATGCCCACCAGCAGGCCCTGGATGATCCAGAACCGGATGACGATGGTGGTCTCGGCCCAGCCCTTGAGTTCGAAGTGGTGTTGCAGCGGAGCCATGCGGAACACGCGTTTGCCGGTCAGCCGGAACGAGGTGATCTGGATCATGACCGACATGGTGATGAGCACGAACAGGCCGCCGATGACGAGCAGCAGCAGCTGGGTGCGCGTGGTGATGGCCAGGCCGACGATGAGGCCGCCCAGGGCGAGGGAGCCGGTGTCGCCCATGAAGATCTTGGCGGGCGGGGCGTTGTACCAGAGGAACCCGATGCAGCCGCCCAGCGCCGCGGCGGCGACGACCGCCAGGTCGAGCGGGTCGCGGACCGGGTAGCAGCTCGGCGACAGGTAGGCCACGCAGCTCTGCCGCAGCTGCCAGTTGCCGATGATGACGTAGGCGACCAGGGAGAGGATGGTGGCGCCGGTGGCGAGGCCGTCGAGGCCGTCGGTGAGGTTGACGGCGTTGGAGAACCCGACGATGAGGAACAGCGCCCAGATGACGAACACGCCGAGCATCAGCGGGGGCCCGAAGTCGCGCAGGAACGACAGCTGGGGCGACGCCGGGGTGTAGCCGTAGCCGTTGGGGAACTGGGTGACGCCCACGGCGAAGCCGACGCCGACGATGGTCTGGCCGAGCATCTTGGCGCCGCTGCGCAGGCCGAGGCTGCGGCGCTTGTAGATCTTGATGAAGTCGTCGAGGAACCCGACGCACCCCATGCCGACGAACAGGAACATCACCAGCAGGCCCGACACGGTGGGCCGGGTCATCAGGATCAGGTGCGATCCGAAGTAGCCGATGATCGCGCCGAGGATGATGATGATGCCGCCCATGGTGGGCGTGCCCTGCTTGGTCTTGTGGCCCTCGGGGCCGTCGTCGCGGACCTCCTGGCCGAACTTGAACCGGTAGAGGATCCGGATCACCAGCGGCATGGTCAGCAGCGAGACGATGAGCGACAGGCCCGCCGCTGCGAGGATGCCGGTCACTTGGCGTCCTCCCCGGAGACGAGCCGCTCGGCGACGTGTTCCAGCCCGGCCACGCGTGATCCCTTCACGATGACGACGTCTTTGGACCGCAGCCGCTCGCGCACCGCGGCGGCGGCGTCGGCGACGCCGGCGACCCGCACGATCTCCCCTTGCCAGCCGGCCACCCCGCGGGCGCCGTCGGCCATGGGCGCGGCCTCCTCGCCGACGACGACCAGCGCGGCGACGCCGGTCTCGGCGGCGAGGCGGCCCATGGCCTCGTGCTCGGCCCGGGCGCCGTCGCCCAGCTCGGCCATGTGCCCCAGGACGGCGATGGCGCGCCGCTGCTCGGCGAGCACCGCCAGGGTGCGCAGCGCGGCGGCCATCGACTCGGGGTTGGCGTTGTAGGCGTCGTTGACGATGGTGACGCCGCCGTCCAGCTCGGTGACCTCCATCCGCCACCGGCTGACCGGCCCGGCCGCGGCCAGGGCGGCGGCGATGGCGTCGGCGTCCATGCCGTGTTCGGCGGCGACCGCGGCGACGGCGAGCGCGTTGTGCACCTGGTGCACGCCGACCAGCGCGAGCCGGACGGGGGCGGTGCGGCCGCCGATCTCCAGGGTGAAGCGCGCGCGGCCGGCGGAGTCGGAGGCGATGTCGCGGGCGCGGACGTCGGCTCCCTCGGACAGGCCGTAGGAGACGACGCGGGCGCGGGTGCGCTCCGCCATGCCGATCACGGCGTCGTCGTCGGCGTTGAGCACCGCGACCCCGCCGTCGGCCGCCGCGGGCAGCGCCTCGACGAGTTCGCCCTTCGCCGTGGCGATGTTGGCGCGGCTGCCGAACTCGCCCATGTGGGCGCTGCCGACGTTGAGCACGACGCCGATGCGCGGCGGGGCGATCTCGCACAGGTGGGCGATGTGCCCGATCCCGCGCGCGGCGACCTCCAGGACGATGAAGCGCGTGTCCTGGTCGGCGCGCAGCACGGTCAGCGGGTGGCCGATCTCGTTGTTGAACGAGCCGACGGGCGCGATCGTGGGGCCGAGGCGGCCGAGCACCTGTGCGAGCAGGTCCTTGGTCGAGGTCTTGCCCGAGGACCCGGTGACGCCGACGATGTCGGCTTCGGTCAGGCGTCCGGCGACGTTGCGGGCCAGCCGGGCCAGCGCGGCCACGACGTCGTCGTCGCCGCCGTCGACCAGCAGTTGGGGCGCCGCGACCGGCCGGGATCCCAGGACGGCGGTGGCGCCGCCCGCGATTGCGGCGTCGGCGAAGTCGTGTCCGTCGACCCGCTCGCCACCCAGTGCCACGAACAGGGCGCCCGGGCGTACCTGCCGCGAGTCGATCACGACGGGGCCGGTCACAACGGACTCGGGGCGCGCCGAGGGGCCTATTCGGGATTGGGTGATCTCAGCGATCCGATCGAGCGTCAGCGCGATCAAATCCACTCCTCATGTCGGGCCCGGTCCTCCGCGCTCAGGGCGCCTCGGGGAGATGAACGGCGCGAAAACGGGGTCAGCGCTGTACTCGTCAACCACGAGGCGGCGTCTTCACGCCACGGGGCCGGGCGGCGATTGCCGGACCTACCTTAGAACATGTTTGGTTACCCGGGTTGCGCCCAGGCCGGAATCCGGACCACTTCGTGATCACCGTTTCCGGGCCCCGCGCGGGTGGCGCGCATCGGGGCGCTCAGGCCTTCACACGGCGGTGCAGGGCCTCGCGCAGGACGTCGCGGTCGTCGAAGGGCAGGACGCGCCCTGCGACGTACTGGCCGCGTTCGTGCCCCTTGCCCGCGACCACCAGGACGTCGCCCGGGTGGGCCCGCCGGACCGCGAGGTCGATGGCGGTCGCCCGGTCGGGTTCGACGCTGACGCGGGCGCGCTGGTCGATGGGCACTTTGGCGACGCCGTCGAGCATGGCCGCGACGATCTGGACGGGGTCCTCGGTGCGGGGGTTGTCGTCGGTGATGATCAGCGTGTCGGCGAGCCGGGCGGCGGCCTCGCCCATCAGCGGGCGCTTGGCGCGGTCGCGGTCGCCGCCGCAGCCCACGACGATGGTGATGGTGCCGTCGGTGGTCGTGCGCAGGGCGCCGAGCACCGCCTCGATCGCCCCGGGTTTGTGGGAGTAGTCGACGAGCGCGGTGAAGTCCTGGCCTTCGTCGACGCGCTCCATGCGGCCGGGCACCCCCGGTGCGGCCGCGACGCCGTCGAGCGCCTCGTGCAGCGGGATCCCGGCCTCGACCAGCCCCACGATGGCGGCCATGGCGTTGGACACGTTGAAGGGGCCGGGCAGCGCCACGGCGGCGTCGGCCTCCATGCCGCCGGGGCCGACGATGCGGAAGGTGCTGCCGTGGGACCCGAGGCGGACGTCCACGGCGCGCCAGTCGGCTTCGGGGTCGCCTTCGGAGGAGAACGTGGTGACCGGGACGTCGCCGCGGTCGGCGACCATGTCGATGAGCACCCGGCCGAAGCGGTCGTCGCGGTTGACCACGGCGATCCGGCAGTACTCGGGGGTGAACAGGCGCGCCTTGGTGTCGAAGTAGTCGCGCAGGTCGGCGTGGAAGTCCAGGTGGTCCTGCGAGAGGTTGGTGAACACCGCGACGTCGTAGGAGGTGCCGCCGACGCGGCCCAGGGCCAGGGCGTGGCTGGAGACCTCCATGGCCGCCGCCGCGACCCCCTGCTCGCGCATGACGGCGAAGAGCCCGTGCAGGTCGGTGGCCTCGGGCGTGGTGAGCGAGGACGCCACACGTTCGTCGCCGACGCGCATCTCGACCGTGCCGATGAGCCCGGTGTGCAGCCCCGCGGCGCGCAGCCCGGATTCGACCAGGTAGCTGACCGTCGTCTTGCCGCTGGTGCCGGTGGTGCCGATGAGCAGCAGGTCGCGCGAGGGGTCGCCGTAGACCCATGCGGCGACCTCGCCGAGGCGGGCGCGCGGGTCGGCGACGGTGAGGACCGGCAGGCGCGTGGCCGCGGCGCGGTCGTAGCCCTTGGGGTCGGTCAGGATGGCGGCCGCGCCGGCTTCGGCGGCCTGCGCCGCGAAGTCCGCTCCGTGGGCGCTGGTGCCCGGCAGGGCGGCGTAGAGGTCGCCCGGGCGCACGCGGCGGGAGTCGTGGGTGACCCCCGTGATGGTGGTCTCGGTGCCGGGGCCGTCCGCGCCGCCCGGCGGCGCCGGGTCGCCGGGGACCGGGGGGGCGTCCCCGGGTTCGGCGAAGGTGACGAACGCGTCCGGGCCGAGGAGCCGGGCGAGTTCGGGCAGCGGACGGAGTTCGTGATGTTCAGGTCGCATAACCGGTGGCACGTCGTGAGGTTATCGGCTGTGGTGGGCTGGGCGTGAATCCAGCGCCGCGACCGCGCGCCGCCGCGGGCGGGCGGAGCGGGGCGGCGGTCACTCGTCCTCGAACAGCCGGATGTTGGGCGGGTCGGTCTCGGTCGGCGGGATCTTCTCCGACTTCAGGGCGAAGGACATGACGTCGGTGAACACCGGGCCCGCCGCCTCCCCCCCGTAGTACTGCTCCTGCGGGTTGTGCAGGACCACCTGCACGATCAGCTCCGGATCGTCGGCGGGGGCGAACCCGACGAAGGTCGCGGTGTAGCCGCCGCCGCGGTAGGTGCCGGTCTCGGGGTTGACCCGGTTGGCGGTGCCGGTCTTGCCGGCCACGCGGTAGCCGGGGATGCGGGCCTCGGTGGCGGTGCCGTCGTCGCCGGTGACCGCCTCCAGCATCAGGGCGAGCTCGTCGGCGGTCTCGGCGCTGACGACGCGCTCCTGGCGGGCCTCGGGCGAGGGGTCGAACTCGCCGTCCTCGCCGACGGTCCCGGCCACCAGGCTCGGCTCGGCGCGCACGCCCCCGTTGGCGATGGTGGCGTAGACGCTGGCCATCTGCACGGCGTTGACCGACAGCCCCTGGCCGAAGGAGACGGAGGCGAGCTGGGTGCCCCACCATTCGTCGGGGTCGGTGAGGATGCCGGCGTTCTCGCCGGGCAGGTCGAGCCCGGTGGGCCGGCCGAACCCGAACTTGCCGAGGTAATCGTAGAGGCCGTCGGCGCCGAGCTGCTCGCCGACCTGGATGGTGCCGACGTTGCTCGACTGGGCCATGATGCCGTTGAGCGTCATGCGCTCGGTCTCGTGGAAGTGGGCGTCCTTGAAGGTCTGGTCGTAGCGCTGGATGGAGTAGGGCACGGTGTAGACGGTGTCGGGCGTGGTGAGGCCGTCCTCCAGCGCGCCGGCGGCGGTGATGACCTTGTTGGTGCTGCCGGGCTCGAACGCCTCGGCGACGGCGCCGTTGGCGCGGTCCTCGGGCGTGGAGGAGTCGACTTCGGTGGGCGCGTAGGTGGGGTAGTCGGCCATGGCGACGATCTCGCCGGTGGGGCGCATGACGATGACGCTGCCGCCCGCGGCGTCGAGTTCCTCGGCGCGCTCGGCCAGGGCCTGCTGGGCGTGCCACTGCACGTCCTGGTCGAGGGTGAGCCGGATGTCGCGCCCGGCGACGGGCTCCCGTGCCAGGCCGCCGGCCATGGGGATCTGGGTGCCGGTGGCGCCGATCTCCACCTGCTGCTGGCCGGGCTCCCCGGCGAGGGTGTCCTCCATGACGCCTTCGAGGCCCTCCAGGCCCTCACCGTCGGCGCCGGTGAAGCCGATGAGGTCGGCCGCGCCGGTGTCCTCGGGGTAGACGCGCTTGTAGTCGGTGAGGGCGCCCACGCCTTGGAGCCCCAGGTCCTCCAGGTCGCTCCAGTCCTGCGGGGTGACGTCCTCGGCGACGACCTGGTAGCGGCTGGGCTCGGCGGTGACCTTGGCCATGACCTCGTCGCGGTCGAGGCCGAAGCGGGCCGAGAGCTCGTCGGCCACCTGGTCGCGCTCGTGGTCGGGGATGTCGACGGGGTCGACGAACACGGTGCGGACCTCGACGCTCATGGCGAGGGGGTTGCCGTCGGCGTCGGTGATCTCGCCCCGGGTGGTGGGGATGTCGATGGTGCTCAGCCGCAGGTCGGCGGCTGCCGACGCGTAGCCGGCGGCGTCGACCGCCTGGATCTGCACCAGCCGGCCGGCGAACACCAGCAGGACCACGGTCATGAGGACGCCCGCGAGGTGGATGCGCCGGCGGGGGTTGCCGCGGCGGAAGGGGCGGCGCAGCGGGGCGAGCGGGCCGGTTCCGCCGCCGGACGTCCCGGTGCGGGGCCGGTCCTTGGGGCGCCCGGCGGGCGGGGTCCGCGGGGCGTCGTCGCGGGCGGGCCGGGGCGGCCGGCCGGCCGCGCCGCGGGGCCGCTGCTGCCGGTCGCCGCGCGGGGCCGGCCCGCGGGGCGAGCGCGCGGAGGACGCGCCGGGGCGGCGGGGGTCGCGGGACCGGCCCTCGCGCGGGGAGCTCATCGGCCGCCCCCCGTGGTGGGTCTCCTCCGTCGGGGCGCGTTCATCCGGCGCTCCACTTCCTTGTCCGCTGGTCGTCTGCTGTCGCGCGCGCGGGGCTAGGGCGCGGGGGTGTCGTCACCCCGGATCTCGCCCTCGCGCAGGTCGAGGACGACCGGGGCGCCGCCGGGCTCCATTCCGAGGTCCTCGGCCTCGGAGGCGATGTTGGACGGTGCCTCCAGGGACAGGACGTCCTCGCGCAGCCCTTCCTCCTGGATGGAGAGGTCGGCGTTCTGCTCTTGGAGCGTGCTGATGGCGAAGGCGTCCTCGATCAGCACCGTGCGCAGCGCGAGCAGGCTGATGAGCGCGCCGCCGAGCAGGCCGAGGACGAGCAGCACGAACGGCATCCGCGGCGGCGGGGCGGCGTCCCGCGTCGCGGGTGCGGGCCGCTTGGCGGCCGGGGCGGTGTCCGGCCGCGGGCGCGCGGCCGGCCGGGCGCGCGCGGGCGCCGCCGTGATGGAGCGGGTCCGGGTGGTCTCCGGTGTGGTCTCGGTCGCCGTGCTCATCGTGGTCTCCCTGTGTGTCCGCGCGCCTGCCTGCCGGCGGGGCGGGATCCGGCCGCCCCGCTCATGGGCGGCGGACCCGTTCGGCCGCGCGCAGCCGGGCCGAGGCGGCGCGCGGGTTGCGTTCGTTCTCCTCGTCTCCGGGGAGTTCGGCGCCCCGGGTCAGCAGGCGGAGTTCGGGCTGCCGGTCCGGGAGCGGGACGGGCAGGTCAGGAGGCGTGGTGTCGGTGGCGAGCGCGGCCAGCGCCCGCTTGGTCATGCGGTCCTCCAGGGAGTGGTAGGACAGCACGGCGATGCGCCCGCCCAGGGCCAGCCGGGAGATGGCCGCGGGCAGCGTGGCCTCCAGGATGCTGAGCTCGGAGTTGACCTCGATGCGCAGCGCCTGGAAGGTGCGCTTGGCGGGGTGGCCGCCGGTGCGGCGGGTGGCGGCGGGGATGGCGTCGCGCACGAGGTCGGCGAGGCGTCGGGTGGACTCGATGGGCGCGGTGGCGCGCTCGCGCGCGATGGCCTGGGCGATGCGGGCGGCGAACCGCTCCTCGCCGTAGTCGCGCAGGACGCGGGTGAGCGCCGCGACGGAGGCGGTGTTGACGACGTCGCCCGCGGTGCGGTCCTGGGTGCGGTCCATCCGCATGTCCAGCGGGGCGTCGTAGGAGTAGGCGAAGCCGCGTTCGGCTTCGTCGAGCTGGGGGGAGGACACGCCGAGGTCGAGCAGGACGGCGTCGGCGCCGGTGATGCCGAGGTCGTCGAGGACGCGCGGGACGGCGTCGTACTCGGCGTGGACGAGGTCGACGCGGTCGGCGTAGGGGGCGAGCCTGCGGCCGCTGCGCTCCAGCGCGGTGGGGTCGCGGTCGATGCCGACCAGGCGCGCGCCGGGGTGGGCCCGCAGCAGCGCCTCGGAGTGCCCGCCGAGGCCCAGCGTGCCGTCGACGAGGACGGCCCCCGGCCGTTCGAGGGCGGGCGCGAGCAGCTCGACGATGCGGTCGAGCATGACCGGGACGTGTACCGCCCCGGTCTCTCCGGTGGTGTCCCCCATGAGCACGGTTCCCCCTCTAGCTTCCTCACGCCGGTCAGCGCGCCCCCTGCGCCCCGGCCCGGACTGGCCTCCAGACGCGAAAGCGGTGGTGCCGCGGTCGCCCTGCGGCCGCCCGCCACCTGGCGCCGGGGAAGATGCGTCAGCTGGCATGGGTCCGCGTCTGAAGGCCGCAATCCGGACTGGGTTCTGACGGCGGTGGCTCTGCGGTGGCCGTCGTCCCGGGTGTCGAGGCCGGTGCGGCGGTCCGCGAAGTCACAGCACCCCCGGCAACACCTCCTCCGACAGATCCGCGAATGCCTGCTCCTGCTCGGCCTCGTAGGCCGCCCAGGCCGATGCGCCCCAGATCTCCAGACGCGTGTTGGCCCCGATGACGACGCAATCCCGTTCCAGGCCCGCGTAGGAACGCAGGCCGGACGGGATCGTGAGCCGCCCTTGCTTGTCGGGGACCTCGTCGGACGCGCTGGCGAAGAAGACGCGACTGTAGTCGCGGACCGCCTTCGCGGTGACCGGAGCCTCTCGAAGGGCGTCGGTGATGCGCTGGGACTCGTCCATGGGAAAGACGTAGAGACAGCGCTCCTGGCCCTTCGTGATCACCAGCCCCCCCGACAGTTCGTCGCGGTACTTCGCCGGAAGGAACAGCCGTCCCTTCTCGTCGAGGCGCGGTGTATGGGTGCCGAGGAACACCGGCCCCACCTCCCACGCCCCCGCGCAGGGCGGCGTGCCGCCCCACGATGCCCCACTGTACTCCACTCCTCCCCACCGTCAACAGTTTCAACCATCCGCGAAGCCCGTTCCTCGCCGAGAAACCGCTGGTCAGGGTGGTGGGTGCGTGGTGGAGGGGGCGGGGGGTACCCTACGGGCGGGCGATCGTCACCCCGTGCATGTGAACGGTTACGCTTCGATGGGAGGATGGTCCCCGGCGGGCCCGTCGGAGCCGGCCCGCACTTTCGCCGTTTTGGTTTGCATTCCACCACTTTGGCTCTAGCCTCGATTTCGTTGGTCCAGGGACTGCGCGGAGAGGGAGACACGTGTCACTCGGCACGCGGTACAACGGCCAGGGCGACGGCCCCCCCGGGAACGCGGCCGGTGTCATCGCCGTGGCCGACCGGATCCGGCAGGCCATGGAGACGGTCATCGAGGGCAAGCCCGAAGTCGTGCGCATCGCGCTGACCGTCCTGCTCGCGGAAGGCCACCTGCTCATCGAGGACATCCCGGGCGTCGGCAAGACCATGCTGGCCAAGACCCTGGGCCGGGCGGTCGACTGCTCGGTGCAGCGGATCCAGTTCACCCCGGACCTGCTGCCGTCGGACATCACGGGCGTGAGCGTCTACCACCAGGAGCGGCACGAGTTCGAGTTCAACCCCGGCCCGGTCTTCGCCAACATCGTGCTGGGCGACGAGATCAACCGGGCTTCCCCCAAGACCCAGGCCGCGCTGCTGGAGTGCATGGAGGAGATGCAGGTCAGCGTCGACGGCGCGACCCGCCGGCTGGAGCGGCCGTTCATGGTCGTCGCCACCCAGAACCCCGGCGACATGGAGGGCACCTACCCCCTGCCCGAGGCCCAGCGCGACCGGTTCATGGCGCGCATCTCGGTGGGCTATCCCACGGCGCAGGCCGAGCTGGACATGATCGACAGCCACAGCGCGCACTCCCCGCTCGACGGGCTGGCGGCCGTGGCCTCGGCGGCCGATGTGCGGTCGATGGTCGACCACGTGCACACGATCCATGTCGCCCCCGGCATGCGGCGCTACGCGGTCGACCTGGTCACCGCCACCCGGACCTCGCGGTCGCTGCGGCTGGGGGCGTCGCCGCGCGCCACACTGCACCTCGTGCGCGCCGCGCGCGCCTACGCCGCCCTGGAGGGGCGCCAGTACGTGGTGCCCGACGACGTCCAGGCGCTGGCGGTGCCGGTCCTGGCCCACCGCCTCCTGCCCAGTGCCGAGGCGCAGATGGAGCGCCACACCCCCGAACGCGTGGTCTCCGACATCGTCGCGCGGCTGCCCATCCCCGCCCCCCACTAAAAGCCCCGGACCGTTGGGAGATGCGGTGAACCCGCTGCGTGCCTTCACCGCCCGGGGCGTCGGCTTCCTGTGCGCGGGGCCCGCGGTCATCGGCGCGGGCCTGGTGATCGGGGAGCGCGACCTGGTGGGCCTGGGGGTGCTGGTCCTGCTGCTGCCCGTGCTCTCGCTGCTGACCGTGGCCGGCGGGCCCCGCTCGGTCGCCCACAGCCGGGCGCTCCAGCCGGCGCGGGTCGCGGCGGGCTCCGACGCGCGCGTCCTCGTGCGGGTGGCCAATTCCGCGGCACTGGCACCGATCGGCGGACTGCTCGCCGAGGACACCCTGCCCTACACGCTGGGCGAGCAGCCCCGGTTCACCATCGGCTACCTGCGGCCCCGGGGCGTGCGCGACCTCACCTACCGGGTGCGCACCCACGTCCGCGGCCGCTATGCGGTGGGCCCGCTGCTGCTGTCCTTCACCGACCCGCTGGGGTGCGTGTGCCTGCGGCGCGAGGTCGGCACGCCCACGTCGCTCCTGGTGACCCCGCCCGTCGTCCCGCTCGCGGACGCCCCGCTGCCCGGCGGGGCGGCCGAAGGCGGCGACAGCACCGCCCGCACCATGTCCGCCGGGGGCCAGGACGACCCCATTCCGCGCGCCTACCGCCACGGCGACGACCTGCGCCGCGTGCACTGGCGCTCCACGGCCCGCCACGGTGAGTTGATGGTGCGCCGCGAAGAGCACCAGTGGAGCGACCGCAGCGTGGTGCTGCTGGACGGCCGGGCGCGGGCGCACGCGGGGACGGGTGCCGAGGCGTCGCTGGAGACCGCGGTCAGCGCGGCGGCGTCGATCGCCCTGCACCTCAGCGGCCGCGGCCAGGAGGTCCGGCTGCTCACCGACGAGAACGAGATCGCGGCGCCGCGCGGCAGCGGGCTCCTCGACGCCCTGGCCATGGCCCGCCCCTCCGACGGCACGGGGCTGCACGGTGCCGCCGAGCTGCTGGCCGCGGCCCCGGTCACCGGCCGGGGGCGGCTGGTGGCGGTCCTGGGGGCGGTGGGCGCCGCCGACATCGAGGCCCTCGGCCGGGCCCGCGCGGGACGCGGCCACGACTGCACCGCGGTGCTGTGCCGTACGGCCGCGTGGCCGTCCCCCGACGCGGCGCGCGCGGCCGCCGAGACGCTGTCGGCCGCCGGCTGGCTGGTGGCGGAGGTCGGGTCGGCCCGCGACCTCGCCGACGCCTGGGCGCGCCTGGGCCGGCGCCCGATCCGCCGGGGAGGCGTCCGATGATCGCGAAGGTATCGCTCACCGTCGCCGCCGCCTTGGCGGTCCTGCTGGCGCTGCCGCTGCTGGCGCCCCTGGTGACCGGGGACGGCTGGTGGCATACCTGCGTCCTGGTGGTGGGGCTGGTCGCGGTGGGCGGTGCCGCGCTGCGGTCCACCCGGCTGACCCTGGCGGTACTGCCGCTGGCGCAGGCGCTGATCGCCCTGTCCGCACTGACCGCGGTGTTCACCGCCGACCTGGCGCTCGCCGGGTTCGTCCCCACCCCGGCTTCGCTGGAGGCGCTGCTCGCGGTGTTCGCCGAGGGGCGCGCCGAGATCGACGCCAACCCGCCGCCGGTCTCCTCCGGGCCCGGCGTCAGCCTGCTCATCGCGGTCTGCGTCGGCCTTGCCGCGGTCATCGCGGACTTCTGCGCCGTGACGGCGCGGGCCCCCGCGCTGGTGGGGCTGCCCCTTGCGGGCCTGCTCGTGGTGCCGCTGGTGGTCGACGACGCCGGTGCGGGCTGGGGTGCGTTCGCCCTGGCCGCGGCGGGCTACGCGCTGCTCTTGGCGGTCGACGCCTGGACGCGCTCCTCGGCGTGGGGGGTCTACGCGCACGCCGACCACGACACCGCCGCCCCGGTGCTGGGCGGGCTGCGGCACGCGTTCACCGGAGCCGGGGTCGCGGCCGCCGCCATCGTCCCGGCGCTGCTGCTCCCCACGGCCCTTCCGGGGCTGACGTCCTCGGCCCTGTACGGGCTGGCCGACGGCGCCCGGCTGGGCGGCGCGACCGTCACGACCACCCACCCCTTGGTCAGCCTGCGCCGCGACCTCGCCTCCACCGGCGACGGCCCGGTGCTGTCCTACCAGACCACCGCCGAGCAGCCCGACTACCTGCGGATGTACGTGCTCGACGAGTTCGACGGCGTGAACTGGACGATGTCGCCGGTCGAGGCATCGGGCGACACCCGGGTCGGCGGCGACCCGCTGCCCGTCCCCGCCGGGCTCGCCGACCAGGACGGGGAGCGGATCACCACCCGGGTCTCCCTGGCCCCCGGCGCATCGGTGGACTTCCTGCCGCTGCCCTATCCCCCCGCCCGGGTCGACATCGGCGGCGACTGGTTCGCCGACCCCGAAAGCCTGATGGTCTTCACCACCACCCCGCAGGCCCCCGGCCTGGACTACGAGGTGGAGAGCCTGCGCCCCCTGCCCGACGCCGCCTCGTTGCAGGGCCGCACCGCCCCCGCGGCGGGCGTCGACGGCCGCTACCTCGCGGTTCCCGACGGCATCGACCCCCGCGTGGCCGAACTGGCGGAGTCGATCACCGCCGACGCCACCTCCCCGCACGAACGGGCGGTGGCGCTCCAGGGCTGGTTCACCGGCGGGAACCGCTTCGAGTACGACCTGCGGCCCCCGCCGCTGCCCAGCGGGTCGGACCCGCTGCCCTACTTCCTCTTCCAGAGCCGGATCGGGTACTGCGAGCAGTTCGCCGCCGCGATGACGCTGATGGCCCGCCAGCTGGACATCCCCGCGCGCGTGGCCATCGGCTACACCTCGGGCAGTTCCGCCGGCGGGGAGCGGTGGGAGGTGTCGGAGTCCGACGCCCACGCCTGGCCGGAGCTGTACTTCCCGGGCGAGGGCTGGCTGCGGTTCGAGCCCACCCCGGCGTCGGCCGGGGGCCAGGGCACCGCGACGGTCCCGCCGTACGCCCAGGCGGCCCCGGAGCCGGAGGAGGCCCCCACCGCCGGCCCGGAGCCCGAGGACACCGAGGAGGCCGAGGCCGACGACGAGTCCGCCCCGGCCCAGGACGCGTCCGCGGCGCCCGAGGCCGCGGACGCCGAGGACGACGCCGGGAACGACGCGTCCGGCTCGTCTTGGGGCGCGCTGGCCGCGTGGTGGCCGGTCCTGCCGGCCGCGGCGGGGATCGCGCTGCTGGCGGCGGCGCCGGCGCTGGCCCGGATCCTGGTGCGGCGGGTGGTCCGGATGCGTGCGGCCACACCGCGGGCGCTGGCGGCCGCCGCCTGGCGGGAGGTCCGCGACGACGCCCGTGACGCCGGGGTCGGCTGGAACCCCGCCGAGAGCCCGCGGGCGGCGGCGGCGCGGATCGCCGCGGAGCGCTCGCTGCCGGCCGGCGCGCGAGAGGCGCTGTGGCGGGCGGCCATGGCCCAGGAGAGCGCGTGCTACGCGCCGGACCCAACGGGGGTGCCGCCGGGTCCGGACCTGGACCGCGACGTGCGCGTCGTACGCGCGGCGCTGCGCGCGTCACTGGGCCGTGCGGCACTGCTGCGCGCGGTGCTGCTGCCGAGGTCGCTGCTGCCCCCGCGGGCCGCCGCGCCCCGGCCGGCGGGCCCGGAGCCCGCCTGACCCCCTGAGCCGGTGCCCCTCCGGGGCGGTCCGCGGGTCGCCGTGCGGGCGAGCGGGGGCGAGCGCGGACGGCGGTGTCCCGCCGCGACCGGGTGGCCCGGCGGGCCGTGCCAGAGGCCGGGACACGGAACGCGCCCCCAGGCTCCGCCTGGGGGCGCGTTGTGTCCGTGGTGGCCGCGGGGCGGTGGGCGCCGCTAAGGGGCGGCCCGGCCCGGGCGGCCGGAGAGGCTCAGCGGTCGTCGCCCTCCTGGCGGCGGCGCCAGCGCTCCTCGAAGCGGTTCATCAAGCCCTGGCGCTGCTGGCGGCGCTGCTTGGGCTCGGCGGTCGCGGGTGCCGCGGCCTCGCCGCCGCCCCCCACCACGCGCCGCCACGCGGACAGGCCCCACAGGAGGCACGCCAGCATGACGAGGAACCCGATGACACCGATCGCCACCTGCTGGAAGACCGCCCCGCCCATGAGCAGCGCGACGCCGATGACGAAACCGATCGACGCCTTGACGATCCAGCGCTTGTAGTGGATCGACGGGTTCGTCTGGCGAACGGTGTTGGCGAACTTCGGATCCTCGGCGTACAGCGCCTGCTCGATCTGGTCGAGCATGCGCTGCTCGTGTTCAGAGAGCGGCACGACGCCTCCCAATGACAGTCCCCGGGTGGTGGGGTGACGGGTACTGAACAACGACTCGATGGTCAGTGATATGCCCAGAATACGGTGGCTTAGCGCCTACTGAAAAGAAAAGATGCGCATGTAGCTGACCCACATGGGTCACATTACCCTCACTGTCCGACCGAAACACCGGTTCACGCCCACTCCGGGGCCCCGCCGGGTTCATTCGACGTTTCATTCGGTTCCATCCAGACCATCCGCGACCGTTCAGGACCATCCCTCGGCAAAGGCCCGATGGGCGCGGCCGCCGCGCACACCGCGCCCGCGAAGCCTTGCCCCGCACCGGTTACAACGCGCGAGGGCGCCCTGAGGTTGCCGTACTATACGTCATCCTCGTCACGCTTCGCCAAAGCCGCGGGCAGGATGGCCCCGGGGCCGAACCTGCGCGCTACGCGGTCCATCACCTGCTCGGCTTCGCGCCAACCGCTCTCGGGCTCGCCGAACGCCATCTGGCGGTGCGCCTCCGACGCCGCGATGAGCCCTTCGACCCGCACCCCCACCAGCCGCAGCCGGACGCGTTCCAGCCCGGCTCCCGCGTAGAGTTCCCGGGCCGCGGCGTTGATCTCGCGGGCCACATCGGTGGCCTCGGCCAGGGTGCGCGACCGGGTGATGGTGCTGAAGTCGGCCCTGCGCAGCTTCACGACCACGGTGCGGCCCGCCTGCTCGCTCGCGCGCAGGCGCCGCGCGACCTTCTCCGACAGCCGCAGCAGTTCGCGGTGGATCAGACCGGGGTCGTCGACGTCGCGCGGGAACGTCTCCTCGGCGCCGATGCTCTTGTCGGGCGTCGTGGGCACGACACGGCGGCCGTCGACCCCCCGGGACAGCTCCGCCAGGCGGGTGCCCAGGGCCTGTCCGAACTCGTGGCGCAGGGTCGCGGGATCCACCGCGGCCACATCGCCCACCGTGTGCAGGCCGAGCCGGGTCAGCGCCTGCTCGGTCTTCTCCCCCACCCCCCACAGGGCGCCCACGGGCAGCGGGCGCAGGAAGCCGCCGACCCGGTCGGTGGGCACCAGCAGCAGGCCGTCGGGTTTGCACTGCGTGGACGCGAGCTTGGCGATGAATTTGGTCGCGGCGACCCCGACCGAGCAGGTGAGCCGCTGCTCGGTGCGCACGCGTTCGCGGATCATCTCGGCGATGCGCACCGGGCCGCCCAGGCGGCGCCGCGCACCCGACACGTCGAGGAACGCCTCATCGGACGACAGCGGCTCCACTTCGGGGGTCACGGACCGGAAGATGTCCATGACCGCCTCGGAGGCCCGCCGGTAGGCGGTGCCGTCGGGCGGGAAGACGATGGCGTCGGGGCACAGCCGCAGGGCGCGCACCATGGGCATCGCCGAGTGCACGCCGTAGGTGCGGGCGATGTAGTCGGCGGAGGAGACGACCCCCCGCGGGCCGGTCCCGCCCACGATGACGGGCCTGCCGCGCGCCTCGGGGTGTTCGAGCTGTTCGACGCTGGCGAAGAACGCGTCCATGTCGATGTGCAGGATGTGGCAGTCCGTGTCGTGGCCGGACGCGGCATCCAGCGGCTCGATGCCGCCGGCACCGATCATCCCCCGCAGCGCGGTTCCCCGCTCAAGCTGGCGTCGACTCATGCGAACAGTGTGCCGTGCCCCCGGTGACCAGTGCGAATCCGCACGTCGCCGCCCCGGCCGATCGGGCGTCGCGCCGCCGCGGGCACCCGTGCCGTACGGGCACGCGGGCGGGCGTCCCGCCTCCGCCCGAGGGCACTACGATCACCGGATGACCGATCCCTGGACCCCCGGGGCCCCCGGTGTGCTGCGGCTGCCGTCGGGGCGGCTCGTCCGCGGCCGGGGGCTGCGCCACCCGCTTCCCGAGCCCCCGCTGCCCACCTTCGCCCTGTACCTGCTGGGCCACGAGCCGCCCCAGGTGTCCTGGGAGTCGCGGTGGCTGCGCTGGCCCGACTTCCGGCTGCCGGCGGACCGTGCGGCGGCCTCGGGCGCCCTGCGGGAGGCGTGGCGGCGCGCCGCCACCGAGCGCGTGGAGGTCGCCTGTTCCGGCGGGCGGGGGCGGACCGGCACGGCACTGGCCTGCCTCGCCGTGATCGACGGGGTGCCGGCGCGCGAGGCGGTCGCCTATGTGCGGGCGAACTACTCCCGCCACGCGGTCGAGACCCCGTGGCAGCGCCGTTACGTGTCCCGCTTCTCCTAGCCGCGGCCCGGGGCGGTCTAGGGGCGGCGGGCCAGGATGTGCAGCTGGGTGGCGATCCCCGACAGCGCCGGGTGGACGGCAGCGGTCTTCTCCAGCTCCACCAGTCGGCTGCGGGCCTGGGGGTCGCCCTCGAAGACCCGGCCGGGCAGCAGGTCGGCGAAGACCCGCACCCCGCGGACCTCGGGTCCGATCAGGCCCGCCTCCAGCACGAGTTCCACCAGGCGCTCGGCGGTGAACCGGCGCGGCATGGGGTCGCCCGCGCCCCACCGCCCCTCGGGGTCGGCGAGGAGGCGCTGGGCGTCGCCGACGTGGCCGGACAGGGCGCGGTGCAGCGCGCCCGCCACGGCGTTGGCCGCCAGCAGGCTGACGGCTCCTCCCGGGCGGGTGACCGCGACGGCGTCGGCGAGGGCCGCGGCGGGGTCGTCGACGTACTCCAGGACGTTGTGCACGAGCACCGCGTGGGCGTGCCCGGCGGGCAGCAGGTCGGCGAGGTCGCGGGTCTCGCCCTGGAGCGCGCGCACCCGCACGCCCGCCTCGGCGGCCCGCCGCTCCAGCGCGGCGAGCGAATCGGGGCTGGGGTCGACCACGGTGACGCTGTGCCCCAGTTCGGCGAGGGGCACCGCGGCTCCCCCGGTGCCGCCGCCCACGTCCACGATCTCCAGCGGGGAGTCGGACGTGTCGCCGAGACCGGTCAGCAGGGCGCGCAGCGCCTCCCACACCACGGCGGTGCGGGCGGTGCTGGCCGCCCTCTGCGGCCCCGTCGGCGCCGAGGCGCCTTCGGCGCCCGTGCCACCGGCCTTGTCAGTCACGGCGGATCCTCCCCCTCGCCGGTCGCCGCAGGCGTACCGCGGCGCGCGGCGGTCGCTACAGGGCCAGTTCGGCCTTGTTCTCCATGAGCCGCGACAGCAGCCCGTTGATGAACGCCGGGGAGTCGTCGGTGGACAGCTCCTTGGCGACGGCCACCGCCTCGGCGATCGCCACGCCGTCGGGGATGTCGTCGGCCCACAGCAGTTCATAGGCGCCCATGCGCAGGACGTTGCGGTCGACCACCGGCATGCGTTCGAGGGTCCAGCCGATCGCGTACTCGTCCAAGAGCTCGTCGATGCGGCCGCGGCGCTCGTCGACGGCGGCGGCCAGCTGCTCGGTGAACTCGTTGATGGGCGGCTCGGTCTGCGCGCGGCGGCGGTCGATGACCGCGGCCACTGTGGTGTTGCGCAGCTCGGCCTCGTACAGCACCTCGACCGCGCGTCTGCGGGCCTTGCGCCGTGCTCCGCTCATGGCCGTGTCCCCCGCCCGTGTCCGGGGTGCTCGGATCGCAGGGTCATGCGTTGACGCGGCCGAGGTAGTCGCCATTGCGGGTGTCGACCTTGACGCGCTCGCCGGTGGTGATGAACAGCGGGACCTGGATCTCGGCGCCGGTCTCCAGCGTGGCGGGCTTGGTGCCGCCCGTGGAGCGGTCGCCCTGCACGCCGGGGTCGGTCTGGGAGATCACGATCTCGACGGCGGCGGGCAGCTCGACGTAGAGCGGGTTGCCCTCGTTGACCGCGACCGTGACCTTGGCCTCCTCCAGCAGGTAGTCGGCGTTCTTGCCGACCACCGCGGCGCTCACGGGCAGCTGCTCGTAGTCCTGGGTGTCCATGAAGATGTAGGAGTCGCCGTCGAAGTAGAGGTACTGCATCTCGCGCCGGTCGACGTTGGCGAACTCGACCTTGGCACCGGCGTTGAACGTCTTGTCGACGACCTTGCCCGAGGTGACGTTCTTCAGCTTGGTCCGGACGAACGCGCCGCCCTTGCCGGGCTTGACGTGCTGGAACTCAACGACGTTCCAGAGTTCACCGCCGTCGAGCTTCAGGGTCGTGCCGTTCTTGAGGTCGTTCGTCGTGGCCACGTCGGTCGTCTCTCCCAGGGGTCAGGCGAAGTCGAAGGGGGATGTGCCCCCGCCGGCTGCGTCGACCCTCGGCGGGGACGCGGGTACGGCCGGCACTGTTCGGTGTTCTCTCGTCAGTCTAGTGGCTTCTCACGGTGCGGGGGTTCCGCCGCTCACGGCCGCGTAGGCGGAATCCAGCAGCCCGCCGCCGGGGCCGGCCAGGATCGCGGGCTCCCCGATGCCGTCGAGCACCACGAACCGCAGGGTGGCGCCGCGCGCCTTCTTGTCGACGCGCATGGCCGCCTTGAGCTGCGGCCACGCTTCGGCCGCGTACGTCGTGGGCAGGCCGACCGAGGCGAGGATCGAACGGTGGCGGGCCACGGTCGCCTCGCCGATGCGGCCGTCGAGCCGGGCGAGCTCCGCGGCGAACACCATACCGATGGACACCGCGTACCCGTGCCGGAACCGGTAGTCCTCGGCCCGCTCGATGGCGTGGCCCAGAGTGTGGCCGTAGTTGAGGATCTCCCGGCGGTGGCTCTCGCGCAGGTCGGCGGAGACGACCTCGGCCTTCACGGCGATGGCGCGCTCGATCAGCTCCCGGGTGTGCCGGCCTTCGGGCCGGGTCGCACCGGCGGGGTCGTCCTCGACCAGGTCCAGGACGACCGGGTCGGCGATGAAGCCCGCCTTGATGATCTCGGCCAGTCCCCCGATGTAGTCGGCGGTGGGCACGGTCGGCAGGGTGGCGAGGTCGCACAGCACGCCGGCGGGCGGGCTGAAGGCGCCGACGAGGTTCTTGCCCTGGGCGGTGTTGATGCCGGTCTTGCCGCCCACCGCGGCGTCGACCATGGCCAGCAGCGTGGTGGGCACCAGGACCCCGCGGACTCCGCGCAGCCAGGTGGCGGCGATGAACCCGGCGAGGTCGGTGGTCGCGCCGCCGCCCACGCCGACGACGGCGTCGCTGCGGGTGAACCCGGCCTCGCCCAGCCGCGCCCACAGCCCGGCGGCGACGGCGGCGTCCTTGGCGGCCTCGCCGTCGGGCACCGCCATGGTGTGCACGGTGTAGCCGGCGGCCTTGAGCGCGCCGGCCACGGGGTGGACGATCGCGGTCAGCCCCTCGGGGTGGATGACGGCGACCTGCTCGGCGCGGGCGCCGACGAGCCCCGGAAGTTCGGCGAGCACCCCGCTGCCCACGACGACGTGGTAGTCCTCCCCGGCCGCCCCGACCGCGATGCGGGTGGCGGTCACCGGGCGCCGCCCTGGTGCTGCGGGAGCGTGCCGACGATGACGTCGACGACCTCCTCGGGCAGGCGCCCGCTGGTGGCGACCGTGGTGACGGCCAGGGACTCATAGACCGGCAGCCGCTCCTCCAGGAGTTTGCGCAGGCGGGCGCGCGGGTTGCCGGCGAGCAGCGGGCGCGCCTGGTCGAGCCCGACGCGCTTGGCGGCGTCGGCGAAGTCCACCTGGAGGTAGACGACGTTGAGGCCCTGGAGGTCGGCGCGGGTGTCGTGGTCGAGGACCGCGCCCCCGCCCACGGCGACGACACCGGGCCAGTCGGCCAGCGCCTCGGCCACGACCTCGCGCTCCAGCGCGCGGAAGGCGGGCTCGCCGTCCTCGATGAAGATGTCGCCGATGGGCTTTCCGGCGCGCGCCTCGATCTCGGTGTCGGTGCACATCAGGTCGGCACCCAGCCGGGCGGCCAGGGCCCGGCCGACCGTGGTCTTGCCGGCGCCGGGCGCGCCGATGAGCACCGCGATCGGTGTGCCCATCCGTTCCTCCTCCTGCTGCTGCCCCGGGCCCTGCCGCCGGGCCGTTGCGGGGTCATCGATTCGTGGGGGTGTCGCCGCGGGCGCGTCGACCGCGGCCGGTCACCGGATGGCCAGCGCCTCGCGGTAGGTGCGCAGGTTGCGGCCGGTCTCGGCGACGGAGTCGCCGCCGAACTTCTCGACGGCGGCCTCGGCCAGGACCAGCGCGACCATGGCCTCGGCCACGACGCCGGCCGCGGGGACCGCGGTGACGTCGCTGCGCTGGTGGTGGGCCTGCGCGACCTCGCCGGTGGCGACGTCGACGGTGTCCAGGGCGCGCGGGACGGTGGCGATCGGCTTCATGGCGGCGCGCACCCGCAGCGGCTCACCGGTGGTCATGCCGCCCTCGATGCCGCCGGCGCGGTTGGTGCGCCGGCGGACGCCGCCGGGACCGGGCTCGATCTCGTCGTGGGCGGCCGAGCCGCGCCTCGCCGCGGTGCGGAAGCCGTCGCCGACCTCGACGCCCTTGATGGCCTGGATGCCCATGAGCGCCCCCGCGAGGCGGGAGTCGAGCCGGCGGTCCCAGTGGGTGTAGCCGCCCAGCCCGGGCGGGAGCCCGTAGGCGAGGACCTCGACCACGCCGCCCAGGGTGTCGCCGCTCTTCTTGGTGTCGTCGACCTCGGCGACCATGCGGACGCTGGTCTCGGGGTCGGCGCAGCGCAAGGGGTCGGCGTCGATGCGCTCCAGGTCGCCGGGGCGGGGCAGGGTGCCCTCGGGGACCTCGATCGGGCCCATGGACACCACGTGGCTGAGGATCTCCACGCCCAGTGCCTGGCGGCAGAAGGCGCGCGCGACCTCGCCGATGGCGACGCGCGCGGCGGTCTCGCGGGCGCTGGCGCGCTCCAGGACCGGGCGGGCCTCGGCGTGCCCGTACTTCTGCATGCCGACGAGGTCGGCGTGGCCCGGGCGGGGCCGGGTCAGGGGCTCATTGCGCGCGACCCCTTCGAGTTCCTCGGCGGGAACGGGGTCGGGCGACATGACCTGCTCCCATTTGGGCCATTCGGTGTTGCCGACCTCGATGGCGATCGGGCCGCCCTGGGTCAGGCCGTGCCGGATGCCCCCGATGAGGGAGACCTTGTCCTGCTCGAATTTCATACGGGCGCCCCGGCCGTACCCGGCGCGACGGCGGCGCAGCGCGGCGGCGATGTCGTCCGAGGTGACGGCGACGCCGGCCGGTAGGCCCTCCAAGATCGCGACGAGTGCCGGTCCGTGGGACTCCCCTGCGGTCAGCCAGCGCATCATGCCCTTGATCTTCCCATGGACCGGGTGGTGCCGGCACATCCGGGAGAAGCCCGGATGCGCCCCGGCGTTCCCGCATCGGGCGCGTTCCGGTACGCGGGCGCCGCGCGCAGGTTGGACAATCGCGGTCATGACCTCTTTCACGGACGACCTCCTCGCGTCCCTGTCCGGCCTGCCGCCGTGGATCGTGGCCGCGACCGTGGTGGTTTTCATGGCGCTGGAGACGACGGCGTTCATCGGGCTGTTCGCGCCCGGCGACCCGGTGGTGCTGGTGGCGGGGGCCACGGTGACCGATGCGCCGGGCTTCGTGCGGGTGGCCGGGGCGACCCTGGTGGGGGCGCTCATCGGGGAGACCGCCGGGTACCTGATCGGGCGCTGGGCGGGGGTGCGGTTCCGGCGGAGCCGGATGGGGCGGTGGATCGGCGAGGAGCGGTGGCTGCGCGCGGAGGAGGTCCTGGGCCGGCCGCGGGGCGGGCTGGCGATCGTGGGGTCGAGGTTCGTGGCGGTCGTGCACGCGATCGTGCCGGTGCTGGCGGGCACGGTGGGGGTGCCCTACCGGCACTTCATCGCGTGGGCCATGCTGGGGAGCACGCTGTGGGCCCTGCTGCACGTGGGGATCGGCGCCACGGTCCGCGCCGCCTACGGAACCGGCGCCGGCGGCCTCGGCGCGGTGACGGCCGCGGTGCTGGTCGGCGGCGCGCTGCTGATGCTGATCGGGTGGACCCCGCGCCGGCGGCTAGCCGGGCAGGAGGGCGGCGGGGTCGCCGAACAGCACCACGACGAAAGCGGCGCCGAGCATGAAGGGGCCGAGGGGGATCTGCGTCTTCCGGGTCGCGCGGCCCGCCGCCATGAGGGTCAGGCCGAAGGCGGCGGAGCACAGGAAGGTCAGGAAGGTGCCCGACACCACACCGCCGAGCCCGCCCCAGCCCATGTAGAGGCCGAGCAGCCCGGCGAGCTTGACGTCGCCCCAGCCCATTCCGGCGGGGTAGATGAACCACAGCAGCCAGTAGAAGGCGGCGAGGGCTGCCATGCCCGCGAGCGCGGTGACGAGGTTCCCGTACGCGGGGCCGGCCGCTGAGCCCAGCAGGACCGGTTCGAACGTGCCGTAGCCGACCAGCAGCAGGGCCACGGGGTAGGCCGGCAGGACGAGCACGTCGGGCAGCCGGTGGACGCGGGCGTCGACGACGGTGAGCACCACGCCGACGTAGCCGAAGAGCAGGAGCGCGGGGATCCCGATGCCCGGCTCCGCGGGGCCGGCCGCGAGGACGGCCCCGGCCAGCGCGAACGCGACGGGGACCGCCCAGGCGGCCGTCGCCGAGGGGCGGATCTCCCGCGCGCAGCCCGGGCAGCGTCCGTGCCTCCAGAAGCCGGGGGCCAGGGGGAGGCCGGGCAGCCACCGGGAGAACGCGATCTCCGTCGCGCAGTGCGGGCACCTGGGCGGCGGGGGCGGGCCGTCGTCGTCGGGGGCGGGGTCGTGCCGGGCGAAGAGGGGGACGAGCCGGCCCGCGGTCCGGCCTGCGGGCACGCCGGCCAGGAAGAGGATCAGCGCCGGCAGGACGGCGGGGATCACGTCGAACGACATGTGCGGAAGCCTCGCGGACTCGTGGGGGGGCGGGCGCGCCGGGGCAGGGGCGGGGGCGGTGCGGTCAGGTGTCGCGCCGGGCGCGGACGACGGCGCTGAGTTCGACGCCGCCGGGCAGGACGGGCCCCAGCTCCTCGGCCAGGCGCTGGGCGACGCGGCGCAGCGATTCGTCGTCGCGGCGGCCCAGTTCGAGGCGGACCCCGAGGTCGGCGCGTTCGGACGCGTGGATGCGCACGCGCTGGATCCCGAACTCGGTGTGGGTGACGCGGTAGACGCGGGCGAGGACGTCGGGGTCGTCCTTGGGCTCGGGGACGGCGCCGTGCTCGGCGAGCGCGGTGAGGAAGCGGCCCTGGATGGCGTAGGTGACCGGGCCGGCGACGTCGACGACGACGGCGTCGGCGGCCTCGTCGACGGCGGCGCGGCAGGCGTCGACCGCGGTGAAGGGCACCGGGCGGGCGTCCGCACGCCACCGCCGGACGCTGTCGACGCTGGTGAAGGCGAGGACGCCGCGGCG
Organism: Nocardiopsis mangrovi; assembly: GCF_042653925.1. Lineage (NCBI taxonomy): Bacteria > Bacillati > Actinomycetota > Actinomycetes > Streptosporangiales > Nocardiopsidaceae > Nocardiopsis > Nocardiopsis mangrovi. Next base: position 129,084 of record NZ_JBHSFQ010000004.1, read on the forward strand.
GCCGTCGGCGCTGGTCAGCACGGGGACGGCGACCTCGCTGTGCTTGTCGCGCTTGAGGCCGTCGGCGCCGGTCTCGACCTCGGTGGGGACCGCGACGACGGGGACGAGCAGGCGTGCGGGGCCGAGGGCGGCGAGGACCTGCCGGTCCCCCGCGGTGCCCTGGGCGTAGGCGGAGAGCCGTTCGGCGACGAGCGGGTCGGCGGAGCCGTCGTCGTCGCGGAAGCGCTGGGCGCCGAGGATGGTGGGGCCGGTCACGACGGGCTCAGCGCTCCTGATCTACTGCTCCGGCGGAAAACCGCCCGTTTCGGCATCATCGGGGACCAGCCTAACGGCGGCCGCGCCCGTGTGAGCTGCGGATGGGGCGTGCGGGGACGACGGCTTTCAGGGAGGCGGAATCAAATCTCTTGCGCTGAAGTTGTTTCTCAGCGAGACATCCTTCCATGACCGCCATGTCACGGAACGTTACAGTTGGACCAGCGCCCCATGCGGGGACGATAGGGGGAATCATGCCTGAACAGCAGCTCGCGCCCGGCATCTGGCAGATCGACACCGCCCACTCGGAGGTCGGCTTCTCCGTGCGGCACATGATGGTCAGCCGGGTACGCGGCCGGTTCGAGAAGTTCGACGCGGTGCTCACGGTCGAGGAGGACCCGTTCGCGTCCTCGGTGCGCGCCACCATCGACGCGTCGTCGATCAACACCGACAACCAGCAGCGCGACGACCACGTGCGCTCCGCCGACTTCTTCGACGTCGCCGACCACCCGGAGTGGACCTTCGTCTCGACGGGCGCGCGTGCGGCGGGCGACGACTTCATCCTGAGCGGCGACCTCACCATCAAGGGCAACACCCGCCCGGTCGAGCTGAAGCTGGAGTTCAACGGCGTCACGAAGGACCCCTACGGCCTGACGCGGGCCGGGTTCCACGCCGAGACCGAGATCAGCCGCAAGGAGTTCGGCGTCGACATCGAGATGCCCATGGACGGCGGCGGCGTGGTCGTCGGCGACCGCATCAAGGTCGAGCTCGACGCCGAGTTCACCCTCAAGGAGTAGCCCGCGCCGCTCCAGGGCCCGCCCTCCCCGCCCGCCCTCCCCGCCCCCGCCGACTCGTCCGCGCGGGCGGCGGCGCCGGACGGGCGGGCGGGTCCGGCACGGGCCGCCGGGCCCCGCGCGCCCGCCTGCCGTAGGCTCGTGGAACCGTTCCGCCCGCCCTGGTGGCGGCCCCGGCGCAGCCCCGTGCTCCCGGTCCCGCCCCGCCCGAGAAGGGGTCCCGTGACAGCGTCCGCGTTCCCGCCCGATGTCGTCCGCGCGGTCACCGCGCACATGAACGACGACCACGCCGACGACACCCTGCTGATCTGCCGCGCCTTGGGCGACCGGCCCGACGCGGTGTCGGCGCGGATGACGGGCCTCGACGGCGAGGGCGGCGACTACGTCGCCGTGGTCGGCGGTGCCGAGGTCCCCGTGCGCATCCCCTGGTCGGAGCCGCTCACCGAGCGCGCCCAGATCCGCCGCGAGGTCGTGCGGATGTACCAGGAGTCCTGCCGGCTCATGGGCGTCGCCCCGCGCGGCGCAGCGGAGCACTGAACGAACCCCCACGCGCGGGGAGGGACGGCCGAGCCGCCGCCGGCGCTCCGCGGGCACGCCCGGTGCTTCCCGCCCGGCCGCGGGGGCGCTTCAAGGCGGCGCCCGTCCGGGGAGACGGTCCTCGTCGCGGCGCGCTCCCCGGTCGCACACCGCTCCGCGGTCCACCCGGCGCCGCGCGCCCCCTTCGGCACGCCCGGTGCTCCCCGCTCAGTCTGCGGAGCGCCTCCGAGGCGGCGGCCGCCCACACGGACGCTCATATCCCTTAGGGGAAATACCCGTGCCGTCCGCCCTGCACGGGTCGGCGGGGCTCGCCTAGTCTGGAGGGCACAGCGCCCGCCCCGCGGGAACCGCCGACCGCTGAAAGACACCGCCTCCACGATGGTCACACCCGAGCCCTCGGACCCCGCGTCTCCCACCCGCCGAGTCGAGCCGTCTTCGCCGACGGCACGCCTCGACCCCGGTCGCGCGCGGACGCGCTGGGCCACCCGTATCCTGCGCCCGGGCTCCGATACCGAGGTCACGGCCACGGTGCCCAGGGCCACGGCGGACGCCACCGCGCGGCTGCGCCGGCCCGCCGGGGCGGCGACCGCCCCCTCCTCCGGTTCCGGCTCGCCGGGGCCGTCCTGGTGGCAGCGGGCGTTCGGGCCGCTCATCAGCTGGTTCTCCCGGCTGATCGCGCGGGTCGTGGTGGGCCCGGCGGGCGAGATCGACTACGCGATCCCCACCGAGCTGCGCCGCTCGTACAACGTTCTCGGCTACATCGGGTCGGGCGGCGAAGCCGTGGTCTACCTCGCCGAACCCGCGGCGCAGCCGCGCGGCGGCGGCCAGGGTGGTTCCGGCCCGGGGCGGCGGATCGCGCTGAAGGTGTACCGGCCGGGCCACGACATCAACCGCGAACTGCTCGACCGCCTGCGCGCCCGCGGCGCGGCCGACCCGCACACCCCCGCGATCGACGGCTACGGCACCGCCCGCAGCTCGTGGGGGGAGGACGTCGCGTGGGAGGCGCAGGAGTACTTCGCCCACGGGTCGCTGCGCTCGCTGATGGACGAGGCCCCTCTGGACCCCGCCCGCGCCCGCGGGGTGGTCGAGGCGGTCGCCGCGTGCCTGCACCACTGGCAGGACTCGCTCCAGCACAACCACACCGACGTCAAGCCCGAGAACCTGCTCGTGCGCAGCCTCGACCCGCCGGTGTTCGCGCTCACCGACTTCGGCGGCGCGGTCCGCGCCACCATGAGCCGCGTCTACGGCGGGCTGGCCATCACCGAGGACTACGCCGCCCCCGAGGTGGTCGAGGGGCGGCGCGAGGCGCCCGCCGCCTGGTGGTCGCTGGGCGTGATGGCGCACGAGATGATGACCGGGCGGCGGCCCGAGCGCGGCGAGAACTGGCTGACGGCCCGCAGCACCGAGGTCGACGTCTCCGCCATCGCCGACGACGAATGGCGGCTGCTGGCGCGCGGCCTGCTGACCCCGGCGCCCTCGGCCCGGTGGGGGTACGCGGAGGTGCGGCAGTGGCTGGCCGGGGAGCGGCCGAGCCTGGTCAAGGCGCGCTCCCACGCGCCGATCCGGTTCGCCGATGTCACCCACGAGGACGCGCCGAGCCTGGCGTTCGACCTGCTCGACCGCTCCGACAAGGGCGAGGTGTGGCTGCGCACGCACTGGCCGACCCTGCGCACCTGGCTCGACCGCGAGGTCAACGACTACACCTTCGACCGCGCCTACCTGACCGAACTCGACGCGCGCCCCGAACGGGTGCACCTCGCCATCAGCGCGCTGGGGGCCAGGTTCGTCCCGGGGATGCCGCCGCGCTACCGGGGCCACGAGGTCAGCGCCGACGGCGTGCTGGCGCTGGCCGCGGGCGACCGCAGCCGGCACGGTGTGCTGCGCGAGGCCGTCGAGCTGGGCGCGCTCGGCCTGGCGGCCCGCCACTGGTGCGGCCACCCCTCCTGCCGGGCCGACGGTGCGGGGCGGTGCGCGCTGCTGGAGCGGGTCCAGCACGAGGCTCCGCTGATCATGACCGAGGTGCGCGCCGCCGTCGACCGGATCGGCGGCGGCGGAGTGAGCGACGCACGCGACCTGCCCGCCCACGCATGGGACTCCGCCTGGGCACACGCCGTCGAGCTGGTCCTGGACCCCGACGCGGCCGTGCGGGCCCGGCGGACGCTGCGGGCGCAGTCGTGGCACCCGGCCCAGCGCAGCAGCGCGCCGCACGCCCAATGGTGGCGCGAGCAGCGCAGCGCGGGGCTCCGGGGCCGCAATGAGACCGCGGCCATCGCCGCGCTGGTCACCGCGACCCTGCTGCTGCCGGCGGCCACGCGGTCGGGAGCCGTGCAGCGCGACCGCGACCGCGCCGACAGCCGTGAACGCCTCCGGGGCCGATGGGACGCCGCAACGGGCGCGCTCGGCGCGGGGTGGGCGCGGGTTCGCGGCCACGTCGCCGGTGTCGCCGGCCACCGCGGGCCCGGGACCGGCACCCCGGGGGTTCCGCCGCCCTACGACCCCTACGCACCGCCCACCGGCACCCCCGAGGAAAGGCGCCATCTGCGCCGCCGCCAGAGCGAGCAGAAGCGCGTCGACCGCGGCATGGCGCAGATCCAGCGTGCCATGGGTGCGGGGCGCTGCCGCAGGTTCGCCTATCCGGCCGCGCTGCTGGGCGTGCTCGACGGCCTCGGCCGGTGGCTGCGCGCCGACGGCTTCTTCCCCGATACCACCACCCCGATGGTGTCGGCCTATGAGGGCGCGGTCGATTTCAGCCAGAGCCCGCCGGTGTCGGCGCCGGCGTCCGCGGCCGAGGCGGTCGTGGGCCTGCTGCCCGCCGGCATCGAGCACGCCTGGTGGACGCCCGTCGTGCTGGGGGTGCTGCTGTACCTGCTGGGCCGCACCGCGGCCAGCCGCAAGCGCAAGGCACGCACCCAGCTGGTCGCCTACCGCCTGAGCGTGGCGGGCTCGGTGGCCATGCTCGTGCTCCTCCTCAGCACCGGCTTCCTCACGCTCGCCGCGGGCGTCCTCATCCCGCTGCACAACCTGATGGCGTGACGGCCCCGCCGGGAAACCGGCGGGCAACGGTACACGGGGCCGCCCATGTCGCCCGGTGGTGCGCCGTCGTGGCCGCCTGCCCGCTCCCTTCTGTCTTCTGTCGACCCGCACACCCACGCACCACGGGTTCCTCCCCGGATCCGGCGTGTTCCAGCGTGCGACGGTCATGCGCGGCTCCGGCGGGGTGACCACCGCGAGCGGGACGGCGGGGGGATCGCTCCGTGACGGGATCTCGGGTACACGGGTACGCGGGTCCGCGGGTACGCCCATCGGATCGCCCGGATGCGGGCGGTTATGATCGCTCGGGATCACTCGCGATCGGGAAGACGGTGGGCTGTGGGCGATTCGATCGAGCTGGCCGCCGGAGAGTACCGGGCGGTGATCGGCCGGCGCGGGGCCGGGCTGCTGCGGCTGGAGTGGCGCGGACACGACCTCGTATGGCCGTGCGACGAACCCGCGGCCCCGGTCGCCTTCCAAGGACTGCTGCTGGCCCCGTGGCCGAACCGCGTCGCCGACGGACACTATGTCTTCGCCGGAGCCGAGCACCGCCTCGCCATCACCGAGCCCGCCCGCAACACCGCCCTGCACGGCCTCGTGCACGCCGAGCCGTGGCTGCCGGTGGAGACGGGTCCCGATCTCGCCCGGCTCACGTTCCTCCTCGACGGCGCCCCTGGCTACCCCTTCCGGCTGGAGCTCACCGCCGCCTACCGGATCGACCCCGTCGAGGGGCTGCACGTGCACATGACGGCACGCAACACCGGCGGCACCGCCGCCCCCTACGGGACCGGCGCCCACCCCTACCTGCGGATCGGGGGCACTTTGGACGACGCCGTGCTGCGGCTGCCCGCCCGGTCGCGGCTGCCCGTGGACGGCCGCCTGCTGCCCGTCGGCGCCCCCGAGCCCGTCGAGGGCACCGAGCACGACTTCGGCGCCGCCCGGCGCATCGGGGCCACCGTCTTCGACACCGCGTTCACCGATCTGCGGCGCGATCCCCAGGGCCGCGCGTGGACCGTGCTGTCGGGCGCCGGCCGGTCCGTGGGCCTGTGGGCGGACGGATCCTACGGGTGGCTCCAGGTGTTCAGCGCCGACGGCCTGCCCGGCGGCCTGCACCGCAGCGGGCTGGCGGTCGAGCCCATGACCTGCCCGCCCAACGCGTTCGCGACGGGGACCGACCTCGCGGTGCTGGCACCCGGCGCGACCGCGGATTCGCGGTTCGGGATCAGGGCCCTGCCGGCCCCCCGCGGCTGAGCGGGCCGCTCCGGGTCCCTGCGACCCCGGCGGCCGGGCCGCAGTGGAACCGGAGGGCTCGGGGCGGGTCAGCCGTCGGCGGGGCCTCCGTTCACCCGTTCGCGCAGGCGGGCGAGGTCCTCGGGGGTGTCGATGTCGTCGGGGCTGGCGATGTCGTCGCAGGCCACCGTGGTGACAAGGTGGGAGTAGGCGCGCAGGAACGGCCGGGCGCCGACGTCGCCCTCGGCCAGGGCGTGCACGCTCGGCCAGTGTTCGCGGCCCAGCAGCACGGGGTTGCGCAGATTGCCGGCGTAGGTCGCCACCGCGGCGCGCGCGCCGTCCTCGCGGTGGACGGCCAGCAGGCGGTGGACGGCGGCCGAGGTCACCAGCGGCTGGTCGGCGAGGGCCACCACGACCGCGTCGACGTCATCGGGCAGCGAATCGAGCCCGGCGCGCAGTGACGAGCCCATGCCGGTGTCCCACGACGGGTTGTGGATGGACTCGGCCCCGTCGACCGCGACCTCGGCGGCGCCGGTCACGATGTAGATCGGCCCGCACCCGCCTTCGCGCAGGATGCGTACGCCGCGATCGACCAGCCGCTCCCCCGCCAGCTCGACAAGGGCCTTCGGGCGGCCGAGCCGACTGCCCTCTCCGGCCGCCAGCAGGAGGCCGGCTGGGGGAATTCCGGCCGCGCCGCGCTCGCGTGTCGTCATGACGCGATGATGTCACGGCACCGGTGACCGCGCCGCCGGGCACACTCCCGCATCTGCCATCGCATCGCCGAAAACACCCCGTGGATGGGGCGATCCGGGCACCGTACCGCCCAAGTCCCCCGGCACCGCTGGCCGGATCCGGCCGCCCGGTCGCGTGTGGCCGCCTCAGTCACGGCGCGCTGCGGCGGGGACCCTGGCGTGGGGGGCCGGGTCGATGTGGATGCGCCCCCGGGTGGCGTGCAGGGGCCGGCCGGTCCCGCCCCAGCGGCTCTGGATCAGCTCGGCGGCGATGGAGACCGCGGTCTCCTCAGGGGTACGCGCGCCCAGATCGAGCCCGATGGGAGAGCGCAGCCGGGCCAGGCGCTCCTCGGACACCCCGGCCTCGCGGAGCCGCTCGATGCGGTCGTCGTGCGTGCGGCGGCTGCCCATCGCCCCGATGTAGCCGGCCGGAGTGCGAAGGGCGACCTCCAGCACCGGGACGTCGAACTTGGGGTCGTGGGTGAGGACGCAGATGGCGGTCCGCTCGTCGATCTGCCCCTCGATCTCGCTGAGGAAGACGTGCGGCCACTTCACCACGACCTCATCGGCCTGCGGGAAGCGCTTGGTCGTGGCGAACACCGGCCGGGCGTCGCAGACCGTCACCCGGTAGCCGAGGTAGGCGCCGATGTCGGCGACCGCGGCGGCGAAGTCGATGGCGCCGAAGACGAGCATGCGGGGGGCGGGCGCGAAGGACTGGACGAACACCTCCAGGTCGTCGCCGCGGCGCTGGCCGTCCGCGCCGTAGTGCAGGATGCCGGTGCTGCCCTGGGCGAGCATGCCGCGCGCGTCGTCGTCCACGGCGGCGTCGAGGCGGGCGCCGCCCAGGCCGCCGTCGGCGCGCTCGGGCCAGATCACCCGGCGTGCGCCCAGCCGCCCGGGGCCGCCGACGATGGTGGCGACGGCCACCGGCCGGTGCCCGCTGATCGCGGCGAGCACGTCGTCGAGTTCCGGGTAGCGGGTCGGGTCGACCGGCTCCACCAGCAGGTGCAGGGTTCCACCGCAGGTCAGACCGACGGCGAAGGCGTCGTCGTCGCTCACGCCGTAGCTCTGGCGGACCGGGCGGCCGGTGGCGATGACCTCTTGGGCCAGCTCGTAGACCGCGCCCTCCACACAGCCCCCGGATACGCTGCCGGCGACTTCGCCGGAGGCGTCGACCGCCATCGCCGCGCCGGCGTCGCGAGGGGAGCTCTGATAGGTGTCGACCACTGTGGCCAGGGCGAACGTCTCGCCCGAGGCGTAGAAGTCGGCGACAGCGGAGCGGATGTCACGCATGGTTCCTCCTAGGGCCCGTCCGCCGGTGTACGGCGGCGGCGTCCCTCTCCGGCGCGCCCGGGGCGTACGCGGACGCGGAAACGTCGAGGTGGGGCGATGGTCGGCGCCCGCATCCCCGCGGTCGGTGGTTCACACTCGGGTCTCTCTTCGCGCAGGCCGGCCCGGACGTGGGGCCGCGGCGGCCGCTTCGTCGGGTACACACGATGCGGTGCACGGGTGGGCGGTGCCGGTCGTCGTCCTCATGTGCTCCCCCGATCCCCTTGTTGTCAGGCTATGTGCTTCAGGGGCGGCGTGCCGAACCCTGATCCGCCCGAATTCCGTGCGGCGGACCGGGTCCGGCCACAGGAGAACAGGCACCCCGCAGGCCGGCCGCTGTGCGGCGCCCGGCCTGCGGGGTGTGGTGGGAAGGGGGTTCGGAGCCGGATGGGGGAGGTCGGGGAGGGGGTGGTGGACCGTACCGGTGGTGGAGGCGGGGATCGGAGGAGGCCGGGACCGGCGGTGCCGTCTGCGGACCGGAGGTCAGAAGACCACCAGCGAGACGACCGCGATCGCCACGATGACGACCCAGACGGCGGCCGCGACCGTGCCGAGGCTGGTGTCGCGGTGCCCGGACCTCTCCGAGGCCCTCGTTTCGATGTCCATATCACTATGACGCAGCGAATCGGCCCGGAGTTCAACCCGTTTAAACGGGCTATCACCGACAGTGATCGCGCGGGGGCCGGCGCCCGGCCGCACGCGGCCGGAGGACGGCCGGGTCAGCGCGCGGGCTCGCGCCCCTCTCCCTGGGCGCGCAGCAGCCGTTGGAACTCCGCGAGCTGGGCGGTGGCGAGGCCGCCGTCGTTGCTCTGGATGGCCATCACCGCCAGGGTGGTGCCGTCGGAGAGGTCGATGGACGGCCAGGGTTCGCCGACCGGCATGCGGATGTCGACGATCTCGGCCCACTCCAGGACGTGGGTGCGGATGCTGTTGACCACGGTGACGCGGCCGGGCGCCGCCACGAGGCGGGGCCGGCCGAGCAGGTGCAGCGCGCCCGCGCCGACCAGCCCGAGCGCGGCCAGCCCGACGCGGTCCGACAGCTGCCAGGTGGGCGGCAGGACCGCGGCCAGGATCACCAGGGTGGCCACGACGACCGCGGCCAGGCCGTAGGCGACCAGGCGCATGTTCCGGGGCCGCCAGGTCATCGGCAGCGGAGCGGGCTCGCGATCGGCTCCGTCGTCCACGGTGTCCCCATCCCTCAGGTCGTGCTGCCGCACTGGTGTCCTCTCCGTCGGATCCCGCCTATCCGGCGGGCCGGCGCTCTGCCGCGCGCAGGCCGCGCAGTACCAGCGCGGTGTCCAGCGCCGCGACGGCGGCCTCGTGTCCTTTGTCCTCCCGGCTGCCCGGGAGGCCGGCGCGATCGCGCGCCTGCTCCTGGGTATCACAGGTCAGGACGCCGTTCGCCACGGGGGTGCCGGCGCGCAGCGCCACTTCGGTCAGGCCGTGGGTGACCGACTGGCACACGTAGTCGAAGTGCGGGGTGCCGCCGCGGATGACGGCGCCGAGGGCGATGACGGCGTCGTGGGTCCGGGCGAGCTCCTGGGCGACGACGGGGATCTCGATCGCCCCGGCCACGTGGACGACGGTGGGCCCGTCCGCGCCGGCCTGTTCGACGGCGTCGAGGGCGCGGCGCAGCATCGGCTCGACGACCTCGGCGTTCCACCGGGTGGCGACGATCCCGACGGTAAGGCCGGCCGCGTCGGGCACCTGGTCCTCGGGGCGTCCGGTTCCGCTCATTTCGCAGGGTCCTTCACTGGGTGCGGGGGGTCAGTTGGCGGCGGCGATACCGGGCAGGTCGTGGCCCATCCGGTCGCGCTTGGTCTGGAGGTAGCGCAGGTTGTCGGTGGTGACGACGGTGGGCATGGCGACGCGCTCGCTCACGGCCACCCCGTGCCGGACCAGCCCCTCGGTCTTACCGGGGTTGTTGCTGAGCAGCCGGACCGATCGGACCCCGAGGTCGGCGAGGATCTGCGCGCCGGTGCCGAACTCGCGGGCATCGGCGGGCAGGCCGAGTTCGAGGTTGGCGTCGACGGTGTCGGCTCCGGCGTCCTGGAGGCGGTAGGCGCGCAGCTTGTGCAGCAGGCCGATGCCGCGCCCCTCGTGGCCGCGCAGGTAGACGACCACCCCGCGGCCTTCCGCGGCGATGTGCTCCATGGCGGCGTCGAGCTGGGTACCGCAGTCGCAGCGCTGGGAGCCGAAGGCGTCGCCGGTGAGGCATTCGGAGTGCAGCCGGGCGAGTACGCCGGTGCCGTCGCCGAGGTCGCCGAGGACGAGGGCGACGTGCTCGGCCCCGTCGGCGGCGCGGTAGCCGACGGCCCGCCATTCGCCGTGGCGGTTGGGGATGCGGGTCTCCACCACTCGTTCGGCCAGCGCCCGGGGGGTGTCCGGGGCGGTTTCGCCGGCGTCCTGGAGGTGGCGGACGAGCTGTTCGACGGAGATCAGGCACAGGCCGTGCTCGTCGGCGAATTCGCGCAGCCGCGGCAGGCGGGCCATGGTCCCGTCGTCGTTGACCACCTCGGCCAGCACGCCGGCGGGGCGCAGGCCGGCGAGGCGGGCGAGGTCGATGGCGGCCTCGGTGTGGCCGCGGCGGGCCAGGACTCCGCCGGGGCGGGCGCGCAGCGGCAGGATGTGGCCGGGCCGGACGAAGTCGCCGGGGACGCTGCCGGGGTCGGCCAGCAGGCGGATGGTGTGCGCGCGGTCGGCGGCGGAGATCCCGGTGGTCACGCCGGTGCGGGCATCGGTGGTGACGGTGTAGGCGGTGCGCATGCTCTCCTCGTTGACAGCGGTCATCAACGGGAGTTCCAGCCGGTCCAGGTCCGCTCCGGGCAGGGGGACGCAGACCACGCCGGAGGTGTAGCGGATCGTGAACGCGAGCAGTTCGGGCGTCGCGGCCTCGGCGGCGAAGATGATGTCGCCTTCGTTCTCGCGGTCGGCGTCGTCGACGACGACCACGGCGCGCCCGGCCGCGATGGCGGCGATGGCGTCGGTGATGTCGTCGAGTTCGACGGGCGCCGGGGATCCGGTGCCGGCCGCCGTGCGATCGGTGGCGCTGCTCGTCATGTCGGTGTCTCCTTGCCGGGTGCTGCCGGTACTGCCACTACTGCCGGATCTGCCGGATCTGCCGGATCCGCGGGTGCCGTGGGCGGCGGCGCTGCCGTCGCCGCGGCCGGGCGGTGCCCCGCGTCGCCGCGGCGGGGCGGGCTGAGCCGCGCCCGGGGGCGGCGTCCGGGCCGGTCCGGGCGGGCTCATGCGCTCACCGCGCCTTCACGGGTCGGCGGCCCCGCCTGCGCCCGGTACCGGCGCATCCAGTCGCGGATGCCGATGACGGCGAGGACGAAGAACACGCCGTAGACCAGGCCGGTGACCCACAGGCCCGACATCAGGGCGAGCGGGACGCCGACCAGGTCGACGGCGATCCAGACGAACCAGAAGTCGACGAGCGCCCTGCTCTGCGCGAACGTCGCGATGGCGCTGCCGACGAAGATGAACGCGTCGGGCCAGGGGGCCCAGGAGATCCCGGTCGCCTCGAACAGCAGCGCCACGGCGACGGTGCCGCCGACGAGCAGGCCGATGAGGAGACCGCGCTCGTGGGCGGTCGCCGGGCGGACGCGCAACGGGGTCCCGCCGCGCGTGCGCCGTGCCCAGCGGGTCCAGCCGTAGACGACCAGGCCGATGAACATGGCCTGCTTGAGCGCGTTGCCGAGGAGCTGGGCGTCGATCGACACGGCGAAGAGCAGCACCGCCCCGGTGAGCTGGACCGGCCAGGTCCACAGGGAGCGCGGGATCGCCAGGGCGACGGTGGCGAGTGCGGCGATGTTGCCGATGAGGTCCGCCCACCGGACGTGTTCGCCCAGGACGGTGAATCCGGCGTAGGCCCAGTCGAGCCACCACACGCCCGAGGCCGCGCCGCCCATCAGGCGCCCGCTTCGCGGGCGCCCATGAGGCGCTCCACGTACTTGGCGATGACGTCGACCTCCAGGTTGACGGGCGCCCCGGCGTCCTTGCGGCCGAGCGTGGTGAGGTCGAGCGTGGTGGGGATCAGGCTCACGGTGAAGGAGTCGGGGCCGACGGCGGCGACGGTCAGGCTCACGCCGTCGACGGTGATGGAGCCCTTCTCGACCACGTAGCGGGCGAGTCCGGCGGGCAGGGAGATACGGACGGTCTCCCACTGGGATCCGGGGGTGCGCTCCAGGATGTGGCCGGTGCCGTCGACGTGGCCCTGGACGATGTGCCCGCCGAGCCGCGAGGACACCTTGGCGGCGCGTTCGAGGTTGACCGGGGAGCCGGGGGCAAGCGCGCCGAGGCTGGAGCGGTCGAGGGTCTCCTTCATGACGTCGGCCGTGAAGCCCTCGCCCGTGGCTCCGGTGACGGTCAGGCAGACGCCGTTGACCGCGATGGAGTCGCCGTGGGCGGCGTCGGAGGCGACCAGGGGGCCGCGGAGGGTGATCCTGGCGGCGTCGCCGGCGGTGTCGCCGACCGGCGTGATGGCGGTGACCTCGCCCAGTTCTTCCACGATTCCGGTGAACACGTCCGAACCCTTTCCCTCACCCTGGGCGGGCTCCGGGGACGGACGGCGGGCGGACCGCCGCAAGGACCGGGGACGCACCGGCCGCTAGAGCCGGGTGTGCCGACGATCCCACGCGTACTGCCTCCCATCCGGACTTTCACCGTCGGTACCGGAATTCCACCGGTTCAACCGGCCGATGGATTCGGCCGGGTCGCGGACTGTCACCGCCGGTTCGGAATTACACCGACCCCGGAGCACGCGTTCGTTGCTACTCGATCAACAAGTCTGCCATGCGCGCCATTCCCGGGCCACGGGAGGTGTGGCACATCACGCGTCGGGGCGTTCGGCCGCGGCGGCGGGGCGGCGTCCCGCGAGCCCGGTCCGGACGAACAGCTCGGGAGCCCCCAGCGCGCCCCACAGGGCGACGGCCGCCGCGCCCGCGAACTGCGCCGCCGCGTCGGCCCCGGCGCCCATGGCGGGCAGCCGGTCCACCGCCGTGAACAGCACCAGGACTCCGGCGATCCCGATCGCGAAGCGGGCCGCCCGCGCCGCGAGGGACCCGGCCGCGCTGTACCAGCCGCGGGCGGCGAGGACGGAGAACCCGGTGAGGACACCGAAGAGGGCGCCGGCGGCCGCGAACGCCCGGACCAGGGATGTCGCCGCCACATCCGCGGGCACGGGTCCGGCCCACTGCGCGGGCGGGGTCCAGCCGGGGAAGACCAGGAGCTGCCAGGCTGCGGCGAGGAGGGCGGGGGCCGCGGCGACGGCGAACGCCAGCCCGATCTGCGCGCCCAGGGGCCGCAGGCGCCACCAGCGCACAGCGGCGTCCTCGTAGCGCAGGGCGAGCCACAGCAGGAGCCCGCCGACGGCGAGGCCGGCCACCACGTCGCTGAGGAAGTGCACGCCCAGGTAGAGGCGGGTGACGACGACGACCGCGACCAGGACCGCCGCCGCCCACCAGGCCCGGCGGCGCGCGCACCGGGCCGCCAGGTAGCCCCACCCGGCCACGGAGTTCTGCGTGTGGCCCGAGGGCACCCCGAACGTGGACTCCTCCGACATCGGGCTGACGCGGGTGTCGAACCAGTAGGGGCGGGCCCCGTGGAAGGCCACCTTCAGCACACCGTTGACCAGGGACGACCCCGCCAGGACCACGAGGGCCCGCGATCCGGTCCGGGCGTCCACCGACCAGAACAGCAGGGAGAGCAGGGGGATGAGCAGCATCTGCGACCCCAGGACCGTGAGGACCTCCATGGGGCCTTGCAGCCGGTCCCCCAGCGCCTGGAACCACAGGTTGACGCCGACCTCGCTACCCCACACCGCGTCCATCCGGCCTCCGTTCCTCACTGTCCGCCGCCACGTCCGCCCGGCCCGCTCGGCCGGAGAGGGCCGGGCCGGGCCGGTGGACCAGTCTGGACACGCCCGTGTACCCGCGCAACGGGGCGCGCACACGGGATCGGGAGCGTCGGTCACGTGGGCGGCCCATCGGACGGGAGCCGGGCGCACAAAGTCGACCGTGCTCGGGCCCGGGGGGTTGCCGGCGGGCGCCGGCGTCAGCCGGCGGCGGCCGCCTTCCGGGCCTGTGCGCGCAGGGCGTCGACGGCGGCGGCGGGGTCCCCCGCGCCGTAGACGGCGGATCCGGCGACGAACACGTCGGCGCCGGCCTCGGCCGCCCGTTCGATGGTCTCGCCGGAGACGCCGCCGTCGACCTGGAGCCAGATGTCGCCGCCGGTGCGGCCGATCAGCTCGCGCGCGCGGCGGATCTTCGGCAGCACCAGGTCGAGGAACTTCTGCCCGCCGAATCCGGGTTCGACGGTCATCAGCAGGAACATGTCGACCTCCGGGGCGAGGTCGGCGTAGGCGTCGAGCGGGGTCGCGGGGTTGAGCGCGAGCCCGGCGCGAGCGCCCCGGCCGCGGATCTCGCGGAGGGTGCGGACGGGGGCGCGGGCGGCCTCGGCATGGATGGTGACGCTTCCGGCGCCGGCTTCGGCGTAGGCGGGGGCCCACCGATCGGGGTCCTCGATCATCAGATGGCAGTCCAGCGGGAGTGCGGCCGCTTTGAGCAGCGATTCGACGATCGGCAGGCCGAGGGTCAGGTTCGGCACGAAGTGGTTGTCCATGACGTCGACGTGCAGCCAGTCGGCGGAATGGGCGACGGCCGCCGCCTCGTCGGCGAGACGGGCGAAGTCGGCGGAGAGGATGCTGGGTGAGATCTGGATTGCCACGGCCCCGAGTCTAGGGCCGCTGCGGCATCGCCCCTGCTCGCGGTGGGCGGAGGCGGCATGCCGTCCGCGCGGGCGGGCGGCGCGGCGACGGCGGGGGCGGCGCCGGTCCCCTTCCGGCCGGACACGACATCCGGGGGCCGAAGGGAACCGGTCGCCCGCGTACCGGAACGCCGAACGGCGGTCCGGCTCCGCCCACTGCCAGGACCGGGGCCGTCTCAGAGCTTGCGCAGCAGGGCCAGGAACATCGCGTCGGTGCCGTGGCGGTGCGGCCAGAACTGGACGTGGTCGCCCGCTGCGACGTCGGGGACCTCGGGCAGGTGGTCGGCGGCGCGCACCACGGCGGCGTCGGAGCGGTCCGCGAGCACCGACGCGACCATCTCGCCGGTCTCCGGCAGGTGCGGCGAGCAGGTCACGTAGGCGACGACGCCCCCGGGACGGGTGGCGTCCAGCGCACGCTCCAGCAGGTCGCGCTGCACGGGCGCGAGCTCGGCGGCGGTCCCGTCTGTCCGCCGCCACCGCGACTCGGGGCGGCGGCGCAGCGCGCCCAGGCCGGTGCACGGCGCGTCGACGAGCACGCGGTCGAAGGAGCCGTCGCGCCAGGCGGGCCGGGTGGAGTCGGCGACCACGGCGCGCCCGGCGTCGCGGACCGACCGCTCGACGGCCCCCGCCACCAGCCCGGCCCGTGCGGGCTGGACTTCGGCGGCGAGCAGCCGCGCGTCGCGCTGCCCGGCGATCCCGGCGAGGAGGGCGGCCTTGCCGCCCGGCCCGGCGCACATGTCCAGCCACCGGGTGTCGGTGCCCTCGACGGGGACACGGGTGAGCGCCAGCGCGACGAGCTGGCTGGCCTCGTCCTGGACGGCGGCGCGGCGCTGGCGCACCTCGCGTACCGCCGCCGGGTCGCCTTCGGTGAGGTAGGCGGCGTAGGGCGAGTAGCGTCCTTCGACGGCGCCGCCCGCGACCAGGTCGGCCACCGAGGCGCGGCCGGGCTTGGCGACCAGGGTGACCCTCGGGCGTTCGTTGTGGGCGGCCAGCAGGCGTTCGAGGTCGGCGGAGCCGGGGGCCTCCCCGAGGGCGGCGGCGAGCGCCTCGACGATCCAGCGCGGGTGGCTGTGCAGTACCGCGAGGTGGCCGACGGGGTCGGTGGCGCGGTCGGGCGCGACGACCGCCGTCCACTCGTCCAGGTCGCGGACGCTGACCTTGCGCAGCACGGCGTTGGCGAAGCGCGACCGGTGGTGGCCGATGACGCGGCGGGCGAGGTCGATGGTGGCGCTCACGGCGGCGTGCGGCGGGATCTTGGTGTTGAGCAGCTGGTGCGCGCCGAGCCGCAGGACGGGCAGCACTTCGGAGTCGACGGACGCCAGCGACCGGTCGACGCAGGCGTCGAGGATGGCGTCGTAGGTGCCCTGGCGGCGCAGGGCGCCGTAGGTCAGCTCGGTGGCCAGTGCCGCGTCGCGGCCGGTGACGCCGCGTTCGCGCAGCATGGCCGGCAGCAGCAGGTTGGCGTAGGCGTCGCGTTCCTGCACGGCCCGCAGGACGTCGTAGGCGACCCGGCGCGCGGGGTCCTTGGGGGTGGTGGGGGCGGCGGCCGCCGCGGGGCCTTTGGCGCCGCTCCCCTTGCGGCCCTTGCCGCGACGGGCGGGACGGTACGGGGAGTGGGAACGGTCGGTCACGTGAAGATCCGCCTCAGGCACAGGAAACCGGGACGGCCCGCCGCCGGGCACCATGGCAACGGCCTGGAGCGGGCCCGGTCCAGAGGATACGCGAGCCCCTGGGCCCGGTGACGCGGCATCCGCGCCTCGACCGGCGGCGCCGGGTGCCGGTTCGCATCGGCGCGCTCGGTGAAGGGCCGGGCGGCGGGAGCGGGCATCGACACCGCCGTTGGCGCACCGCGAACCCACGGGGCACGGACGGGGTTCGGTCCGGCCGCCGGCCCTCCGAGCGGGAGGCGGGCGGGCCCGCCGCCCGGCCCCGGCGGGTGCCGCGGACGCCGCCGGTGGCAGGAGGCGAACTCGACTCCGCGAAGCCCGGCCCGGCGCCTTCTCCGACCGCCGATGCCGGCCGATCGCCGTGCCCGAGCGCGGCGATGCGGGCGGCCGGCCCCGCCCGTATCGAGCAGAGGCCGCTCGCGCGGCGGGGCGCGCGGCCCCGTGCCGAAATGTGCGCCGGGACGCCTTCGGCCCCGCTCCCGGCGACTGGGGTCCGTCAGCCGCCCAGGCGGTCGTCGCCGGTGGGGCGGACACCGCGGGCCCAGTCAAGGGCCGGCATGCGGCGCTTGCCCTGCGGCTGGACCTCGCCGAGTTCGACGGGGTGGGTGGCGGTGCCGGCCAGGACCCGGCCCTTGCCGACGTCGAGCCGTCCCGGCGGCAGTTGCGGCGCGTCGGGAACGGGGGTGACGGGGCCGAGCTTGATGCGGGTGCCGCGGAAGGTCGACCACGCGCCGGGGGCGGGGGTGCAGGCGCGGATCGCCCGGTCCACCCGCATGGCGGGGGCGGTGAAGTCGGTCTCGGCGTCGGCCGGGGTGAGCTTGGGGGCCAGCGACACGCCTTCGGCGGTCTGGGGCCGGGCGGCGAGCGTGCCGGACTCGATGCCGTTGAGGGTGCGCAGGAGCAGCTCGGACCCCGAGTGCGCCAGCCGTTCGAGGAGGTCGCCGCTGGTGTCGCGGGGGCCGATCGTCTCGGTGACCATCCCGTAGACCGGGCCGGAGTCGAGGCCGCGCTCGATCTCGAAGGTCGCCGCGCCGGTGACGTCGTCGCCGTGGAGGATGGCGTGCTGAACGGGCGCCGCCCCGCGCCAGGCCGGCAGCAGCGAGAAGTGCAGGTTCACCCACCCGCGCGGGGGGATGTCCAGTGCCTCCTGGCGGAGCAGCGCGCCGTAGGCCACGACGGGGCAGCAATCGGGGGCGATGGCGCGCAGCCGGTCCAGGAACTCCGGGTCGTCGGCCTTCGCGGGCTTCAGGGTCTCGACCCCGGCCTCGGCGGCCACTTCGGCGACCGGGCTGACCGAGACCTTCCGTCCCCGCCCGGAGGCGGCGTCGGGCCGCGTGACGACGGCGGCGACCTCATGCGCGGAGCCCAGCAGCGCCCGCAACGAGGGCACCGCGGCTTCCGGGGTTCCAGCGAAGACCAGCTTCATCGGCGACCGTTCTCACTCAACATCGGGGGTGTTCCCGCTCATGTCTACCAGCAGCCCGCCGCCGCACCGCCGTCCCGCGCCCAGTGGACCCGACCGGCCGGCCGATGGACGGACGGGACGGGGCGAAGGCGGGTCGGCGGGACGGACCGGGGGACAGTGCGAGGGGTGGGCCACGGGGCGTGTCCCCGCATCCGGTGGGCGGCGGACGTGCCGGGTGCGCGAGCGCGGCGCGCGGGCGCGTGGTCGTCGAGCCCTCGGATGCGCCCGGCCGGACCCGGTGGGACGGTCGGTGCGCTCTGGTAAACCTGGTGGCGTCGACTCGTGCGTCGGCAGGGCGGCGCGGCGCACCGGCCATCGTGCCTCGTTCCGGCCGCGGGTGCCGGCCGCGGACGCCGAAGGCTCCGGTCGGCCCTGACAGGCCCGGGGCACCGGCCGCGCCACCGCGCCCGCGCGCGGCACGGTCCGCCCGAGCGTGGACGGCCGCTCCCGGCCGCCCGTGAACGGTTCCTACCCGGAGGTGTTGTTGAGCGAGCGGTCCGACCCCGGCCACGGGATGCTGTTCGACCTGCCGCGTGCCGCCGTGGCCGCGTGGAAGCCGCCCGAGAAGCGGCGGCCCGCCGCGGAGCTGCCGGTCGCGCGGGTCGTGGTCGACACTCCGCTCCCCCACCTCGACCGGCCGTTCGACTACCACGTGCCGGAGAGCATGCACGAGTCCGCCGTGCCGGGCTGCCGGGTGCGCGTGCCCTTCAGCGGCCAGGTGCTTTCCGGCTACCTGCTGGAGCGGGCGGACACCACCGACTTCCAAGGGCAGTTGGCCTACTTGCGCGACGTCGTGTCGCCCGAGCCCGTGCTGACCCCTGAGATCCGCGAGCTGGCCCGCGCCGTCGCCGACCGCTACGCCGGGACGCTCAACGACGTACTGCGGCTGGCCATCCCGCCGCGGCATGCCCGGGTCGAGCAGGAGGCCGCGAAGGCGGCCGAGGCGGCGCGGGCCGCGGCGGCCGCGACCGACGCCGCTGTGGAGGCCGTGGCCGAGGCGGTCGAGGACCCCACCGGAAATGACGCATCCGGCGCGGAGACGTCCGGCCACGAGGACGGAGACGGGCCGTCCCCACCCTCTGCCGCACACTCGGAGACCAGCGGCATCGCCTCCGGTGCCCCGGCCGCCGATCCCGGTGTCGGTGGGTCCGCTGCCGAGGACGTGTCGCCGGAAGGGGCGGGCGCCGCTGCGACGCGCCTTCTCGCCGATCCCCCAGAGCCCGGACGCACGGAGACCGCGCCTCCCGGCCCCGCTTCCGGCACGGGGGCTCCGCCCCCCCAGGTCGGCGATGGCGAAACGCCTTCCACCGCTACCGGCAACGCGGGTACTCCACCCGCTGAAACCGTGGACCCTGCGATCGGCGTCGAAAGCGAACCCCTCGGGCCCGCCTCTCCGGAGGCCGACGCCGTTCCCGCCCCGTCGGTCGACACGATCTCGCCCGATGTCCCATCCGCCGAGGCGTCCGGCGCCGCCCCGTGGGCCGACTACCCCGCCGGACCGTCGTTCCTTGACGCGCTGCGCAGCGGCCAGGCCCCGCGGGCCGTGTGGCGGGCGCTGCCCGGGCCGGCGTGGGCCGACGCGATCGCGGCGGCCGTCGCCGTCACGCTGGACGCGGGACGGGGCGCCGTTGTGGTGGTGCCCGACGGGCGCGATGTCGCTACGGTCGACGCCGCGCTGACCGCGCGCCTGGGCGCCGACCGGCACGTGGCGCTGACCGCGGAGCTGGGCCCGACGAAGCGCTACCGCCGGTGGCTGGCGCTGCTGCGCGGCGAGATCGGGGCCGTGGTGGGCACCCGGGCCGCGACCTTCGCCCCCGTGCACGACCTGGGGCTGGTGGTGCTCTGGGACGACGGCGCCGATGTCCACAGCGAGCCGCGCGCCCCCTACCCGCACGCCCGGACGGTGCTGTCCATGCGCGCCCACCGAGCGGGCGCCGCCGCGCTGATCGGCGGCTTCACCACCACCGCCGAGGGCGCCCAGCTCGTGGAGTCCGGCTGGGCACACCCCATCGCCGCCGACCGGGAGACCCTGCGCCGGCGCGCCCCACGGGTGCGCTCCACCGACGACGACAGCGAGCTGTCCCGCGACGAGGCCGCCCGCACGGCGCGCATCCCCAGCCTGGCGCTGCGCGTGGCGCGCGCGGCCGCCGCCAAAGGCCCGGTGCTCATCCAGGTGCCCCGGCGCGGCTACATCGCGTCGCTGGCCTGCTCGTCCTGCCGTGAGCCCGCGCGGTGCGAGTCCTGCCAGGGGCCGCTGGCCCTCCGCAGCGCGCACGCCATGCCGTACTGCCGCTGGTGCGGGCGGATCTCGGGCGGGTGGGCGTGCGGGTCCTGCGGCGGGACCCGGCTGCGCGCGGGCGTGGTCGGCGCCCGCCGCACCGCCGAGGAGCTGGGGCGCGCGTTCCCGTCGCTGAAGGTCCGCACTTCGGGCCGCGACGACGTCCTCACCCGTGTGGACGGCCGTCCGGCTCTGGTCGTGGCCACGCCCGGGGCGGAGCCGGTCGCCGATGGCGGCTACACGGCGGCGGTGCTGCTCGACGGCTGGGCGCTGCTGGGCCGCGCCGATCTGCGGGCGGGTGAGGAGGCGCTGCGCCGCTGGCTGAACGCCGCCGCTCTGGTGCGCGCCGCGGACGACGGCGGGGAGGTGGTGGTGGTCGCCGACGCGAACGTGCCGGCCACGCAGGCGCTGATCCGCTGGGATCCGGGCGTCTTCGCCGAGCGGGAGCTGGCCGACCGGCGCGAGCTGGGCTTCCCGCCCGCCGTCGCCATGGCGTCGGTCACCGGGGGCGCCCCGCACGTGCGTGAGCTGCTGGACGCGCTCCGCCTCCCCGATTCGGCGGAGCTGCTGGGACCGGTACCGGTGCCCCAGGGGGGTGAGGACGACCGCACCGAGCGCGCGCTGCTCCGGGTGCCGCGTTCGCACATCCGCGGCCTGACGGCCGCCCTGAAGGCCGCGGCGTCGGCGCGCAGCGCCCGCAAGGACGAACACCTGACCCAGGTCCGCATGGACCCGCTGGAGGTCGTCTGACCGCCGGCTGCCGGGCCCCGGATCCCGGCGGGGTTCGGACGCCCCGGCGGCCGCCGGCGGACGCTCACAGCTCGTCGACACGGCCGTCGAACGCCGGCCGTTCCGCGGCCGGGACGGTGGTGGCGGCCTGGTCCCGGTGCCGCGTGTCGCGCATGCGGATCGCCGGGCCCTCCGTGCCTCCGACGCGGCCTCCGGAGGCCATGGCGTAGGTGCTCCGGAGGCACCTCATGCGATCGCCGCGATCCTCTTCCGCGATTCCGCCGGGCCCGCCGCCCACGCCCGCAGCCGGTCGCACACGGCTGTGAACCGCGCGCCTTGGTCCGGATGGTCCGGATGGTCCGCGATCGAGCCCTGCCGTGCTCTCAGCGAAGGGCACAGGCCGGTGGTCGGTGAACGGGTTCGGCCGGAAACGGCATCCAGGCGAACGGCCGCCCCTGGACCGGACGATGTCGGGAACGCCCGGAAAACCCGTCGCGGCCGGCGGGCGGTGCGCGGTACGTTCGACGACTTCCCTGCCGCGGGAGGTGCCCGGCGCGAGGCCGTCGCGTCCGGATGGGAAAGGACTCCGCGGATGAGGCATTCGAGCCCGGAGCACGCCGCGATCGCCGAGCGGGGGACGATCCTGCGCTGCCAAGTGGGTTCGGGGGTCCACGGGATCACCGTCGCCGGGCAGGACGACCGCGACGAGATGGGGATCTGCGTGGAGCCCCCGGAGTACGTGGTCGGCCTGCGCTCCTTCGAGCAGTACATCTTCCGCACCCAGCCCGAGGGGGTCCGCTCGGGGGCGGGCGACCTCGACCTGACCGTGTACTCGCTGCGCAAGTGGCTGCGCCTGGCCTTGGACGGCAATCCCACGGTGCTGCTCCCCCTCTTCGTGCCCGAGGAGGAGATCGTCGCCGCGACGCCGCTGGGCCGCGAGCTGCGCGCGTCCGCGGAGCGCATCCTGTCGCGCCGGGCCGGGCACCGGTTCCTCGGCTACCTGCGCGCCCAGCGGGACAGCATGCTGGGGCGGCGCGGCGGCCGGCACACCAACCGCCCCGAACTGGTGGAGGTGCACGGGTTCGACGTCAAGTTCGCCTACCACATGGTGCGGCTCGGCGTGCAGGGCGTGGAGATGCTGGAGACCGGCCGGGTCACCCTGCCGATGCCCGACCCGTGGGCGACGTGGCTGCGGGAGCTGCGCCGCGGCGAGCACACCATGGAGGAGGCGCTGGAGGCCGCCGCGGAGATGGAGGGGAGGCTGACCGGCCTGGTGCGGACCTCGCCGCTGCGGGAGCGGCCCGACGAGGAGTGGGCCGACCGGTGGCTGGTCGACGCCTATGCGCGGGCGTGGCGGCGGGAGGCCGGAGCCGTCCCCGCCTAGACCCGGGTTCGCGGGGCCGCCCGCCGGCCCGTATGCGGGCGCCGCGACCGGGCCGTTCGGGCACCGCGCCCGGCCCGATTCCGCGTGCGGCCGGCTCCGGTCCCGTGAACGGGCTCGGAGCCGGCCGCACGCGGCAAGGGCGGGTCCGGGATCACACCCCCGGCTCACACCGGGTCGGGGACGCGGGCCGCGTCGGGTGCGAGGCGGGCGCGGTAGAGGTCGCGCATACAGGCGACCTCGGCGCCGTGGTGGATGATCTCGCGGTTGACGTGCAGCGCCAGCATGGCGAACGGGAAGTCGGCCCACTGCGGGGGCTCGGCCTCGCCCACGGGCGCGGCGAGGCCGTCGATGTCGACGCCGCGCACCCCGGCCCGCCAGAGTTCGTAGCCGTCGTGCAGCCGGGTCAGCGCCTCCTCGGCGCTGCCGGGCCAGGGGGCATCGGCCAGGTCGAGCGTGCGGTCGCCGAAGTGGCGGTTGACGCGCAGTTCGAGGACGGCCACGACGATGTGGCCGAGCCGCCAGGCGATGGTGGTGAAGGGCGGCGGGACGGGTTCGGGCCACTCCCAGTCGGCGGCGAAGGAGCCGTCGGGGCGCGGCCGGACCGACCAGCAGCCGTCGACCGGCTCCCAGAAGAACTCGTCGTCGCCAAGGCCCCGGAGGCGGGGCCACAGCGTGGTGTCCCAGTGGAACTCCAGCTGGGCAAGTATCTCCCCGGTCCAGTTCATGCCGTCTCCTCCCCCCGGCGCCGGAAGGTGCCCGGCGCGTCCCGCGTGGGCGGCGGGCTCAGTCCCTGCGCCCGACGCCGGCCAGCACCCCGGTTCCCTCGGCCGTGACCTCCTCGTCAGGGTAGGGCCACCAGGCGAGGTCGGCGAGACCGGGCTCGATCACCGTGAACGGCTCGAACACCGCGGCCGCGAGTTCGCGGGAGTGCGCGTCGGGTGCGGGGGCGGTGCCGGAGCGGTCCGGGGAGACGCGCTGGGCGATGGCGACGTGGCTGCCGGGGCACAGGACAGCGTGCAGGGCGCGGACGAGGTCGTGCGGGAGGTGCGGGTCGCCGCCGTGCCCGAGGGCGAGGGGGGCGGTGTCGGTGAGCAGGACGGCGACGGGGGCGCCGAAGTCGATGAGCCCGCGCGCTCTGAGCCGGGTGACGATCAGCTCGGGGCGCATGCTCTCGACGGCCACGGTGGGGACGGCGGCGCTTCCGGCGGGCGGCGTGGTGCCGTGCAGGGAGACGGCGGTGTCGGTGTCGACGTAGACGACGCGGGCGTCGGGGTCGTGGGCGCGCGCGGTCTGGGCGATGCCCTCACCGGCGGGCAGCCGGGATCCGAGGTCGATGAACTGGCGGATGCCGGCATCGGCGGCGAGGTAGCCGACGACGCGGCGGAGGAAGCCCCGGCGGGACTGGGCGAGCCGGGCCGGCGGAGCGGTATCGGCGCCGCCGGACGGGTCGGGGCGGGAGGGCCGGGAACGGGCGCGGTGGTCGCTGATGCGGATGACGCGCGGCGTGGGGATATCGGCGAGGGGCTGGTCCTCGCCGATGTGCAGTGCCCGCCGCTTGTCGGTCACGATGCGCCCCCCGGGCCGTCGCCGGTGCCGGGCGGCGCCGGTCGGCCGCGCGGGGGCCGTGCCCCGCGAGCGAACGTACGCCGCCCCCCATTAGCGCCCGATGTTACCGGTCGTGAGTGATGTGTTTCACCATTGAATTATTTAACGGTGTCGAATGCAACCTTTACGGAGAAGATCGCGTTTTGACCGTTTTGTAGATTTATGACCCTTTATGCCGGAGTTCCCGGAAGGACATCGGGGAAGCCGCGGCCGTCGGGCACCGGGGCGATGCGCCCGTCGTCGTCCTCGTACTCCCAGCGGGGCCCGCGCGCGGCCAGCTCGGCGACGGCCCCGATCAGCCGGTCGACGTGCTCCTCGGTGGTCCCCAGCCCCAGGCTCGCCCGCACCGCCTGGGCGTGTCCCTCGGGCAGCAGGCAGCGCGTGAGCAGGTGCGCGCAGAACAGGCCGTCGCGTACCCCGATGCCGTACTCCGCCGACAGCGCCGCCGCGAGGAGGTCGCTGGGCAGCCCGTCGACGACGAAGGACACGATGCCCACGCGCGGGTGGCCGGCGTCCCACAGGCTCAGATCGCGCACCGCCGGAACGGCGGCCAGCCCGGCCCGCAGCCGGTCCAGGAGCGCCTGCTCGCGGGCGTGCAGGGCCTCCTGCCCGGCCGCGGTCAGCGCGTCGCAGGCCGCGGCCAGGGCGACCGCCCCCAGCACGTTGGGGCTGCCGGCCTCGTGCCGGGCCGGCAGGTCGTTCCAGCGGACGTCGTCCTCGGTGACGTTGCCGGTCGCGCCGCCGCCGGCGAGGTAGGGGGTGGCGGCCTGGAGCCAGTCGGTGCGCCCGGCCAGCACCCCGGCGCCGAAGGGGGCATAGAGCTTGTGCCCGGAGAAGGCGACGTAGTCGGCGCCGGTGTCCTCCAGGCTGAACCGCCGGTGGGGGACGAGCTGGGCGGCGTCGACCGCGATGCGCGCGCCTGCGGCGTGGGCGACGGCGGTCAGCTCCTCGACCGGCCAGATCTCGCCGGTCACGTTGGAGGCCGCGGTGACGCACAGCAGGCGCGGCCCCTCCGGCGCCGACCGCAGTGCCTCCCGTGCCGCCTCGACGGCCGCGGCCGGGCTCTCGGGCAGCGGCAGCCGCACGACGCGCCCGGCCCTGCTGCCGCGGTGCTGCCAAGGCAGCAGGCTCGCGTGGTGCTCGCCGGCGAACACCACGACGGTGCACTGGTCGGGGATGGAGCGGGCCAGCAGGTTGAGGGCGTCGGTGGTGCCGCGGACGAACACCACCGCGTCGTTGTCCCGGGCGCCGAGGAAGGCCGCCACCGTGCGCCGAGCGCGCTCGTAGGCCGCCGTGCTGACCTGGGAGTGGAACCCGGCGCCCCGGTGCACGCTGGCGTAGTAGGGCAGGGCGTCGCCGAGCACGTCGCGCACAGCGGTCAGACACGGGGCGCTGGCGGCGTAGTCGAAGTTGGCGTAGTCGACCTCTTCGCCGGTTACCAGCGGGATACGCACGCCGGCCCCGACTACGGCGAGGCCGGCGGTGGGGAGGGGATCGATGGTCGGGTTTTCGGCGACGGCAGTCATGGTGGCACCTCCAGGGCCCTCAGGGACCCCGGGAGGAGCGCACAGCAGCACTGCGGCTCCGGACCGGACGGGGTCCGCGCTTGCCTGACACGGTTACGAAGCGGTCGTGTCTCGACCTGGTCCTCACCCGGGGCACCCCACCGCGGAAGGAGGGTTGCCGGCCAGCAAGCCGGGGCTTGACGCTGGCGCTCATGACCTGCGGTGGACTATATCGCACCCGCCCGGAACCCACGCAACCCGGGCACCCGGGACCCCCGATCGAGCGTGCCTGTGGGCCCTGGAGGCGCCCCGCAGGCCGAGCGGGAGGCGCCGCGGGGCGGATCGGCGGGGGGAATTGACAATGGGCGGAGCCCATCGGTGATACTGGCCTCGTCTGCCCTCCCGCTGAGGACGCCCGGCTCTTCCCGGCCGCCCTGCCAGGCGCGAGACTCCAGCACACCGGAGTTTCACGCTGCCCAATGGAGGGGGACCCGTGCGCCGTCCCGATCGCACATCCGAGCTCTTGCAGGACCCCGATGTGGTCCTCGTCTCCGGCTACGCCCGGCTTCCCGACGGCGTGGCCAGCCACGCGCAGTACGAGCGCCTGGGCGTGGTCCTCGCGGTGAAGCTGTCCGACGGCCGCATCGTCGCCGCCGACACCACGCTGCTCACCGACCTCGCCAAGGACTTCTTCCGCGCCCTGGTCGAGGGGCTCTCGGTGACCTCCGACCTCGCCGAGATCGTCGAGCGCGTGCAGACCCGCTACGCCGGGCAGTCGGGCGCCGCCCTCACCACCGCGCTCCGCCGCTGCCTGGAGACCTACCACCAGCTGCGCGAAGGGGCCGCCGCACCCGCGGACCGGCCCTGACGCGCCACACCGGCTCACAACCGACCCCCAGCGGAGACGAGGAGCGCACAGGTGGAGACGACGAACGACGACGCGGCGGGCGGCGGCGCGGTGCCCCCGTCCGGCACGCCCCCGCCGCTGGCGGGGGTCCGGGTCACCGACCTGTCCCGGGTCCTGGCCGGGCCGTACGCGACCATGCTGCTGGCCGACATGGGCGCCGAGGTGGTCAAGGTCGAGCACCCCGGGCACGGCGACGACACCCGCGCCTGGGGACCCCCCTCGGCCGGGGGCGAGGCCGCCTACTACCTCGCCGTCAACCGCGGCAAGCGGAGCCTTGCCGTCGACGTCAAGGACCCCGACGGACTGGCCGCGGTGCGCGAGCTGTGCGCCGGCTCCGACGTGGTGGTCCAGAACTTCCGGCCCGGCGTGATCGAGCGCCTCGGGCTGGACCACGCCGCCGTCTCCCGGCGCAACCCCGCCGTGGTCTACTGCTCGATCACCGGGTTCGGCCCGGGGCACACCCCTGAGGGCCGGCCCGGCTTCGACCTCATCGTGCAGGCCGAGAGCGGGCTGATGGCCGTGACGGGCGACGCCGACGGGCCGCCCGCCAAGGTCGGGGTCGCGATCACCGACGTCCTCACCGGACTCAACGCCGCCGTCGCGGTGCTCGGCGCGCTCGTGCGCGCCCGCGCCACGGGCCGGGGCGAGCACGTCACCGTGTCGCTGATCAACTCCGCCCTGTCGAGCCTGGTCAACGTGGCCCAGAACGCCCTGGTGACCGGGGAGGAGCCCGGGCGCTTCGGCAACGCCCACGCCAGCATCGTGCCGTACCAGGCGTTCCCCACCGCCGACTCCGAGATCGTGATCGCCGCGGGCAACGACGCCCTCTACCGGCGGCTGTGCGAGGTCCTGGACCGCCCCGACCTCGCCGCCGACGCCCGGTTCGCCACCAACCCCGAGCGCGTCGCCCACCGCGCCGAACTCGTCGGCGAGATCAGCGCGACGCTGCGCACCCGCCCCGCCGCGGCCTGGACGGGCCTGCTGCTGGAGGCCGGGGTCCCGGTGGGCCGCGTGCGCGGCGTGCTCGACGCCGTGCGCACCGCCGAGGCCGCCGGCGACGACGTCCTGCTGGCCACCGACCACCCGCTCGCGGGGCGGCTGGAGACGGTCCGCGCGGGGTTCCGGACGGACTCCGCGCCGGCGGGGGCGGCCGGGGCACCGGCCGCCCCTCCCCCGCTGCTGGGCCAGCACACGTCCCGCGTCCTGGCCGAACTCGGCCTGCCCGCCGATCGGATCGACGCGATGCTGGCGCGCGGGGCCGCCTACCAGCACGGCGTCGAGTGATCCCGCCCCGGGCCACCGCACCGCACCGCGCCCCCATCCGCATCCGCTCCGACCGCAGGACACCCGGACCCGAAAGGACCACCACCCCATGAGTGAGCCGCGCAAGGCCGCCGCCCCCGACCCCCACGACTTCCTCGCCGTGGACGGCACGCTCTCGCCCGAAGAGCGCGACATCCGCGACACCGTCCGCGACTTCGCGGCGCGCGAACTGGTGCCGCGGGTCGCCGACTGGTTCGACGCCGGGACCATCCCCGACCCGCGCGGCCTGGCCAAGTCCTTCGGCGACCTCGGCGTGTTCGGCATGCACCTGGAGGGGTACGGCTGCGCCGGGGCGGGCGCCGTCGCCTACGGGCTGGCCTGCCGCGAACTGGAGGCGGCCGACTCCGGGCTGCGCAGCTTCGTGTCGGTCCAGGGGTCGCTGGCCATGGCCGCGATCCACAAGTTCGGCTCCGAGAAGCAGAAGGCCGATTGGCTGCCGCGCATGGCCGCCGGGGAGGCGATCGGCTGCTTCGGGCTCACCGAGCCCGACTCCGGCAGCGACCCGGGCTCCATGCGCACGCGCGCCCGCCGCGACGGATCCAACTGGGTGCTCGACGGCACCAAGATGTGGATCACCAACGGGTCGATCGCCGACGTCGCCGTGGTGTGGGCCGCGACCGACGACGGCATCCGTGGGTTCCTCGTCCCCGCCGGGACGCCGGGGTTCACCGCCAATGTGGTCCACCGCAAGCTGTCGCTGCGCGCCTCGATCACCGCCGAACTCGTCCTTGAGGGCGTGCGGCTGCCCGCGGACGCGCTGCTGCCGGGCTCGCGCGGCCTGGGGTCCCCCCTGTCGTGCCTCAACGAGGCCAGGTACGGGATCGTGTGGGGAGCGGCGGGGGCGGCCCGCGCCTGCTATGAGGCCGCCCGCGACTACGCGCTCACCCGCGAGCAGTTCGGGTCCCCCATCGCCGCCTTCCAGCTCACCCAGCGCAAGCTGGCCGACATGCTGGTCGACGTCAACCAGTCCGCGCTGACCGCGCTCCAGATCGGGCGGCTCAAGGACCGGGGCGACTGCCACCGCGACCAGGTCAGCTTCGGCAAGTTCGCCAATGTCGCCGCCGCGCAGCGGGTGGCGCGCACCGCGCGGTCGGTGCACGGCGCCAACGGGATCACCCTGGAGTACCCGGTCCTGCGGCACATGCTGAACCTGGAAACGGTGGCGACCTACGAGGGGACCGAGGAGATCCACGCCCTGAGCCTGGGCCAGGCGGTCACGGGGATCTCCGCGTTCCGCTGATCCCCGTGACCGCGGGGCCCGGCGCCGCGCGGGCGCCTGTGCGGCCGGGCCGGAGCGACCGCAGGTGGCGGCCCGCGGCGCGCCGCGCCGCGGGCCGTTCCGGCTCGCGGCGCTAACACCACAAAGCACAATATGGTGAGGAGCCGAACGAGGGAGATGCCGATGGGCAACGAAGCCACTCACTTCCGGATGACGAAGCTGAGGCGCACCGCCAACGCCGTCCTGGGAGGCTTCATCCGGTACGGGGTCGGCCCGTCCCGGGTGCAGCTGCTGACCACGCGCGGACGCAAGTCCGGCTTCCTGCGCACCACCCCGGTCGCCCTGGCCGAGACCGAGCAGGGCCGGTTCCTGGTCGCCCCGTACGGCGTGGTGGGCTGGGTGCGCAACATCCGCCGCGACGGCTTCGCCACGCTGCGCCACGGCGGGTGGATCGAGCTGGTCAGCGTCGTCGAGGTCGGCCCGGAGCGCGCAGCCCCGGTACTGCGCGAGTACGTGCAGGATCCGGGCACGGCGCTGGTGGTCGCCCCCTACTTCGAGGCGTCGCCCGACTCCCCCGTCGAGGAGTTCGAGAAGGAGGCGGCCGCCCACCCCGTCTTCGAGATCATCCGCAGCACCACCATCCGGATCTGACCGGGCGGCCCGGCAGGAGCCGGGCCGCCGGCGGCGCCCTGGTGCCGCCGGGCGGACCGCGGCTCGCGCGGGGGCGGTGGCCGTCCCGAGGCCGGGGTCTACATCCAAAGCATCATGGCCGATCGGCTGTCCGGGGGACGCGCGGCGCCCCCCGCCGCGGCCACCCTGAGAACCTGCGCGGCCGCCGAGGCGGCGGCCGCACCGGCCGATCAGGGGGCAGCACACGATGGACCCGACCGCGACCCGCTCCGCAGAGTCACCGCCCGGGCGGCCGAACGGGGGCGCGCGGCTGCCCCTCCTCGACGTCCTGCGCGGGACGGCCGTCCTGGGCACCCTCGGCACCAACGTGTGGCTCTTCGCGGCGCCCGGCGCCGAGGCCGCGGTCCTGTTCAACGGGGCCGCGCTCGCGCCGGTCGCCGCCGTTGCGGCCGACCCGTCGGTCGCGACGGTGCTGGAGGCGATCGTCCGCTTCGCGGCCAACGGCAAGTTCCTGGCCCTGCTGACCGTGCTCTTCGGGGTGGGCCTGGCCATCCAGTACCGGTCGGCCGAGCGGCACGGCCGCGCCTGGCCCGGCGCCTACCCGCGCCGGGCGCTGTTCCTCTTCGCGGAGGGCGCCGTCCACTTCACGCTGGTCTTCGCGTGGGACGTGCTCATGGGCTACGCCGTGACCGCCCTGGTGGTGGCCTGGCTGCTCGCCCGCACCGAGCGCGCGCGGCGCATCGCGCTGTGGACGGCCGCCGTGGTCCACGGCCTGCTGATGGTCCTGCTCACCTGGGGACTGTCGGCCCAGGCCACCGGTACCGGGGCGCCCGCCGACGTGGTCGGCCTCTACGCCCAGGGCGGCTACCTCGAACAGATCGCGTTCCGGATGGAGCACGCGGTGCCGCTGCGACTCGAACCGGTCATCTCCTTCGCGATGATGGTGGTGCTGTTCCTGGTGGGCGTCCGGCTCTTCCGCGCGGGCGCGTTCGGCGACGACGCCGCCGCGCGGCGCATCCGGGCACGGCTGATGGCGTGGGGCCTGGGGCTGGGGCTCCCGCTCAACATCGCCACGACCCTGGCGGGGCCGTCGTTCACCTTCGCCGACCGCTACCTGGCGGCGCCGCTGGTGGCGCTCGGGCTCATCGGGCTCATCGGCTGGGCGCTGGACCGGGTGCGGCGCCCGGGGGTGCTGGTCACCTCCCTGTCGTCGCTGGGCCGCACGGCGCTGAGCGGCTACGTGCTGCAGAACGTGCTGTGCGTGCTCGCCTGCTACGGGTTCGGCCTGGGACTGGCGTCGACGCTGGCCGGCACCGGCCCCTGGTGGGTTCTGGGCCTCTGGGCCGCGGTCTGCCTGGTGCTGCTGACGGCGTCGACGCTGTGGCTGCGCCGCTTCCGGCACGGCCCCTCGGAGGCCGTGCAGAAGTGGACGCTCGCCAAGCTCCCGGAGCGCTGAACGCCCCGCCGGGGGCGGTCCGCCCCCGGCCGCGGTCAGCCGGTGAACAGCCGGGCGGCGGTCAGCGCGACGCGGATGACCGCGTATCCCAGCAGCAGTGCGACCACCGCCCAGGACAGGACCAGCCACGGGATGCGGCGGGTGCCCCCGCCGGGGGCCTGGGGCCCGGTCCCGGGTGCCCGGAGGTCCGGTCCGGGCGCGGCCGCGGTGCCCTCGGGCTCGTGGAACCGCGCCGCGACCGGGCGGATCGCGAGGTTGGCGGCGAAGCCGACCGCCAGGATCGCCACCATGGTGAACAGCGGGGCCTGGTAGGCGCTCTGGGTCAGGGTCCCCGGCTCGCCCTCGGCGTCCAGGAATCCGTTGACGATGAGCGGCCCGGCGATCCCGGCCGCCGACCAGGCGGTGAGCAGCCGGCCGTGGATGGCCCCCACCTGGTAGGTGCCGAACAGGTCCCGCAGGTAGGCGGGCACGGTCGCGAAGCCGCCGCCGTAGAACGACAGGATGACGCAGGCCAGGACCACGAACAGCACCGTGGAGGTGCCGCCGACCGTGGCCAGCAGCGTGTAGCAGATCGCGCCCGCGCCCAGGAAGACGATGTAGACGGGCTTGCGGCCGATGCGGTCGGAGGCGGTCGACCAGCCGAACCGCCCGGCCATGTTGAACAGCGACAGCATGCCGACGAACCCGCCCGCGGCGACCGCGGTGACCGCGGTGGCCGTGCCGTCGCGGAAGAAGTCCTGGATGAGCGGGCTGGCGTGCTCCAGCAGCCCGATGCCCGCGGTGACGTTGCTGAAGAGCACCACCCACAGCAGCCAGAACTGCGGGGTGCGGATGGCCGTGGCGGCCGACACGCTCGCGGTGGTGATCATCGGGGCGCGGCGCACGGTTTCGGGGTCGAACCCGGCGGGCCGCCAGCCCTCCGGGGGCACCCGGATGAGCAGCACGCCCATGGTCATCAGCACCAGGTAGCCCAGGCCCAGGGTCACGAAGAGCCCGACCAGCGCTCCGCCGGAGGCGACCGATCCGGCCACCGCGGAGTCGTAGGAGGGGTCGTAGAACCCCATGAGCTGGTCGGAGACCGGGGTGGCGACCAGGGCGCCGCCGCCGAACCCCATGATCGCCATGCCGGTGGCGAGCCCCGGGCGGTCGGGGAACCACTTGATCAGGGTGGAGACCGGGGAGATGTAGCCGATGCCCAGGCCGATGCCGCCGATCACGCCGTAGCCGAGGTAGAGCAGCCACAGCTGCCCCGTGGCGATCCCCAGGGCGCCGATGAGGAACCCCGTGCTCCAGCACACGGCCGAGACGAGCATCGCCTTGCGCGGGCCGTTGCGCTCCACCCAGGTGCCGCCCACGGCGGCCGACAGGCCGAGCATGACGATGGCGATGGAGAAGATGACGCCGATCTCCGTCTGGCCCACGTCGAAATGCGCCACGAGCGAGTTCTTGTAGACGCTGGTGGCGTAGGCCTGCCCGATCGACAGGTGCACGGCCAGCGCGGCGGGTGGGATCAGCCACCGGTTGTATCCCCACGATGCGACGGAGCGCTCGCGGTCCAGTACGGCCAGCGCGGACAAGAGGTCTCCTCCCTACGGCCACCGCCGGACGACCGATGCGGACATACCGTATGCAGTAGCCACGCGACAGCATGCCATGAGACGCACGCCACTGGGAAGATCGAATCAGATCCGCTCGGGCCGTCGGCCGGGAAAGGTGAAACGGCCGCGCCCCCTGCGGGGCGCGGCCGTCGCGGTGTCGGCCCGGCGGCCGGTCAGGCGCCGACGGCGGACTTCAGGGCCTGGGCGCGGTCGGTCTGCTCCCAGGTGAACTCGGGCTCCTCGCGGCCGAAGTGGCCGTAGGCGGCCGTGCCGGAGTAGATCGGGCGCAGCAGCTGGAGGTCGCGCACGATCGCGGCCGGGCGGAGGTCGAAGACCTCCAGGACGGCCTTCTCGATGACGTCGGGGGCCACCTGCTCGGTGCCGAAGGTCTCGATGAACACGCCGACCGGGTGGGCCTTGCCGATGGCGTAGGCGACCTGCACCTCGGCGCGGTCGGCCAGCCCTGCGGCGACGATGTTCTTGGCGACCCAGCGCGTGGCGTAGGCGGCGGAGCGGTCGACCTTGGACGGGTCCTTGCCGGAGAAGGCGCCGCCGCCGTGGCGGGCGTAGCCGCCGTAGGTGTCGACGATGATCTTGCGGCCGGTGAGCCCGGCGTCGCCCATGGGCCCGCCGATCTCGAAGCGGCCGGTGGGGTTCACGAGCAGCCGGTAGTTGTCGGAGTCGAGGCCGTAGCTGGCCACGACCGGCTCGATCACGTGCTCCTTGATGTCGGGGGTCAGGAGCTCGTTGAGGTCGATGTCGGGTGCGTGCTGGCTGGAGACGACGACGGTGTCGAGCCGGACCGGGACCTGGCCGTCGTATTCGACGGTGACCTGGGTCTTGCCGTCGGGGCGCAGGTAGGGCACGGTGCCGTCGCGGCGGACCGCCGAAAGCCGCTGCGCCAGGGCGTGGGCGAGCTTGATGGGCAGGGGCATCAGCTCGGGGGTCTCGCGGTTGGCGTAGCCGAACATCAGGCCCTGGTCGCCGGCGCCCTGGCGGTCGAGGTGGTCGTCCTCGTTCTCGACGCGGGCCTCGTAGGCGGTGTCGACGCCTTGGGCGATGTCGGGCGACTGCGAGCCGATGGAGACGGACACCCCGCAGGAGGCGCCGTCGAAGCCCTTGGCGGAGGAGTCGTAGCCGATGGCCAGGATCTTGTCGCGGATGATGGCGGGGATGTCGACGTAGGTCTGCGTGGTGACCTCACCGGCGACGTGCACCTGTCCGGTGGTGATCAGGGTCTCGACGGCGACCCGGCTGGCCGGGTCGTCCTTGAGCATCGCGTCGAGGATCGCGTCACTGATCTGGTCGGCCATTTTGTCGGGGTGGCCTTCGGTGACCGACTCGGAGGTGAAAAGGCGACGAGACACGTTGAGGGACTCCTTGCAGCGGCTGCTGGCTGACAGTTGTCGGCGCGGCCCGGCACCGAGGGGCACGGGAGGCTCCTGCGGCGAACACCGTCCGACGCGGTTGGTTCTTGCTGTTCCACTGTAGTGGGCTGCCTCTGGCAGCACTCGAAGAGCGATGGTACGGCCCTCGCGACCCGGCCTTCGCCCGGGCGGCGCCGCGCCGCCGCGCGACCGCAGACGCCCTCTTCAGAACGCCCGCGGGCACAATGTGACGCACGACACATGACAATTTCCAGCCGTGTGCCGATCATGGCCCTGTACTGGGAATTCCGTAGCGTACAGCGAAACCGGGTCGCTGATGGCGCAACACTACCGATCGGTATCGTCGGACGCCAGGCGCGGTACGACGAGATCCCAGACACGGTCGGCCAGGTCCTCCTTGGGACCGTTGGGGATCTCGGTGGCCGAGCCGTCGGCGCCCAGCACCACCGCCTGGTTGTCCTCGGTCCCGAACGCCCGGCCGTCGCCCACCTGGTTGACGACCAGCAGGTCGCAGCCCTTGCGTTCGAGCTTGGCGCGGCCGTACTCCAGGACGTGGTCGGTCTCGGCGGCGAAGCCCACCACCACCTGGCCCGCGCGGGCGCGCTCGCGGCTGAGCTCCAGCAGGATGTCGGGGTTCTCGACCAGCTCCACGGGGGCGGGCCCGGCACCGGTCTTCTTGATCTTGCCCGCGGCGCTGGCCGCCGGCCGGAAGTCGGCGACGGCGGCGGCCATCACGATGACGTCGGCCTTGGCCCGTTCGGCGAGCACGGCCTCGCGCAGCTCCAGCGCGGAGCCCACTCGGCGCACATCGGCGCCAGCGGGGTCGGGCAGTCCGACGTTGGCCGACACGAGCACGACCTCGGCGCCGCGGGCGAGGGCGGTGGCGGCGAGCGCGTAGCCCTGGCGGCCCGACGAGCGGTTGCCGATGAAGCGGACCGGGTCGATGGGCTCGCGGGTGCCGCCGGCGGAGACGAGCACCCGCCGCCCGGCCAGGTCCGCGGGGGCCCGCCCGCGCGCCAGGACGCGCCGGGCCGCGGCGAAGAGGTGGTCGGGGTCGGGGAGCCGGCCCCGGCCGGTGTCGGCCCCGGTGAGCCGGCCCACCGCCGGGTCGAGCACGATCGCCCCCCGCGAGCGCAGGGTGGCGACGTTGGTGCGGGTGGCCGGGTGCTCCCACATCTCGGTGTGCATCGCGGGGGCGAAGACCACCGGACATCGCGCGGTGAGCAGCGTGTTCGTGAGCAGGTCGTCGGCGAGCCCGTGCGCCGCCTTGGCGAGAAGGTCGGCGGTCGCCGGGGCGACGAACACGAGGTCGGCCGCCTGGCCGATGCGCACGTGCGGAACGTCGTGGACACGGTCCCACACGCCGGTGGCGACCGGGCGCCCGGACAGGGCCGCCCACGTGGGCTCGCCCACGAAGCGCAGGGCGTCGGCGGTCGGGACGACCTGGACGCGGTGCCCGGACTCGGTGAAGCGGCGGAGCAGCTCGCACACCTTGTAGGCGGCGATGCCCGCGCCGACTCCCAGCACGACCTCGGGCGAGTGGTCAGTGTTCACAAAAGGGACTCTAGCCAACGGGCGCGGGGCGCCCGCGGTCCGCCCCTCAGGAACCCTCGTAGGGCTCCGCGGTCAGCAGCCCCGACTTGACCTCGCGCAACGCGATGGACAGCGCCTTCTCCTGCACCTGGGTCTCGACGAGCGGGCCGACGTATTCGAGCAGGCCCTCGCCCAGCTGGGCGTAGTAGGCGTTGATCTGCCGGGCCCGCTTGGAGGCCATGGTGACCAGGCTGTACTTGCTGTCGACGCATTCGAGGAGGTCGTCGATGGGCGGGTTGGTGATGCCTTCGGCGACGGGCCTGGTGCCAGCCACGTGGGTCCCCCTGGTGGGTCGTGGGCCCTGCGGCGGGCCTGCGGGATGGTTGTTCGCGCTCCCGAGCATATGCGACCGGGAACGCCGGGCCTCACACCTGCGGTGCGCGGACCAACGCTAGCAGTTCGTCCCGCACATCCTGCACGGATGTGTTGACGAGCGTGGTGTCGAACTCCTTCTCGGCGGCGAGTTCGACGCGGGCGGCCTCCAGGCGGCGCTGGATGACATCGGGGGCCTCGGTACCGCGCCCGGTGAGGCGGCGGACCAGCTCCTCCCACGACGGCGGGGCGAGGAAGACCAGCAGCGCCCCCGGCATGTTCTCGCGGACCTGCCGCGCGCCCTGGAGGTCGATCTCCAGCAGCACGGGACGCCCGGTCCTCAGGCGGTCCTCGACGGGGCGCCGGGGGGTGCCGTAGCGGTTGCCGGCGAACTCGGCCCATTCGAGGAGCTCGCCCTCTGCGATCAGCCGGTCGAACCCGTCGTCGTCGGTGAAGTGGTACTCGACGCCGTCGGTCTCGCCGGGGCGCGGGGGGCGGGTGGTCGCCGAGACCGACAGCCACACCTCGGGGTGGTGGTCGCGGATCTCCCGGACGACCGTGCTCTTGCCCACGCCCGATGGGCCGGACAGGACGATGAGCCGTGTGGCCGGGCCGACGGGGTCGGCCCCGGTGCCGGAGGCAGTGGACACGTGCGGATCAGACTCTCGGGACGGCGCGGGACGGACGGGCCTCCCGGGGCGGCGGCCGGAGGCGCCCGCGGGCGCGGTCTCCGGCGGGGCCGGGCCCGGGATGGTCGGTCTTTTATACCACTGAGCCGCGGTGCGGCCGGTGGTCCGCCCCGTGGGGGTCGCACCGGTCGCACCGCGGCCGTGTGTCCGCACCGTCACCGGCCGGCCGCGTGCGCGGCCCGCCGGGACGTCGTGTGGCGGCGGCCGGGCCCCGGACCGGGCGCCCGTGAAGGCGCCCGGTCCGGGGGTCCGCCGCTCGCGGCGGGCGCCGCCTCAAATGGGGGAGGCGGCGCCGCCGGTGCCGGCCGTACCGGCTATTCGCCGCCGCCGAACTCGCGCTCCAGGGCCGCGCGCTGGTTGGCGCCCAGGCCCCGGACACGGCGGGACTCGGCGATGTTCAGCCGCTCCATGATCTGCTTGGCGCGGACCTTGCCGACGCCGGGGAGCGATTCGAGCAGAGCCGAGACCTTCATCTTGCCGATGACGTCGTCGGCCTGACCGTCGGCGAGCACCTCGGAGAGGGACACGCCACCGTGCTTCAGCCGGTTCTTGACTTCCGCGCGCTCTTTTCTGGCCTTCGCGGCTTTCTCCAGAGCCGCGGCGCGCTGTTCAGGTGTGAGGGGAGGAAGGGCCACGCCGGGTCACCTCGGTTTTCTCTCGTATGTAGAGGGCGGACGCCTGCGCAAGTTAGTAGGTTCCGACCCCGTTCGGCAACGCAAAGTGGCCTTTCAAACGCTATTTCATCCAACTAATTACACTCTGTCATCATCCGATTGCGGAGAGGTGGCAAATTCAGGACGTTGGACCCTGTTGAACGCACTCCGGCGGCGACCGCAAAAGAGCACATCGCGCGGGCCGCGCAGGTCACCGCGGCCGTCCTTCGTCGAATTTCGGGTCATCACTTTCCGACACCTTTATAAGTCCGAAATCGGTCACGTCAGGCGAGGAAAAACACTTCTCACGCCGACGCCGACTCCGCCCGGCGCAACGCCGCCGCGATGGACGCCGCCGCCGCGCCGGGGTCGGCCGCGCGGGTGATCGGCCGCCCGATCACGAGCAGGTCGGCCCCTGCCGCGAGCGCCTGCTCGGGCGTCGCGACGCGCGCCTGGTCCCCCTTGTCCGCGCCCGCCGGGCGCACGCCGGGAGTGATCAGCGTGATGCCGGGGCCCACCTCGGCGCGCAGCGACGCGGCCTCCTGCGGCGAGCAGACGAGCGCCTTGGCGCCGGCCTCGACCGCCAGGACCGCCAGGCGCCGCGCGGCGTCCAGGGACGGCCCGCGCATCCCCACGCCCTCCAGTGCGGCGTCGTCGAGGGACGTGAGCACCGTCACGGCGGCGATGGCGGTGTCGGGCGCGGCCTCCACGGCGGCCGCGATCATGTCGCGCCCGCCCGCGGCGTGCACGGTGAGGATCGACGGTTTGAGCCGGGCGATGTTGCGCGCGGCGCCGGCCACCGTGGCCGGGATGTCGTGCAGCTTGAGGTCGAGGAAGACGGAGACCTTGGTGCCGCCGCGCAGCGTGGCGACCACTTCGGGGCCGTAGCGGAGGTACAGCTCCAGCCCCACCTTGACGGTGCTGACGTGGGGGGCGACGGCCGAGGCCCAGCGGGCCGCGGTCTCGATGTCGGGCGCGTCGATGGCGACGGCGATGGGCGCGGCCACGATCGGTCTCCTTACGTGTGACGTGTCGATGTGATGAGCGGGCATGTCCGGGCCGCCGGTGGGGTGGCTCGCACATGATCGGCATGGACACACTGCAACCTGCGATTCCCCTTTGCGGCCGGTTCATGCATGTGGCGGCACGATGTCTCCCCGCGGCCCCCAGTCGCACGCAGCGACCCGTTCAGGCCGCCGGGCAGGACACGGGCACCGGAGAGGCGACGGCCCGTTACAGGCCGCCTGAGCGCGCCGGATCAGTGTCGCCCCAGCGCAGCCCCCATGGGGCGGTGCGCGGCGCCGATCAGATCGCCGACCGAGGCGCCGCGCTCGACGAGGAGCTCCTCCAGCTCGCGCAGGACGCGCACGCACGCCGAGGGGTCGGAGAAGTTCACGGTGCCCACGGCGACGGCCGAGGCGCCCGCGGCCAGGAACTCCAGGGCGTCGGCGCCGGTGCGCACGCCGCCCATCCCGATGATGGGGACCTCGGGCAGGGCCGCGTGGACCTCGTAGACGCACCCCACGGCGATCGGCCGGATCGCCGGCCCCGACACCCCGCCCATGCCGCCGGCGACGGCCGGGCGCAGCGTGCGGGGGTCGATGGCCATGCCCCGCATGCTGTTGATCATGGACAGGCCGTCGGCCCGCGCCTCCACGCAGGCCTCCGCCAGGCCGATCAGGTCGGGCACGTCGGCGGCGAGCTTGGCGAAGACGGGGATGTCGGAGCGGGCGTGCGAGCGCACCGCGTGCACGATGGCCGCCGCCCCGGCCGGGTCGTCGGTGA
The DNA here is from genome assembly GCF_042653925.1 of Nocardiopsis mangrovi. Lineage (NCBI taxonomy): Bacteria > Bacillati > Actinomycetota > Actinomycetes > Streptosporangiales > Nocardiopsidaceae > Nocardiopsis > Nocardiopsis mangrovi. The sequence continues at coordinate 167,941 of NZ_JBHSFQ010000004.1, forward strand.
AGTGCCGGCCCTGGGCCGCGGGGTCGGGGCAGGAGAGGTTGACCTCGATCATCCGCACCCCGGGCACGGCCGAGAGGCGGCGGGCCAGCTCGGCGTACTCGGCGGCGCTCCCGCCGGCGACCGAGGCGACCGCGCGCCCCCCGCGCGACAGCAGCCACGGCAGGTCGCGCTGGAGGAAGACCTCGACGCCGGGCCCCTGGAGGCCGATCGCGCTGAGCATCCCGCTGGGGGTCTCGGCCATGCGCGGGGCGGGCCGCCCGGCCCGGGGTTCCAGCATGACCGATTTGGTGATCACCGCGCCGATGCGGGCGATGTCGAAGAACTGCGCCAGCTCGCGGCCCGTCCCGGCGCACCCCGCGGCGGTCATGACGGGGTTGTCGAGTTCCACGTGGCTCAGCCGGGTCCGCAGGTCCGGGGTCATCGGGGCATGCCCTCCATCGTGATCGGCGGCACCGCTCAGCCGGCCTCGCGGTCGGCGATGCCGTCCTTGTCGGCGCGCGCCTTCCAGCCGGGGGCGCCGAGGGCGTCGAAGGGGATGGTGCCGACGTCGTCGAAGCGCACCCGCTCGCCCCGGAAGACCGGGCCGTCGACGCAGGAGCGCACCATGCGGGTGATGCCGTCGTCGCCCACGACCGGGATCACGCAGCTCATGCAGATCCCGGTGCCGCAGGCCATGGTCTCCTCCACCGACACCTGCACCGGGATCCCGTGGGCGGCGCCCACGGCGGTGACCTCGCGCAGCATCGGCATCGGCCCGCAGGCGTAGACGACGTCGGAGCGGGCGTCCTCGATCACCCCGCCCAGCGCGTCGGTGACGCGCCCGCGCACGCCGAACGAGCCGTCGTCGGTCGTGAACGTGGCGGTCTCGGCGACCCGGCGCGCCGTGATGGCGCTGAAGACGCGGTCGGCCGACGCCGCGCCCAGGACGAAGTCGACCCGGCAGCCGCGCCGGCGCAGCGACTGCGCCAGCGGGAACAGCGGGGCGCTGCCGGACCCGCCCCCGGCCAGGACGCAGTTGACGGGGTCGCGCGGCAGCGGGAAGGGCCGGCCCAGCGGGCCCACCAGGTCGAGCAGGTCGCGCGATCGGCGCTCGGCCAGCCAGGCGGTCCCGGGGCCGCGCACCGAGAACAGGAACTCGACGGTGCCGCCGTAGTCGGGCTTGACGTCGTGGATGGCGAAGGGGCGCCGCAGCAGCATGCCGGAGTGCTCCCCGCCGACCGACACCGACACGAACTGCCCGGACCGGAACCGCTCGGCGATGCCCGGCGCGACGACCGTGATGGCGTAGTACGCGTCCACGCGGCGCACGGTCAGCACGGGGCTCCGCATCTGCACCGGCCCGAAATCACTCACCCGCGGGTCCCGCCTCGATCACGTCGTACGTCGGCCCCGGCGGCGGGCCGGCCGGTGCCGGCCCGCCGCCGTCGGCGTGCATGGTCGCGCGTGCGCTCAGCCCGACGCGCCGCGCAGGGCCGCGGCGTGCTCCTGGAGGGAGCGCACGCCGATGTCACCGCGGACCAGGGACTCGATGCCCTGGACGGCCGCGGCCAGTCCCTGCACGGTCGTCACACTGGGCACGCCGCGCACCACGGCGGCGGTGCGGATCTCGTAGCCGTCCAGCCGCGGGCCGGCCTGGCCGGCGCTGCCGAACGGCGTGTTGACGATCAGGTCCACCTCGCCGTCGTGGATCAGTTGCACGATAGTCGGTTCGCCGTCGGTCCCGGGCCCGTCGCTGAGTTTGCGCACGACCCTGGCGGCCACTCCGTTGCGCCGCAATACCCAGGCGGTGCCCTCGGTGGCCAGGATCTCGAAGCCCAGGTCGGCCAGGCGCTTGACCGGGAACACCATGGAGCGCTTGTCGCGGTTGGCGACCGAGACGAACACCGATCCCGAGGTCGGCAGCGACCCGTAGGCCGCCAGCTGGGACTTGGCGTAGGCGGCGCCGAACGCGGAGTCCAGGCCCATGACCTCGCCCGTGGAGCGCATCTCGGGGCCCAGGACGGTGTCGACGCCCTCGCCCTTGCGGTCGATGAACCGGTTGAACGGCAGCACCGCCTCCTTGACCGAGACGGGGGCGTCCATGGGCAGCGTGCCGCCGTCGCCCTCGGCGGGCAGGAGTCCTTCGGCGCGCAGCTCGCGGATGGTGGTGCCGAGCATCACGCGGGCGGCCGCCTTGGCCAGCGGGACCGCCGTCGCCTTGGAGACGAACGGCACGGTGCGCGAGGCGCGCGGGTTGGCCTCCAGGACGTAGAGGACGCCCGAGGCGAGCGCGTACTGCACGTTGAGCAGCCCGCGCACGCCGGTGCCGCGGGCGATGCCCTCGGTGGAGTGGCGGATGCGCTCGAAGTCCTCGTTGCCGAGGGTGATGGCCGGCAGGGCGCACGCGGAGTCGCCGGAGTGGATGCCGGCCTCCTCGATGTGCTCCATGATGCCGCCCAGGTAGAGGTCGGTGCCGTCGTAGATGGCGTCGACGTCGATCTCGATGGCGTCGTCGAGGAAGCGGTCGATCAGCACCGGGTGCTCGGGGCTGACCTGGGCGTTGCGCTCGATGTATCCGGCGAGCATGTCGTCGTTGTAGACGATCTCCATGCCGCGCCCGCCCAGCACGTAGGAGGGGCGCACCATGACCGGGTAGCCGATCTCGTCGGCGACCCGCTTGGCGTCGGCGAAGGAGTAGGCGGTCCCGTGCTTGGGCGCGGGCAGCCCGGCGTCGGCCAGGACCTTGCCGAACTCGCCGCGGTCCTCGGCGAGGTCGATGGCCTCGGGGCTGGTGCCCACGATGGGCACGCCGGCCTCCTTGAGGCGGCGGGCCAGCCCGAGCGGGGTCTGCCCGCCCAGCTGGACGATCACCCCGGCCAGCGGCCCGCTGAGCTGCTCGGCGCGGACCACCTCCAGCACGTCCTCCAGGGTGAGCGGCTCGAAGTAGAGCCGGTCGCTGGTGTCGTAGTCGGTGGAGACGGTCTCGGGGTTGCAGTTGACCATGACGGTCTCGTAGCCGGCCTCCGACAGCGCGAAGGAGGCGTGCACGCAGCTGTAGTCGAACTCCACGCCCTGGCCGATGCGGTTGGGGCCCGAGCCGAGGATGAGCACCTTGGGCCGGGTGCCCTGCGGGACCTCGGTCTCCTCGTCGTAGCTGGAGTACAGGTAGGGCGTGCGGGCGGCGAACTCCGCGGCACAGGTGTCGACCGTGAGGTAGACGGGGTGGATGTCCAGGGTGTGGCGCAGGGCGCGGACGTCGTCCTCGGTGCGGCCGGTGATCTCGCCGATCTGGATGTCGGAGAAGCCCAGGCGCTTGGCCGACCGCAGCAGGTCGGCGGTCGGCTCCGGAGCGGCGGCCAGGGTGCGCGCGGTCTCCTCCAGCAGCAGCAGCTGGTCGAGGAACCACGGGTCGATCCGGGTGGACTCGTGCAGTTCGCGCACCGTCGCCCCGGCGCGCAGCGCCTGCTGGACCAGGCGCAGCCGGACCTCGGTGGGCACCCGCGCGGCGCGCAGCAGGTCGTCCTTGTCGCCGGGGTCGCCGGCCCAGGTGAACCCGATGCCCTGCTTCTCGACCGAGCGCATGGCCTTCTGGAGGGCCTCGGCGAAGGAGCGGCCGATGGCCATGGCCTCGCCCACGGACTTCATGGTGGTGGTCAGGCCGGGGTCGGCCCCGGGGAACTTCTCGAAGGCGAACCGCGGGACCTTCACGACCACGTAGTCGAGGCTCGGCTCGAAGCTGGCCGGGGTCTCGGCGGTGATGTCGTTGGGGATCTCGTCGAGGGTGTAGCCCACGGCCAGCTTGGCGGCGATCTTGGCGATGGGGAACCCGGTGGCCTTGGAGGCCAGGGCCGAGGAGCGCGAGACCCGCGGGTTCATCTCGATGACGATGATGCGCCCGGTCTCGGGGTGCACCGCGAACTGGATGTTGCAGCCGCCGGTGTCGACCCCGACGGCGCGGATGACCGCGATGCCGATGTCGCGCATGCGCTGGTACTCGCGGTCGGTGAGGGTCATGGCGGGGGCGACGGTGATGGAGTCGCCGGTGTGCACGCCCATGGGGTCGAGGTTCTCGATGGAGCAGACGACGACCACGTTGTCGTGGGCGTCGCGCATCAGTTCCAGCTCGTACTCCTTCCAGCCGAGGATGGACTCCTCCAGGAGCACCTCGGTGGTGGGCGAGAGCGCGAGCCCCTGGCCGGCGATGCGGCGCAGCTCGGTCTCGTCGTGGGCGAAGCCGGACCCGGCCCCGCCCATGGTGAAGGAGGGGCGCACCACGACGGGGTAGCCCAGCCGCCCGGCGGCGCCCAGGCAGTCGTCGATGGTGTGGCAGATGAGCGAGCGGGCGGACTCGCCGCCGATCCGGTCGACGATGCCCTTGAAGGTCTCGCGGTCCTCGCCGGACTGGATGGCGTCGATGTTGGCGCCGATCAGCTCGACGTTGTACTTGGCCAGCACCCCGGACTCGTGCAGGGCCACGGCGGTGTTCAGCGCGGTCTGCCCGCCCAGGGTGGGCAGCAGGGCGTCGGGGCGCTCCTTGGCGATGATCTTCTCGACCATGTCCGGGGTGATCGGCTCGACGTAGGTGGCGTCGGCGATCTCGGGGTCGGTCATGATCGTGGCCGGGTTGGAGTTGACCAGGACGACCCGCAGCCCCTCGGACTTGAGGACGCGGCACGCCTGGGTTCCGGAATAGTCGAACTCCGCTGCCTGCCCGATCACGATCGGCCCGGAGCCGACCACGAGCACGGAGGTCAGGTCACTTCTGCGCGGCATGGCGGTCCTCTACGGCTTGCTGGCGGGCTGGGCGGACATCAGGTCGCAGAACGCGTCGAAGAGCTCGGCGGCGTCGTGCGGGCCCGCGGCGGCCTCGGGGTGGTACTGGACGCTGAACGCCGGCCGGTCCAGCAGCCGCAGCCCCTCGACGACGTCGTCGTTGAGGTCGACGTGGCTGACCTCCGCGCGGCCGTAGGGGGTCTCGAACGGGCCGTCGATCGGCGCGTCGACCGCGAACCCGTGGTTGTGGCTGGTGATGTGCACCCGGCGGGTGTGGACGTCGCGCACGGGCTGGTTGACCCCGCGGTGGCCGAACCGGAGCTTGTAGGTGCCCAGGCCGAGGGCGCGGCCCAGGATCTGGTTGCCGAAGCAGATGCCGAACAGCGGTGTGCCGGAGTCGAGCACCCCGCGCACGGCGGCGACGGGGCCGTCGGCGGTGGCGGGGTCGCCGGGGCCGTTGCTGAAGAACACGCCGTCGGGGCCGGTGGCGAGGATGTCCTCGGCGGTGGCGGCGGCGGGCAGGACGGTGACCTCGCAGCCGCGCTCGGCCAGGCGCTGGGGGGTCATGGCCTTGATGCCGAGGTCGACGGCCGCCACGCGGAAGCGGGGGGCCACGCCCTCGGGCGGGCGCACGGTGTAGGGCTCGGTGGTGGCGACCTCGGCGCTGAGGTCGGCGCCCGCCATCGGGGGGCTGGCGAGCACGCGCTCCAGGAGGTCCCGGGGGTCGGTCTCGGCGGTGCTGATGGCGGCGCGCATGGCGCCGCGGTCGCGCAGGTGGCGGGTGAGGGCGCGGGTCCCGGGGATGGCGATGCCGACGACGCCCTGGCGGCGCAGCTCCTCGTCGAGCGTGCGCTGGGCGCGCCAGTTGGAGGGGATGCGCGCGGGCTCGCGCACGACGTAGCCGGCCACCCAGATCCGCCCGGACTCCGGGTCGTCGTCGTTGACGCCGGTGTTGCCGATGTGCGGGGCGGTCATGGCCACGATCTGGCGGTGGTAGGACGGGTCGGTCAGGGTCTCCTGGTAGCCGGTCATGCCGGTGTTGAAGACGATCTCACCGAAGGTCTCGCCCTGCGCGCCGAACGACGTGCCGTGGAAGACGCGGCCGTCCTCCAGCACGAGCATGGCGCTTGTCTGCACGTGTGTCTCCTCTTCCGCGGGGCCGGGGGCGGTGGCCCGGCCGTCCGGCTCCTGGCCTGCTGGGTGTGCTGCGGGGGTGTCTGCGGGTGTCCCGGGCGCCGGCGGGCGCCGCGCCGCGGTCACTGGATCTTCCCGTCGCGGACCGTGGGGACGCCGCGCAGGAAGGTGGCGATCACGCGTCCGGGCAGGCGCATGCCCCGGTAGGGGGTGTTGGCGCTCTTGGAGGCCATCGCGGCCGGGTCGATGTCACGGGCGGCGTCCGCGTCGTACAGGGTAACGTTCGCGGGCTCGCCGGGGGCGAGCGGGCGGCCCTGCCCGGCCAGCCGTCCGATGCGGGCGGGGGTGGCCGACATGCGCTCGGCGACCCCGGCCCAGTCGAGCAGGCCGGTGTCGACCATGGTGTGCTGGACCACCGAGAGCGCGGTCTCCAGGCCGGTCATGCCCATGGCGGCCGTGGACCACTCGGTCTCCTTGGCCTCGATGGGGTGCGGGGCGTGGTCGGTGGCGACACAGTCGATGGTGCCGTCGGCGAGCCCTTCGCGCAGCGCCTGGACGTCCTCGGCGGTGCGCAGGGGCGGGTTGACCTTGTAGATGGGGTCGTAGCCCTCGGCGAGGCCGTCGGTGAGCAGCAGGTGGTGCGGGGTGACCTCGGCCGTGACGTCGCAGCCGCGGCTCTTGGCCCAGCGCAGGATCTGCACCGACCCCTTGGTGGAGACGTGGCAGACGTGCAGCCGCGACCCCACGTGCTCGGTGAGCAGGCAGTCGCGGGCGATGATGGCCTCCTCGGCCACCGCGGGCCAGCCGGCCAGGCCCAGCCGGTCGGAGACGGTGCCCTCGTTCATCTGGGCGCCCTCGGTGAGCCGGGGCTCCTGGGCGTGCTGGGCGACGACGCCGCCGAACGCCTTGACGTATTCCAGCGCCCGGCGCATGAGCAGCGGGTCGGAGACGCACATGCCGTCGTCGGAGAAGACGCGGACGGCGGCCACCGAGTCGGCCATGGCGCCCAGCTCGGCGAGCTGCTGCCCGGCCAGGCCCCGGGTGACCGCGCCCACGGGCTGGACGTCGCAGTGCCCGGCCTCGCGGCCCAGCCGCCAGACCTGCTCGACGACGCCGGCGGTGTCGGCGACGGGGTCGGTGTTGGCCATGGCGTGCACGGCGGTGTAGCCGCCCATGGCGGCGGCGCGGGCGCCGGTGGCCACGGTCTCGGCGTCCTCGCGGCCCGGTTCGCGCAGGTGGGTGTGCAGGTCCACGAGGCCGGGCAGGGCGATGAGGCCGGCGGCGTCGGTGACCTCGGCTCCGGGGGCGTCGAGCCCGGTGCCGATCGCGGCGATGGCGCCGTCGCGGATCAGGATGTCGGCCGGGTCGCCGCCCGCGACGCGCGCGCCGCGGATCAGGTGACTGGTCTCGGTCATGTCGTGCTTTCTCCCTATGTTCCCGGCCCTCATGCGCCGATCGCCGACTCGGACCCGCCCAACAGCAGGTAGAGCACTGCCATGCGCACACTGACACCGTTGGCGACCTGCTCGGTGATGGTGGAGCGCGGCGAGTCGGCGACTTCGGCGGAGATCTCCATCCCCCTGACCATGGGGCCGGGGTGCATGACGACGGCGTCGTCGCCGAGGCGCGCGAAGCGGTCGCGGTCGAGCCCGTAGCGGCGGCTGTACTCGCGCGCGGTCGGGAAGAAGGCGTCCTTCATCCGCTCGGCCTGGACGCGCAGCATCATCACGACGTCGCTCTTGGGCAGGGTCTCATCGAGGTCGTAGGAGATGGCGCAGGGCCAGGTGTGGACCGATACCGGCATCAGGGTGGGCGGGGCGACCAGTGTGGTCTCGGCGCCCAGCGTGTTGAGCAGCAGGACGTTGGACCTGGCCACCCGGCTGTGCAGGACGTCGCCGACGATCGCGACGCGCAGGCCGTCGAGCCGGCCCATGCGCTCGCGCATGGTGTAGGCGTCCAGCAGCGCCTGGGTGGGGTGCTCGTGGGTGCCGTCGCCGGCGTTGAGCACGGCGCCGTCGACCCAGTTGGCGAGCCGGTGCGCGGCGCCGGAGGCCCCGTGGCGGATCACGACGCCGTCGGCGCCCATGGCCTGGAGGGTCAGCGCGGTGTCCTTGAGGCTCTCGCCCTTGGAGACGCTGGAGCCCTTGGCGGAGAAGTTGATGACGTCGGCCGAGAGGCGCTTGGCGGCGAGCTCGAAGGAGGTGCGGGTGCGGGTGGAGTCCTCGTAGAAGAGGTTGACGACGGTGCGCCCGCGCAGGGTCGGGAGCTTCTTCACCGAGCGCCCGCTGATCTGGGCGAGTTCGGCGGCGGTGTCGAGGACCAGGGTGGCTTCGTCGCGGCTGAGGTCCCCGGCGGAGAGAAGGTGGCGCATCAGTGGTCGTCCTCCTCACCGGGGCGGGGCTTGGCCGGGCCGATCAGCACCGCGTCGCGGCCGTCGAGTTCGTCGAGCAGGACGGCGACGTTCTCGCGCATGGAGGTGGGCAGGTTCTTGCCGACGTAGTCGGCGCGGATCGGCAGCCGCCGGTGGCCGCGGTCGACCAGGGTGGCGAGCTGGACGGCGCGGGGCCGGCCGAGGTCGTTGAGGGCGTCGAGCGCGGCGCGGACGCTGCGGCCGGAGAAGAGCACGTCGTCGACGAGCACGACGGTGCGGCCGTCGATGCCCTCGGGCGGGATCTCGGTGCGGCCGAGCGCGCGGGCGGGTGCCAGGCGCAGGTCGTCGCGGTACATGGTGATGTCGAGGGAGCCCCAGGGGATGGTGCGGTCCTCGACGCGTTCGATGCGCTCGGCGAGCCGGCGGGCGAGCGGTACGCCGCGTGTGGGGATGCCGAGCAGGGTGACGTCGTGGGCGCCCTTGGTGCGTTCGAGCACCTCGTGGGCGATCCGGGTGAGGGCCCGGTGGATCTCCGGGCCTTCGAGGACGGCGCGCTGCGCGTCGGTATGATCGCGCGCGGGCGGATCCTCGACATGTGCATCACGTTCTGCGCGTTTGTGCGCACACACAGTGATGACCCCCTTCCCTGCCTCGCTGAACAGGTCGTTAAAGGATGTCGAACGGCCTCACGCTACCAGCGCCGTCCCACCGGGCCCGCCGGGCCGCCGAGTGAAACTCGGCGAAAATATGACGATGATCACTCATTTCGACATTGACATCCGCGCTTCGAGTGGGATTCGAGCGGCGCCCAATCCGCCGCCTTCCTCCGCGAAGAACGCGAAAGTGCTTGCGCCGCCAGGCTTTGCGGTACGCACCCGGCTGCGTTTGGTCCGCATCACTCCCGAAATGAGAGACCCCTCACTTACGCACGGTTTGGCCACTGATTAGTCGCGTTTCCGCCCAACGGCTTGACCTGGCAACCGAACAGCCCTACCGTCACTGTCCGTAACCAATCTGGGTGGGACCGCTCCGTGTCCACCCCTCGCGAATCGGTGCACAGCACATTTTCCGGGGGCTTGGTCACTACCGAGCGAACTCGGGGCCCACTGCCCACACCAGCCACCATCACGGCCGGGGAGCGACGAAGAAGATGCCATCCGAATACGCGAAGTCCCTCGGCGCGCGGCTGCGCGCCATCCGCACCCAGCAGGGCCTGTCCCTGCACGGGGTGGAGGAGAAGTCCCACGGCCGCTGGAAGGCCGTCGTCGTGGGCTCCTACGAGCGCGGTGACCGCGCGGTCACCGTGCAGAAGCTCGCCGAGCTCGCGGACTTCTACGGTGTCCCGATGTCGGAGCTGCTGCCGGGCGGCGCCGCGCCGACCCCGCTCGGCCCCACACCCAAGCTCGTCATCGACCTTGAGCGCATGCAGCAGCTGCCGCAGGAGAAGGCCGGCCCGCTCGCGCGCTACGTCGCGACCATCCAGAGCCAGCGCGGCGACTACAACGGCCGCGTGCTGTCCATCCGCCAGGAGGACCTGCGCTCGCTCGCGGTGATCTACGACCGCTCGCCCGGCGACCTCACCGAGGAGCTGATCAACTGGGGCGTCCTCGACCCCGAGGCGCGCCGCGCCGTCGACGCGTTCTAGGAACGTCCCCGCGCATCTTCGTCAGCGCCCCCATGCCCCAGGGGCACGCATGCCGCAATGCAGGTGGCCACGTACCCGTGTCAGGGTGCGTGGCCACCTGCATGTGCACCGGGCGCGAGGGACCGCGGCCGCGGCCGTGGTCCGCACACGGCGAAGCGGCCGGGCAAGGGGCTTCCCCTCCCCCACCCGGCCGCTCCCGCGCACGGCCGCCACGGGGGTAGCGGCCGGTGCGATCGGCGGGCCAGGGCCGAACCCCGGCCACCGAGATCGAACATCCGTTCGAACAATCTCAGTTAACCTCACGCAATGGCTTTCGTCAAGAAGGTCCGGGTGGCGCGGCGGCGTCATCTAGGGTGGCGCTGTGCAGACCGATGCCGAGTTGTGGGAACCGACCGCCCCCGCCTTCGTCCACGCGCTCCCCGCGCTCCTGGACGTCTACTCCGCGGCCATGTCCCCGCCCCCCGACCAGCTCGCCGGGCGGCACACGATCATGGAGCACCACACCCTCAACACCGGCTTTCGCGCGGTGGCGGCGCTCGCCCCCGGCGGCACGGCCGTCCTCGGGTTCGCCTACGGCTTCCACGGCCACCGCGGGCAGTGGTGGCACGACGTGGTCACCGAGGAGCTGCGCTCGCGCGACCCCGCCGCCGAGCGGCGGTGGTTCACCGACGCCTTCGAGATCGCCGAACTGCACGTGCACCCCGACCACCAGGGGCGGGGCCTGGGGCGCGGGCTCCTGGAACACCTCACGGCGGCGCGCGCCGAGCGCACCGCCGTGCTGTCGACCCACACCGGCCCCACCGTGGCCCGCCGGCTCTACGCCTCGTGCGGGTTCACCGACGTCCTGCCGGAGTTCCGGTTCCCGGGCAGCCCGGACCGGCCCTTCGCGATCATGGCCGCCCCGCTGCCATTGCGGGCAGCCGGTCGGCGGCGATCCGCTGGTAGATCTCGCGCGTGGCTGTGGACTGGTTGAAGGTGATGAAGTGGATGCCGGGGGCGCCTTCGTCGAGCAGCCGCTCGCACATCCGGGTGGCCTGCTCGATCCCCAGCCTGCGCACGGCCTCGGGGTCGTCGCCCACCTTCGCGAACTCCTCCGCCAGGTGGCGCGGGAACGGGGCGCCCGACAGCTGCTCGGAGCGCTCGATCGTGCCCAGCTTCACCACCGGCATGATCTCGGGGATGATCGGCACGTCGCACCCCTTGGCCGCGACCCGGTCGCGCAGCCGGAGGTAGTCCTCGGGGTCGAAGAACATCTGGGTGATCGCGTAGTCGGCGCCGGCGCGGCACTTGCGCACGAAGTACTCGACGTCGGAGTCGACGTCGGCCGAGCGGGGGTGCTTGTAGGGGAACGCCGCCACGCCCACGCAGAAGTCGCCGCTCTCCTTGAGCAGCCGGACGAGTTCGTCGGCGTACTCCAGGCCCTCGGGATGGCGGACCCACTCCCCCAGCGGGTCGCCCGGGGGGTCGCCGCGCAGCGCCAGCACGTTGGTGACGCCGACATCGGCGAACCGGCCGATGAGGTGGCGCAGCTCGCGCACGGAGTGGTCGACGGCGGTCATGTGCGCCACCGGGAGGAGGGTGGTGTCGGTGGCCATGCGCTCGGTGATCTCGACCGTGCGGTCGCGGGTACCACCGCCCGCTCCGTAGGTGACCGAGACGAAGGAGGGCTGGAGCGCCTCGATCTCGCGGATGACCCGCCAGAGCTTGCGCTGCCCCTGGTCGGTCTTGGGCGGGAAGAACTCGAAGGAGAACGTCGGTTCGCCGGCGGTGAGCAGATCGCGGATGCGGCGGGGCCGCGCGGCGGAGTGACGCGCCGGACCGGAGCGTGTCGTAGACCCAAGCATGCCCACCACCTTAGGCGACGCCACCGGCCCGGCGGCGGCGGGCGGCCGTCCCGGAACGGATAGCCTGCTCTGCATGACCTCCTCTTACGCCACACCGGTCTCCTTCGTGCGCGGGGCCGTCGACACCGAGCTCACCGCGTTCGCAGCGGAGCGCAGGGCCGAACTCCTGGAGATCGGCCCGGAGCTGGAGCCCGCGATGGAGGCCCTGGAGGCCATGCTGACGGGCGGCAAGAGGCTGCGCCCGGCCTTCTGCTACTGGGGCTGGCGGGGGGCCGGCGGCACCGACGTGCCCGGGATCTACACCGCCGCCGCCTCCCTGGAATTCCTCCAGGCGTGCGCGCTGATCCATGACGACGTCATCGACAACAGCGACACCCGGCGCGGCCTGCCGGCCACCCACAAGCGCCTGGAGGGGCTGCACCGGAGATCGGGCTGGTCGGGCGGTGGCGCGGCGTTCGGCCAGGGGGCGGCCATCCTCATCGGCGACCTCTGCCTGGCCTGGAGCGACCAGATGTACGCGGCCAGCGAGCTGCCGCTGAAGGCGCTGCACGACGGCCGCGGCCCGTTCGACCGGATGCGCACCGAGGTCATGGCCGGGCAGTACCTCGACATGCTCGAACAGGTGCGCGGCGCCGAGAGCGTCGAGGCGTCGCTGCGCGTCATGCACTACAAGGCCGCCAAGTACACCGTCGAGCGCCCGCTGCACCTGGGCGCGGCCCTGGCCGGGCGCGCCGACGACCTCACCCCGGTCTACACCGCCTACGGCCTGCCGCTGGGCATCGCCTTCCAGCTGCGCGACGACGTTCTGGGGGTCTTCGGCGACCCCGAGCAGACGGGCAAGCCCGCAGGCGACGACCTGCGCGAGGGCAAGCGCACGCTGATCGTCGCCGAGACCCTGGAGCGCGCCCCCGCCGCCGACTCCGCCCGGTTCCGGCGCCTGCTGGGCGACCCCGGCCTCACCCCCGGCGACGTGGAGTGGATGCGCGGCGTCACCACCGAATGCGGCGCCCTGGCGGCCTGTGAGCGCCGGATCGACGACTATGTCGGCCAGGCCGCCGACGCCCTCGACAGCGACCTGATCGACGACGAGGCCCGCCGCTCCCTCGCCGACCTCATCGTCGCGGCCACCGCCCGCGAGCACTGACCCCGCGGAACGCCCGGGACGGCGGAGGCGGCGTCCTCCGGTGGAGCGGGCCGCCGCCGGGGCCGTCTCCTGCGGTGGTGGCGGAGGCGGTCGGCCATGCGGAGGAAGCGGGCTCCTCCCGCAAGCGGATGCCCGTGGCGCCGCCGTCCGCGACCCTGGGGGAAAGTCCGCTGAAGGACCCCACAGGAGCCCCCTTATGCAGCCCACCCGTACGCCACACCGAGGTCCCACCCGCGCGACGGAACGCGCGCTCGCCCCCGACCTCGCCCGCGGCTTCATGCTGTTGATGATCGCCCTGGCCAATACCCCGTACTACCTGTGGGGGACCGACCGGCCGTCGATGAGCCCGCACCCCGACGGCGGGTCGGCGCTGGACACGGCGGTGCAGTTCGTCATGACGGTGGCCGTCGACGGCCGCATCTACCCGATGTTCGCCTTCCTGTTCGGCTACGGGATCATGCGCACCTTCGACCGCCAGATCGCGGCCGGCGCCGATCCGCGGGGCGCCGCGGCGCTGCTGCGCCGCCGCCACCTGTGGCTGCTCGTGTTCGGGTTCGTCCACGCGGCCCTGCTGTGGATGGGCGACATCCTGGGCGCCTACGGGCTGGCCGGGCTGGTGATGTGCGGCCTGTTCCTGCGCCGCCGGGAGCGCACCATCCGCGTCTGGGCGGCGGTCCTCGCCGGGCTGGCGGCCCTGCTCGCCCTGGTCTCGGTGGCCGGGGGCGTCATCGCCGCGCAGGGCCCGGACGGTGCCGCCGGGGCGGTGGACGGCGGCGTCGCCGACCTCATGTTCGCCTCCTTCAGCGAGCCGACCGTCCTGGGCGCGGCGCTGGCCCGGCTGATGATGTGGCCGCTGACCAGCCTCGTCCAGGGCCTCGGCCTGATCGTGCCCGCGGCGATGCTGCTCGGCATGGCGGCGGGCCGGCGCCGCGTCCTGGAGCTCCCGGGGAGCAACCTGCGCCTCCTGGGCTGGACCGCCGTTCTGGGGATCTCGGCCGCCTGGCTGGTCGCGCTCCCCGGAGCGCTGAACCTGGTCGGGCTGCTGAACCTGAACGCCCCCGCTCTGGAGTCGCTGGACGGGGCCCGGTCCCTCGCCGGCCTGTTCGGCGGGCTGGGCTATGTCGCGCTGTTCGGGATCATCGGCCACCTGCTCGGCCGCCGCGAGCGCCAGGGCGTGGTCGTGGTCGCGGTCACCGCCGTCGGCAAGCGCTCCATGACCAGCTACCTCGCGCAGTCGGTGATCTGCTCGCCCGTGCTCGCCGCCTGGGGCCTGGGCCTCGGCGCCGCCATGCACAGCGCCTCGATGGCGCTGTTCGCGATCGCGGTGTGGCTGGTGACCGTGGCCGTCGCCTACGCGCTCGAACGCGCGGGCCGGCGCGGGCCCGCCGAGGTGCTGCTGCGCCGGCTCACCTACCGGCGCCCCGAACCCGCCGCGCCCGCACCGCCGTCCGCGCCGGCTCCCGCCGGGGCCGGCGCCCAGGACGCGGCGCGCTGACGGCGACCGCCCCGCGCGCCGGTGAGTGCGCGCGGGGCGCCATTGCCCGAAAATGGGACTCATGGGCAAGGATCAGGCAATAGCGCACACCGTCGGGATCACCGGGGCCACGGGCGCAGTCGGCGGGCGCGTGGCGGCCCGGCTGGCGCGGCGCGGCGTGCGCCAGCGGCTGATCGTCCGCGACCTCAACCGCGCCCCGGAGCTCGCGTCGGCCAGCGCGGCGATGGCCGCCTACGAGGACCCCGCTGCCTTCCGGCGGGCGGTGCGCGGCACCGACACCCTGCTGCTGGTCTCGGCCATCGAGGCCGCCGACCGGATCGACCAGCACATCAGCGCGGTCGACGCCGCGGTGGCGGCGGGCGTGAGCCGGATCGTCTACCTGTCCTTCCTCTCCGCCGCGCCGGCCGCCACGTTCACCTTCGCCCGCGACCACTTCTACACCGAGGCCCACATCCGCTCCACGGGCGTGGAGCACACCTTCCTGCGGCCGAGCCTCTACCTGGACCTGCTGCCCGACTGGGCCGACGAGCACGGCGTGATCCGCGGCCCGGCCGGGCAGGGCCGGATCGCGTGGGTGTCGCGCGACGACGTCGCCGACGCGGCGGTCGCCGTGCTGCTCGGGCAACAGGAGCACGACGGACGCACCTACGACCTGACCGGGCCCGAGGCCGTCAGCCTGGGAGAGACCGTGGAACGGCTGTCCACGCTCACCGGGAAGGTCGTCCGCTACGTCCCGGAGACCTGGGACGAGGCGCTGGAGTCGCGCCGGCCGTCGGGCGCCCCGGAGTGGGCCGTCGAGGGCTGGGCCAGTTCCTACGCCGCCATCGCCGCGGGCGAGATGGACGTCGTCTCCCCCGCTGTCCCCGATCTGACCGGCCACCCCGCCCAGACGATCGAGGGCTACCTGCGCAAGCACCCCAGCGCGCTGAGCCGCATCAACCCCTGAACCCCGAGCGGGCGGCGACGGCCCGATCCGGACCGCGGCGGCCGGTTCCGTGCGCGGCGTCCGCCGCCGCTGCGGGCAAGGCGCCGCGCCCGCTCTGTCGAAATGGGGCTCAGACCGCGGCCCGCAGGCGCCGGGTGAACGCGGCGGCCGCGGCGCGGGGGTCGGGGGCCTCGGTGATGGCGCGCACGACGACCACGCGGCGCGCGCCGGCGTCCAGGACCCGGTCCAGGTTGTCCAGGTCGATGCCGCCGATGGCGAACCACGGGCGCCCGCCCGGCAGCTCCGCGGCCGTCCGGACCAGCGGCAGCCCGGCCGCGGGGCGGCCGGGCTTGGTCGGCGTGGCCCAGGTGGGGCCGACGCAGTAGTAGTCCACTCCGTCCTCGGCCGCCGACGCGGCGGCCGAGGCGGCGTTGTTGTTGGACCGGCCGATCAGCGGGCCGTCGCCGATGATCTCGCGGGCGAAGGGCACGGGCAGGTCCCGCTGGCCCAGGTGGAGCACGTCGGCGCCGGCGGCGCGGGCGATGTCGGCCCGGTCGTTGACCGCCAGCAGCGCGCCGTGGCGTTCGCAGGCTTCGCGCACGGTCGCGAGCGCCGCCAGCTCCTCCCGCGCCTCCAGCGACTTGTCGCGGAGCTGCACGATGTCGACGCCGCCCGCCAGGGCGGCGTCGAGGAAGGACGCGAGGTCGCCCCGTTCGCGGCGGGCGTCGGTGCACAGGTACAGGCGGGCATCGGCCAGGCGGCGGCGCGGGCTCGTGTTCACCCGCCCCAGGCTAGTGCGCGCCCGTTCCCGCGCCCGAGGCGGGCCCGGCAGCGGTGGGGCGGGCCGTCAGAACGCCATGGCCTGGGCGCGGCGGCGGACCTCGGTGCCGCGGTTGGCGATCAGCGCTTCGATGGGCGCCCCCGGGAGGGTGTCGTCCGGAGTGAACATCCAGGTCAGCGCCTCGTCGGTGGCGAATCCGCAGTCGGCGAGGAGCGTGAGGGTCCCCGGCAGGCCCTTGACGATGTCGCCGCCGGCGATGAAGGCCGCGGGGACCACGGTCTCGCCCTTGCGGCGGACCCCCAGCAGCTTGTGGTCGCCGATGTACTGCTTCACCCGGTTCGGGCTGATGTTCAGCGCCTTCGCCGCTTCCTTCAGGGTCAACCAGTCGCCGACCAGGGAATCGATGGTGTGGTCGTTCTCTGTCACGCAGCCAATGTCCCACAGTTCCGGGTGCGCCAAACCAGGCCCTCCGGCCTTATCGCTTCCGGCGTAGCGGGCCCGTCGCGGGAGGGCGGTCGCCCGGCGCCGGAGGCGGGGCCCTAGGATTGGCCGCGAGCAACGATCCCCGCGGGAGCCGGTGGGACCGGCTGAGAGGGAGGCGGCGAGCCTCCGACCGCAAGAACCTGATCCGGGTCATACCGGCGAAGGGAGTGGCAGCGGAGCCGTGCGCACGACACCCCCGTCCCCGTTCTCACCACCGTCCCCGTCCCCTCCGGCGCCTCCCGCGCCCGGCCCCTGCGAAGTCCTCGTCGTGGGCGCGGGCGTGATCGGGCTCGCCGTCGCCTGGCGGGCGGCCCGGCGCGGCCTGCACGTCACCGTCGTCGCCCCCGATTCGACCCCGGGCGCCGCGTCCGGGGTCGCGGCGGGCATGCTGACCCCGGCCGGCGAGGCCGTGTTCGGCGAGGAGGCGCTGATGCGGTTCGGCGCGCTCTCGCGCGACCGCTATCCCGCGTTCGTCGAGGAGCTGGAGCGCGACTCCGGCCTGCACGCGGGCTACCGGACCGGCGGCACCCTCCAGGTCGCCTACGACACCGACGACCTCGCCCGGCTGAGCGAGCTCGCGGAGCTCCAGGCCCGCCTGGGGCTGGCCGCCGAACGGCTGACGGGCCGCGCGTGCCGCAGGCTGGAGCCGATGCTCGCCCCGTCGGTGCGCGGCGGCGTCCTGGCCCCCGACGACCACTCCGTCGACCCCCGCCTGCTCACCGCCGCCCTGGCGGCCGCGGCCCGGCGGCGCGGCGCCCAGCGCGTCCGCGACCGGGCGGCGAGCCTGCTCACCTCCCGCGGCCGGGCCGCCGGCGTGCTCCTCGCCGGCGGCGGCGAGCTGCTCGCCGACCAGGTCGTCCTGGCGGCGGGGGTGTGGACGCCGGAGATCGGCGGGCTGCCCGACGGCGCCGTCCCGCCGCTGCGCCCGGTCAAGGGCCAGCTGCTGCGGCTGCGCACGCCCTCCGGTGCCGCGCCCGTCGTCACGCGCACCGTACGCGGCCTGGTCCGGGGCGCCCCCGTCTACCTGGTCCCCCGCGACAGCGGAGAGGTGGTCGTGGGCGCCACCCAGGAGGAGATGGGCGCCGACCTGCGGCCGACCGCGGGCGGGATGTGGGAGCTGCTGCGCGACGCCCACACCCTGGTCCCCGGGGTCGAGGAGCTGGAGGTCGCCGAGATCTGCGTCGGGCTGCGCCCCGGCTCGCCCGGCAACGCACCGCTGCTGGGCCCCACCGGGCTCCCGGGCCTGCACCTCGCCGTGGGCCACCACCGGCACGGCGTCCTGTTCGCCCCCGCCACCGGCGACGCGCT
Organism: Nocardiopsis mangrovi; assembly: GCF_042653925.1. NCBI lineage: Bacteria > Bacillati > Actinomycetota > Actinomycetes > Streptosporangiales > Nocardiopsidaceae > Nocardiopsis > Nocardiopsis mangrovi. Next base: position 185,823 of record NZ_JBHSFQ010000004.1, read on the forward strand.
GGCCGACGTGCTGGCGGGCGGGGGCCTGCCCGGCTACGCCCGGCTCTTCGCCGCCGACGGCGGCCCCGATGGAAGCGAGGCACGCACGTGAACGTGATCATCAACGGGCGGCCCACCCCGGTGGCGCCCCGCAGCACCGTGGCCGACATCGTCGGCTCCCTCACCGATGCCCAGGGGGGCGTGGCGGCCGCGGTCAACGACGAGGTCGTCCCCCGCGCGGCCTGGCCGCGCACCCTCGTCGCCGAGAACGACCGTGTGGACGTCCTGACCGCCGTCCAGGGAGGCTGACCATGACCACCGACATCGGCGACCCGGCCGCCGCACCGGCGTCCCGCCCCGCCGCCGACCCGCTCGTCATCGCCGGGAGCGAGTTCTCCTCGCGGCTCATCACCGGAACCGGCGGGGCGCCGTCGATGCGCGTCCTGGAGGACGCGCTGATCGCCTCGGGCACCGAGCTGACCACCGTGGCGCTGCGCCGGGTCTCCCCCGGCGCGCAGGGCTCGGTCTGGGACGTGCTGCGGCGCAACGGCATCCGCCCGCTGCCCAACACCGCCGGGTGCTTCACCGCCGCCGAGGCGCTCCGCACCGCCCGCCTGGCCCGCGAGGCGCTGGAGACCGACTGGATCAAGCTGGAGGTCGTGGCCGACGAGCGCACCCTGCTGCCCGACCCGGTGGAGCTGCTGGACGCCGCCGAGCTCCTGGTCGACGACGGTTTCACGGTGCTCCCCTACACCAACGACGACCCGGTGCTCGCGCGCCGGCTCGAACAGGTGGGCTGCGCCGCCGTCATGCCGCTGGGCGCGCCGATCGGGTCGGGTCTGGGCATCCGCAACCCGCACAACATCGAGCTGATCGTGGAGGAGGCCGGCGTCCCGGTGATCATCGACGCCGGGATCGGCACCGCCAGCGAGGCGGCGCTCGCCATGGAGCTGGGGTGCGACGCCGTCATGCTGGCGACCGCGGTCACCCGCGCCCAGGACCCCGTGCTCATGGCCGCCGCCATGCGCGACGCGGTCGCCGCGGGGCGCGCCGCGCGGCGCGCGGGCCGTATCCCGGTGCGCCGGTATGCCCACGCATCGTCACCATCGGTGGAGTGACGCGGCGGGACATCACCGCAGTTCACATTGGGTTCGGCCGCCGCGCGCCGGGCGCGGACCGGCGTGGGGGCCGCTCCCCCATTACACTCGGCGGCGTGGACATGACGACTGCGGACTCACTCGTCGGTGCGACCCTCGACCATCGCTACTTCATCGAGGGGCGCATCGCGAGCGGCGGCATGGCGACCGTTTACGTCGCCCACGACCTGCGACTGGACCGCCGGGTGGCGTGCAAGGTGATGCACGCGTCCCTGGCCGAGGACCCCACGTTCGTGCGCCGCTTCATCAACGAGGCGCACTCCGTCGCCCGGCTCTCCCACCCCAATGTGGTGCAGGTGTACGACCAGGGCACCGACCAGGGCCACGTGTACCTCGCCATGGAGTACGTGCCCGGCCGCACCCTGCGCGACCTCCTCAGCGAGCGCGGGCGCCTGGCGCCGCACGCGGCCCTGAAGATCATGGCGCCGGTGCTGGCCGCGCTGGGCGCCGCGCACCGCGCGGGCATGGTGCACCGCGACGTCAAGCCCGAGAACGTCCTGCTCACCGCGGACGGGCAGGTGAAGGTCGCCGACTTCGGGCTGGCCCGGCTGGTGGAGTCCGCGCAGCAGGCCATGACCAAGACCGGCACGCTCATGGGCACCGCCGCCTATCTGGCGCCCGAGCAGATCGAGCGCGGCACCGCCGACGCGCGCACCGACGTGTACGCGGCCGGCATCATGCTCTACGAGCTGATCACCGGCGAGCAGCCGCACACCGGCGAGACCCCCATCGCCGTCGCCTACCAGCACGTCAACGTCGACGTCCCGCGGCCCTCGACCGTCGTGCCGGGCATCGGCCCCGCGGTCGACGTCCTGGTCACCAAGGCCACCGAGCGCGATCCGCGGTACCGCCCCGGCGACGCCGCCCAGTACCTCGCCGGGATGTCCGAGGTCATGAAGGACATGCCGGACGACGGCGGCGCGGCCGCCGCGACCGCGCCCCGCGTGGACGCGCAGGCCCCGGCCGCTCCGGCCGGCGGCAACGCCACCCTCGTGGTCGACCTCGACGACATCGCCGAGCCGGAGCGGCGCGCCGACGACCGCCCCTTGGAGCGCAAGCACCTCCTCGTCCTCGCCGGCGGCGCCATGGCGGTGGCGGTGCTCGTCTTCGGCTGGTGGCTGCTGATCGGGCGCTTCGAGACCGTCCCCGACGTGATCGGGCTGGACGAGGAGACCGCGGCCGACGTGCTGGCCGACAGCGGGCTGCGCATGGAGGTCGACGACCGGGGGATCTTCAGCGACGCCGCCGACGAGGGGGAGGTCGCCGGAGCCGACCCCGAGGTCGACGACCGCATCGAGCCCGACGGAACCGTCACCGTCTTCCTGTCGCGGGGACCGCAGACCATCGCGATGCCCGAGGTGGTCGGCCTCAGCGCCGACGACGCCCGCGACACCCTGGAGGGCGCCGGGTTCTCCGACATCGAACTGGAGGAGGCGTCCTCGGAGGACGAACCGGTCGGCGCGGTGGTCTCCTCCGACCCCGAGCCGGGGAGCGACGCCGACCGCGCCGCATCGGTCACCCTCACGCTCAGCACCGGCTTCGGCGCGCCCGACGTCGAGGGCCGAACGGAGGAGGAGGCGACCCAGGCGCTGCGCGACAGGGGCCTGGGCGTCGACATCGCCCAGGAGCCCAGCGACGACGTCGAGGCCGGCCGGGTCATCTCGCAGGATCCGGGCCCGGGCGGCAACGTCGGCCGCGGCGACGCCGTCACACTGACCGTCTCCTCGGGCCCCGACCGCATCGAGGTGCCCGACGTCACCGGCCTGTCGGTGGCGGCCGCGCAGGAGCGGCTGGAGGAGCTGGGCCTGACCGTGACGGTCACCGCACCGCTGGGCGGCGACCGCGTCGCGGGCTTCAGCCCGCAGGGCGAGGTCGAGAGCGGCACGGAGGTCGAGCTGTTCGTGACCCCGTTCGGCAACGGCGACGACCGAGGGAACGGGAACAACGGGAACGGGAACAACGGCAACGGCAACGGCAACGGCCGGGGCGACGATGACTGACCCCGCCGGCGGGGCCGGCGGCGCGATCCGGGTCATGGTGGTCGACGACCACCCGATGTGGCGCGACGCCGTCGCCCGCGACCTCGCCGAGGCCGGGCTGGAGGTGGTGGCCACCGCCGGCGACGGCCGCAAGGCCGTGGCCGTCGCACCGGCCGCGCGCCCCACGGTGGCCGTGGTCGACCTCCAGCTGCCCGACATGAGCGGCGTCGAGGTGACCCGGCGGCTGCTGGCGCTGCCCGGTCGCCCCCCGCGCGTCCTCATCCTGTCCGCCAGCGGCGAGCACGGCGACGTGCTGGACGCGGTGAAGGCGGGCGCGACCGGCTACCTGGTGAAGTCCGCGGGCCGCGACGAACTGCTCGACGCGGTGCGCAGCGTGCACGGGGGCGACGCCGTCTTCACCCCGGGGCTGGCCGGGCTGGTGCTGGGCGAGTTCCGGCGGCTCGCGTCCGCGCCCTCCCCCGCGGCGGCCCCGGCCGCCCCCGCCCTCACCCCGCGCGAGACCGAGGTGCTGCGCCTGGTCGCCAAAGGGCTGGGCTACAAGCAGATCGCCGCGAGGCTGACCCTCTCCCACCGCACCGTGCAGAACCACGTGCAGAACACGCTCAGCAAGCTCCAGCTGCACAACCGGGTCGAGCTGGTGCGCTACGCCATCGACCAGGGCCTGGACGACTGAGCGTCCGGCGCCGCCAAGGGCGCGCCGCGGCGCCGTCCCCCTCCCGGCCGGGCGCCGCCGCTCACTCCAGGCCGGCCCAGCCCTTGGACCGCTCCACCGCGACCCGCCAGCGGCGGTGGGCGGCGTCGTCGCGGTGCCGCGGCTCGAAGCGCCGGTCGAGCTTCCAGGTGTGCGCCAGGTCGTCCGTGGAGCCCCACACACCGGTCCCCAGCCCGGCCAGGAACGCGGCGCCCAGCGCCGTGGTCTCCTGGATCTGGGGGCGGGCCACGCTCACCCCGAGCTGGTCGGCCTGGATGTGGCAGAGCAGGTCGTTGGCCGACGCGCCGCCGTCCACGCGCAGTTCGGGCAGCTCGGTCCCTGACGCGCGGGCCATGGCCTCGACCACGTCGCGCACCTCGAAGGCGATGGCGTCCAGCGTGGCGCGGGCCAGGTGGGCGCGGCCGGTGCCGCGGGTGATGCCGAAGATCGCCCCGCGCGCGTAGGGGTCCCAGTCGGGCGCGCCCAGGCCGGTGAGGGCGGGGACGAAGACCACTCCGCCGGAGTCCTCGACGCTGGCGGCCAGCGCCTCCGACTGCGGGGCGCTGTCGATGAGCCCCAGGCCGTCGCGCAGCCACTGCACGGCCGCGCCGGTGACGAAGATGGATCCTTCGAGCGCGTATTCGAGCCGGCCGTCGGGGTGCTGCCACAGGACCGTGCTGAGCAGGCCCTGTTGCGGGGCAACCGGCTCCGCGCCCGTGTTGACCAGGATGAAGGACCCCGTTCCGTAGGTGCACTTGGAGGACCCGGGGGTGTAGCAGTTCTGGCCGAACATGGCGGCCTGCTGGTCGCCGGCGATTCCGGCGATGGGCAGCCGCAGCCCGAGGAAGTCGTCGGGCTCGGACTCCGCCACGACACCGTAGGAGGGGACGACCTCGGGCAGCGCCGTGCGGGGGACCCCGAACAGCTCGCACATCTCGTCGGACCAGGTCCCGGCTCGCAGGTCGAACAGGAGCGTGCGCGAGGCGTTGGAGGCGTCGGTGACGTGCCGCTTGCCGCCGGTGAGGCGGGCGATGATGTAGGAGTCGACGGTCCCGATGGCGACGTCGCCGGATTCCACCCCGCTCCAGGCGCGCCGGTCGTTACGCTGGATCCAGGTGAGCTTGGTCGCCGTGAAGTAGGGGTCCAGGCGCAGGCCGGTGATGTCGGCGACCCGGTCCTCGTGGCCGGCGTCGCGCAGCTCGGTGCAGATGTCGGCGGTGCGCCGGTCCTGCCATACGATCGCCCTGCGGGGTGAGCTCGCGCGTCTGCGGTTCCACAGGACGGCGGTCTCACGCTGGTTGGTGATCCCGATGCAGGTCGGGGCGTCGTCGGTGGAGTCCAGGGCGCTCTGGCAGGCGGCGAGGGTGGCCTGCCAGATCTCCTCGGGGACGTGCTCGACCCATCCGGTCCGGGGGTAGTGCTGGGAGAACTCCTGGTAGCCACGCGCGACCACTTCGCCGTTCTCACTGACGACGAGGGCGGTGACACCGGTGGTTCCGGCATCGATGGTGAGCACGGACATGGGTTGGCCTCCGCTGGGTTGGACGACTATGGTCTAGACCATGTGGACGGCGTGAGACGGAAGTGCCACCAGCTCCGCTCCGGGCCGCCATGCGTGGGACCTACCCCGCGGATGACCGGCTCACAATCGCCACGGCCCACTTTTCGTGACCCCTGTCACATCGCCGCCCTCACGGTGATCGCGGCGGTCACGATTGCGGCGGGGCCGGCCACCCGTACGGCGCCCACGGGCGCCGCAGCATTGGCCATTTCGGGATTTTTCACGGGATTCGAGGAGTACACGCATGCGAGTCGGGGTGCTGACCGGCGGCGGCGACTGCCCGGGGCTGAACGCGGTCATCCGCGCGGTCGTCCGCAAGGGCATCAAGGACTACGGGTACGAGTTCGTCGGCTTCCGCGACGGCTGGCGCGGGCCCCTTGAGGGCGACACCATGCCCCTGGACCGCGCCGCGGTCAGCGGCATCCTGCCGCGCGGCGGCACGATCCTCGGCTCCTCCCGCACCAACCTCATGAAGATCGACGGCGGGGTCGAGCGCGTCAAGGACAACATGGCGGCGCTGGGCATCGACGCCCTGGTGGCGATCGGCGGCGAGGACACCCTCGGCGTCGCCACCCAGCTGCACGAGCGCGACGTCAACGTCGTGGGCGTGCCCAAGACGATCGACAACGACCTCAACGCGACCGACTTCACCTTCGGGTTCGACACCGCGGTCAACATCGCCACCGAGGCGATCGACCGGCTGCACACCACCGCGGAGTCCCACCACCGCGCGCTGGTCGTGGAGGTCATGGGCCGCCACGCGGGCTGGATCGCCCTGCACTCCGGCATGGCGGCGGGCGCCAACGTCATCCTCATCCCCGAGCGCCCGTTCGACATCGACGAGGTCGTCGCCCACGTCGAGAGCCGCTTCACCACCAAGTACGCCCCGATCCTCGTTGTCGCCGAAGGGGCGCACCCCAAGGACGGCCAGATGGAGCTGTCCCACGGCGAGACCGACTCCTTCGGGCACGTGCGCCTGGGCGGCATCGGCCAGCGCCTCTCCGAGGAGATCGAGAGGCGCACCGGCAAGGAGGCCCGCTCGGTCGTCCTGGGCCACGTGCAGCGCGGCGGCACCCCCTCGGCCTTCGACCGCGTCCTGGCCACCCGCCTGGGCGTCAACGCCATCGAGGCCGTGCACGCCCAGGACTACGGCAAGATGGTCGCGCTCCAGGGCACCGACATCGTCCGCGTCGACCTGTCCGCGGCCACCGAGAAGCTGAAGACCGTCCCGGACGAGCGCTTCGCCGAGGCCGAGGTCTTCTTCGGCTGACCCCCGCCCGCACCCGCCAGTGGCCCCGCCCGATCGGTCGGGGCCACTGTGCTGCGCATCGGGAAGCGAAGGCGGCGCGTTGAAGCGCCCCCGGAGGCCGAGCGGGAAATACCGCACCGTCCAAATCGGTTGCCCCATGTTCGATACTGGAATCATTCCCGGAGCCGGGTGCCCCCTCGCGCCCCCTCCGACCCCACCCCACCTGGAGATGCCCTCATGGCCGTTACGTCCGCCCCCGCCGCCCTCGACGTGCGCGACACCGCGCAGCAGCTCGGCGGCGATCCCGGTCTGGGCGAGCTGTGCGTGCTGATGAAGCTCGGCGAGATCGTCCTCAAGGGCAGCAACCGGAACCTCTTCCAGCGCCGGCTGCACAACAACATCCGCTCGGCGGCGCGCGATCTGCGCTCGATCACGCTCACACAGCGCGGCGCCGGGGTCATCATCGTCCGCATGCCCGGCGGCTCGGACCTGGAGGTCGCCGAGCTCGCCGAGCGCATGCGCAACGTCATGGGCGTGGTCTGGGTGCACCTGGTGCGCCGGGTCGCCAAGGACCTCGACTCCGTCACCGACATCGCGGTCCGCTCCATGGCCGAGCGGGCGGGCACGTTCGCGGTCAAGGCGCGCCGCCGGGACAAGCGGTTCCCGATGACGTCGTCGCAGATCGCGGTGCACATCGGCTCCGCCGTGCAGCACGCCCACGGGCTTCCGGTGGAGCTGAAGCGGCCGGCGAACACCCTGCACGTCGAGGTCGACAAGGACGAGGTGTTCGTCTTCACCGACGGCATCCCCGGGCAGGGCGGGCTGCCGGTGGGGATGAGCGGCCGGGGCCTGGTGCTGATGTCGGGCGGCATCGACTCCCCCGTCGCCGCGCACCGCATGATGCGCCGCGGACTCAAGGTCGACTTCCTGCACTTCTCCGGGATGCCGTTCACCGGCCCGGAGTCCATCTACAAGGCCTACAGCCTGGTCCGCCAGCTCGACCGCTACCAGTCGGGCTCGCGGCTGTTCGTCGTGCCGTTCGGCAAGGCGCAGCAGCAGCTCAAGACGTCGGGGATCGAGCGGTTGCAGATCGTGGCCCAGCGGCGGCTGATGCTCAAGACCGCCGAGGCCCTCGCCGACGACCTCGGGGCCGAGACCCTCATCACCGGCGACGCGCTGGGCCAGGTCTCCAGCCAGACCATGACCAACCTGACGGCGCTCGACGACGCCGTGGACCTGCCGATCCTGCGCCCGCTGATCGGCATGGACAAGACCGAGATCATGGACCAGGCGCGCGCGATCGGCACCCTGTCGATCTCCGAGCTCCCCGACGAGGACTGCTGCACGCTGCTCACACCGCGCCAGGTCGAGACCGCCGCCAAGATCGCCGACCTGCGCCAGATCGAGAAGCGCCTCGACGCCGAGGAGCTGGCCGAGCACCTGGTGACCACCGCGCAGCTGCACCGCCCGAGCTTCCTCGGCGACGCCGCCCCGGCCAGGGTCTGAGTTTCCCGCTCAGCCTGCGGGGCGCCCGGAAGGCGCCCCGCTCGGCCTGTGGGGCGGCGCCGCCGTGTGCCGCTCACACGGCCGCGGGCACCGGCTCCGGGGCGGGGGTCAGGGTGCGGCCCATGAGGGCGGCCAGGGACGCCGCCAGGTCCGCCAGGGCCTCGATGTCGTCGCCCACCAGCGCCTGGGGACCGTCGCACAGGGCGGTCTCGGGCGCCGGGTGGACGTCGACGATGATGCCGTCGGCGCCGACCGCGATGGCCGCGCGCGACAACGGCAGCACCAGGTCGCGCTTGCCGCCCGAGTGCGAGGGGTCGACGATCACCGGCAGGTGCGACAGGTTCTGGGCGACCGGGACCGCGCTGATGTCCAGGGTGTTGCGGGTGGCCTTCTCGAAGGTGCGGATACCGCGCTCGCACAGCACGATGTCGAGGTTGCCGCGCTGGGCGATGTACTCGGCGGCCATCAGCCACTCCTCGATGGTGGCGTTCATGCCGCGCTTGAGCATCACCGGCCGGCCCGCCTCCCCGGCGGCCTGGAGCAGCGCGAAGTTCTGCATGTTGCGGGTGCCGATCTGCAACATGTCCGCGTACCCGGCCACCAGCTCCACGTCGGCGGGGTCGACGACCTCGGTGACGATGGGCAGTCCGGTCTCCTCGCGCACGTCGGCGAGGATCTTCAGGCCGGACTCGCCGAGCCCCTGGAAGGCGTAGGGGGAGGTACGCGGCTTGTAGGCGCCGCCGCGCAGCAGTGAGGCGCCGGCGGCGCGCGCCATCCGGGCCGCGGCGAGGGTCTGCTCGGGGGTCTCCACGGCGCAGGGCCCGGCGATGACGGTGACGTTGTCGCCGCCGATGGGTACGCCGCGCACGCTCACCATGGAGCGGCTGGGATGGTTCTCGCGGCTGACCAGCTTGTAGGGCGCGGAGATGCGCAGCACGTCGCTCACCCCGGGCATCGCGCGGAGGTCGAGGGTCTCGAACTGCTGGACGTCGCCGACGAGGCCGATGATCGTACGGCTCACACCGCGGGTCACGTACGCCTCTCCCCCGGCCGTGGCGACGAGGTCGACGAGCTTGTCGATGTTGTCCGGGGTGGCGTCGGGAGCCATCACGATGACCATGGTCTTGTTCCTCCAGCGGTGCGCGTCCGCCGATCGGCGGCGCGTCTTGGGGCGGCGTTGTCGAAAAGGTGCGGGCAAACGAAAGAGCCCCGGGCCATCGGCCCGGGGCTCTTGAGGTTCGTCCGTGTCAGCGCAGCGCTAAACGGGCGACCGTCCTACCCATGGGCCGGTAGCCATAAAAGCGCCAAAACTTCCGCTGCATGGAATCGACTATAGCGCACGCCTGGTCGAGCGGAGCTCGAATGGGGTTCAAGTCACGGTGTGTGCGGTGCCTGGCAGGATGGCGTAAGGACCACGAAGGAGTGCGATTGTCGGATGAACGGCTGCCGCCCGGGCAGTATGCGCCCCCCGACCGGCCCGCCCTGCACTACGGTCCGGTGCCGCGGTTCCGCCCTGAGCGGTGGGACTTCCGGGTGTACGGGCACACACGATCGCCCGGCGGGGCCCGGTGGACCTGGCCGGAGTTCGACTCCCTCCCGCGCACCGACTCGGTCTCCGACTTCCACTGCGTGACCAGGTTCACGTTCCGTGACGTCCACTGGACGGGCGTGCGGGCCGAGTTCATCGCCGAGCACGCGCCGCCCGACCCCGATGCCACCCATGTGATGGTGTGGGCCGAGTACGGCTACAGCGCCAACCTGCGGATGGACGATTTCCTGCGGCCCGATGTGCTGCTGGCCACCCACCGCGCGGGCGAACGGCTGACCCCGGAGCACGGGTACCCGGTGCGGCTGGTGGTGCCGCACCTGTACGGCTGGAAGAGCGTCAAGTGGGTGCGGGCGATCGAGTACCTGGCGGCCGACCGGCGCGGCTTCTGGGAGGAGCGCGGCTACCACAACCGCGGCGACCCCTGGCACGAGCAGCGCTACTCCTACCAGGAGGAACCGGGCCAGGGCCCGCCGCTCACCTGAGGGCCCGGCGCCGGGCCGGTACCACGCCCCCGTGCGCCGGCCGCGGGCCCCGGGCCACCCGGCGACCACCCGCCACCACACCGATCCCGCGGGCCACCGACCCCACCCGCCCCGCCCCGGGGCCGGGGCGGTATCCGGGGGTCCGCGCGGCACCGCCCGCGTCACCGGCGCCGTCGCGGGGACCGCGCGCCCCCGTCCCGGGCACGGAGCACGAGTCCCGGACGACGCCCGCCCTGGCCGGCGCCCCGAAATCCCCGCAGGCGCCATCGCACCACCGGCACCGGGCCGGTGGCCTCGCCGGCCTCGTGACCGGCGGCACCGCCACCGCTACAGCCCTGTCCCGGCCCGTACGCGCCACCGCGGACACGGGGCCCCCGCCCGGCGCAACCGTCCGATTGGCCCGCAGACCGGCGCATCGTGGACACTTGCCTGCGACGGGACGGCGGGAGGCGGAGGCTATGGGCTTCGAGGCGCCGATATGGCGCGGCATCACCGTGTTCCGGGTCGCGTCCCTGGGCTATGCCGTCAGCCACGTGGCGCAGTACCACGAGCTCCTGGCCCGCCCGTGGGTCGCCTGGTCGGTCCTCGCGGCCATGGCCGCCTGGACCGCCGTCGCCGCCCGCGCCTACCCCCGGCCCGGCGCCGACCGCCGCATCCTGCTCGCGCTCGACCTGACCATCGCCTGCGGCTGCCTGGCGGCGACGGCCATGGCCGCCGAGCCCGGCTACCTGCGCATGGCCCCGCCGCTGACCACCACCTGGTTCGGCGGCGCGGTGCTGGCCGCCGCGGTGGTGAAGGGCCGCCTCTGGGGCATGTGCGCCGCGCTGGGCCACGGGGTACTCGACATCGCCGTGCGCGTGGCGCTGGGGCTGACCGTCTCCGCCGCGGTGCCGCGCGGGATCGTGCTGCTGCTCCTCGCCGCCTACGCGGTGGGCACCGTGGTCGCCTACGCCGCCGCGGCCGAGCGCCGGTTCGCCCGCGCCGTGGAGCTGGAGGCCCGGACGCATGAGCGCGAGCGGCTCGCCCGGTCCATCCACGACTCCGTCCTCCAGGTGCTGGCGATGGTGCAGCGGCGCGGCGCCGACATCGGCGGCGAGGCCGCCGAACTCGGCCGGCTGGCCGGCGAGCAGGAGGCGGCGCTGCGCGGCCTCATCGGGCGCCAGGACCAGAGCCGCGACCTCGCCGGGCCCGGCCCCGGCGGCGGCACCGCCGGTTCCGCCGCGGGCGCCGAGGACCTGCGGCCGGTGCTGGGGGCGCGCGCCGGTTCCCGCGTGACCGTCTCGGCTCCGGCGACCCCGGTGCTGCTGAGCGCGCACGCGGTGCGCGAGGTGGACGCCGCGGTCGGGGCGGCGCTGGCCAACGTCGAACGCCACTGCCCGGAGGGCACCCGGGTGTGGCTGCTGATCGAGGACGAGCCCGGCGCGGTGACCGTGACGGTCCGCGACGACGGGCCCGGGATGCGGCCGGACCGCATCGCCGAGGCGGCCGGGCAGGGACGCCTGGGACTCGCCCAGTCCATCCGGGGGCGGCTGCGCGACCTCGGCGGGGAGGCCGTCGTCACCACCGCGCCGGGCGAGGGCACCGAGATCGAGCTGCGCGTCCCCCACTGAACCGGGCGCGGCTCCGGCGGCTGCGACGGCCGCGGGGCACGCGCGCGGGGCCGCCGCCGTCCGCGGCGGCGCCGGATCCGTCCGGGCTCAGACCACCGCGCCGTCGTCGGGGCCGTTGTCGCCGGAGGGGCGGTCGCCCATGCGGATCACCAGCACCACGAACCCCGCGATGAACGCGGCCACCGCGACGAAGGCCAGCCACCCCGGCAGCCGGACGCTGAAGAGCATGGAGCCGAGGAGGACCATCGGGCCGCCGAACAGCGCGGCCCAGGACAGCCGGCTGGTGAGGTCGCCGCGGGGCAGCGGGGGCGGGGGCGGCGGGATGTAGTGGTCGGTCTCGTCGCGGCTCGCGGCCGGGCGGCTGGGGCGGTCGTCATCGTCGTCGGCCGCCAGCAGGTCGGCGCCGCCGCGGCCGGGCGGGGGCTCGGCGGGATCGGCGGGGCCGTCGTCGGTGCCGACGTTCTCGGCGTCGGGCCAGACGGGGCGTTCGCGGACGTCGCCGTAGTCGTAGAAGCGGGCGACCAGGTCGGCCCAGACGTCGTCGTCCTGGTCGCCGCGGACGCCGTCGGCGGACTCCCGCGCGGGGGCGGTGCCGACCGTCGCGGACTCGGGGGGCGACGGCGGGGAATCCGGCTCTTCCGCGCTGCCCGCGGAGCCCTGACCGGCGGTTCCCGCCGGCTGCTCGCCCAGCTCCGGCAGTTCGGTGCGCAGGATCTCCTCGGCGGCCGGGCGCTCTTGGGCGTCGACGTAGAGGTGGTCGGTGGAGGGGGTGGCGACCCCGCCGCCGGAGTCGAGGATGTCCTGGTCGAGGGGGATGGCGTAGGCGGCGATCCCCGATCTGCCCAGCGCCTCCAGCATGAGGTCGGCCTGCGGTGGGGCGAGCAGGACGAGCGGGACGTAGGCGTCGGCGAGCAGGCCGTTCCCACGGCGATGCGTCATCGCTTCGTTCCTTCCCCGCTCCTGGCCTGCTCGCGCACGAAGGCGAGGCTGCCGTCGAAGATGGCGTCGGCGTCGTTGTCGAGGGTGGCGACGTGGTAGCTGTCGTCCAGGGTGCGGACGGTGAGCTCCGTGTTGACCGCCCTATTGGTGAGGATACGCAGACTGCGCGGGCCGACGACGTGGTCCTCGGGACTCGCGTAGGCGAGAACCGGCGCGGTGAGCCCCGCGAGGCCGCGGCGGGTCGCGCGCCACAGCCTCGGGAGTGTCGCCGCGGCGGCGGTGGGGACGCGGTCGTAGCCGCCTTCGGTGGCGCCGGGCTTCTTGATGTCGTCGGTGATACCGGGGGTGGAGGGGACGAACCGGGCCAGCAGCGGGGCGACGAGCAGGAGCGGGTTCTCGACCGCGAGCGAGGGGTTGACCACCACGACCCCGCCGACCTTGTCCGGGTGCAGCTGGGCGAGGCGCAGGGCGAGGCAGCCGCCCATGGACAGGCCCATGGTGAAGACGCGGTCGCACCGGGCGCGCAGCCGCAGCAGCGCCGATTCGACCTCGGCGAGCCAGTCGTCGCTGGTGGTCGTGACCATGTCCTGCCAGGTGGTGCCGTGGCCGGGCAGCAGCGGCACGTCGACGGTGAGCCCCTCGCCGGCCAGGTACTCGCCCCAGGGACGCATCGACCGGGGGGTGCCGGTGAAGCCGTGGCACAGCAGGACGCCGGTGGCGTCGCCGTCGTGGCGGAACGGTTCGGCTCCTGGCGGTAAAGACATGGGGACTCCCTGTTCTCCGGGTTCTCCGGTGGTGCCGCGGGCCGCGCGCGTACCGCACCGACTGTATGAAATTAACCCGGTGCGCGGGTGGCCGGTACCCCCGCCACTCCGGTGGCGGGGGTACCGGCCCCCGGGGCGGGCGCGGTCCCGGGCGCGTCGGCCCAGGTCGACTACCACCGGGTAACTTGGGCCGATATTGGTAGTCGGTCCCGAGCGGTGCGAAGATGGCCACGGTTGTTCGTGGAAGCGGGAAGGCGAACGTGGCAAGCTTGTCCGAACGCTCCCCGCGTGTGCGGGGGTGATCTCGGTGTTCTACTGGGTGGTCAAGGCGATCCTGGGCCCGGTGCTGGCGGTGCTGTGGCAACCGCGCGCCTATGGCGTCGAGAACGTCCCACGGCAGGGGTCGGCCATCTTGGTCAGCAATCACCTGTCCTTCTCGGACCATTTCTTCGGCCCGCTCCCCCTCCCCCGCAAGATCACCTTCCTGGCCAAGGCGGAGTACTTCACCGGAACCGGCCCCAAGGGCCTGGTGAGCCGGCTGTTCTTCACGGGGGTCGGCCAGATCCCCATCGACCGCTCCGGCGGCAAGGCCAGCGAGGCAGCCCTGCGCACCGGGCTGAAGGTGCTCAAGCAGGGCAAGCTGCTGGGCATCTACCCCGAGGGCACGCGCTCGCCCGACGGCCGCCTCTACCGCGGGCGCACCGGCGTGGCCCGGCTGGTCCTGGAGTCCAAGGCGCCGGTGATCCCCATGGCGATGATCAACGTCGACAAGATCATGCCCCCCGGCCGCACCGTCCCCCGGCTCGGGATCCGGCCCAAGGTCGTCTTCGGCAAGCCCCTGGACTTCTCGCGGTACTACGGCATGGAGAAGGACCCGCGGGTCCTGCGCGCCATCACCGACGAGATCATGTACGCGCTGATGGAGCAGTCCGGCCAGGAGTACGTCGACCGCTACGCCCAGTCGGTCAAGGCCGAACTGGAGGCGGCGGCCCGGGAGGAGCGCAAGGAGCAGCACGCCGACGAGCGCGAGCGCCGCCGCGCCGACCGCGCCAAGCGCAAGCGCGACCGCCGCGCCGAGCGCGACGCGCGCAAGGCGGCGAAGAAGGCGGCCGCGGACGCCCCCGACGACGCCGACCCGGCGGCCGCCCCCTAAGGCGAACGGCCGTCCGCCCCGCGGTGGACGGCCGCGCTCGGCGCGGGCCGGTCCGGGCGGCGGGTCAGCGCAGGGCGAGGTCGGCGGCCCCGACGATGCCGGCCTTGGAGCCGAGCTCGGCGATGCGGATATCGGCGAGTCGGCGCGTGGCCCGGCCGGTGACGTGGCGGGCGAAGGACCGCCGCACCGGTTCGAGGAGGAGGTCGCCGGTGTCGGAGACCCCGCCGCCGATGACGAAGCACTCCGGGTCGAGGATCGCGGCGAGGTCGGCCAGGCCGAGCCCCACCCAGCCGCCCACGGTGCGGAAGCACTCCAGTGCGCCGTCGTCGCCCTCCAGGGCCGCCCGGGTGATGCCTGGGCCGGTGATGCGCGCGATGTCGCCGCCGGCGGGCTTGAGGATCCGCGCGGCGCGCGCCGGGTCGTTCTTGGCGAGGTCCTGGGCCTCGGCGACGAGGGCGCGTCCGCTGGCGTACTGCTCCCAGCAGCCGTGGTTGCCGCAGCCGCACCGGCGGCCGTAGGGGACGACACGGTAGTGGCCGACCTCGGCGGCCACCCCGTAGCGGCCCCGCTTGAGCTCGCCGTCCATGACGATTCCGCCGCCGACGCCGGTCCCCAGGGTCACGCAGACGACGTGGCGGCTGCCGCGCCCGGCGCCGAAGCGGACCTCGGCCCAGGCGGCGGCGTTGGCGTCGTTCTCCACCACGATGGGCAGGTCCACGCGGCGCCGCAGGCGGTCCTTGAAGGGCTCGTCGGCCAGGCCGAGGTTGGCTCCGAGGACGATCCGGGAGCGCTCTTCGTCGACGAACCCGGCGGTGCCCACGCCGACCGCGGCGATCTCGCCCTCGGGCCGGCGTTCGCGCAGTTCGGCGACTGCTCGGCCGACCACGTCGGCAAGTGCCTCCCCGTCCCCGCCGGGGGTGGGGTGGGTGACCTCGTCGAGGATCCGGCCGCCGGGGTCGACGACGCCCGCGGCGACCTTGGTGCCGCCGATGTCCACGCCGATCGTCAGCCGCATGGACGGCTCCTTGTCATGTGGTGCCCGCGCACGGCACGGCGGTCCCGGGGCCCGTCGCGCGGGAAATGGACTGGACCACTGGATTAAACCAGTGCGCCGGTCTCCGGCACGCTCTCGGGAGGCGGTATGCGGGAGTCCTCGCCGCCGCGCCCGCTCCGGCACCGGCCGGCCACGCGGTGGCCGCGGAGCCCTCAGTTCCCGGTGCCGCCGCGGGGGAGTTCCCGGTCGCCGCCGCCGGCCTGCGGAGGCGTGCCCGAGCCCGAGCGCTGGAGCGCGCGCTCGACGACCCCGATCGTCTCGCCCACCGCTCCCACGAACGCGAACCCCGCGCGGCCGAGGTGCCCGGCGACCTCAGGGCCTTTAGCCCGGACGATGCCGAAGAACTGCTCCAGGGGCGGCCGCTCCGGCTCGGGCTGCTCCTGCCGGATGGCCTCCTCCCACACGTCGCCCTTGCGCGGCGGCGGGGAGGTGGCCGCGGAGACGCCCTTGCGGACGCCGGCGATGATCAGTTTGCGCTGCAACGCGTCGACCAGCCGGAGGGCGTCGTCGATCATGTCCTGCGACCCGGAGTCGCGGTTCGGCTCTGCCATGGTGTTCGCTGCCCCTGTTCGTCGGGTATGCCGTCACGTTAGCCGCACACGCGGGCGGGCGGTGCGCCGGGCGGCGGAAATCGGGGAGGACCCCGAGGCGGTTCAGGGTGCCCAGGTCGCAGGCCAGGGCGTGCGCGCGGCGCGCTTCGGCGGTACTGTCGAATGGACGCGCGAGGCGCTCCGGCCCCGGGGCGACACCGCGGCGGCCGGGCCGCGACCCCTGTTCCCCGCGGGGTTCGGTCACACTCCCGTTGCAAAACTAGAACGCGTTCTACCCACCGGTAGCGTTTCTTGTTACGGTCGTCCCGTCCCTGCCCATCCCCCACACGCCCAGGAGCGATCACGTGCGCGAATTCAGCCGCCCTGTGAAGGTCGAGGTCTCCGCGGAGGCCCGCCTGCCCGACACCGTCTTCGCCCGGGCGGCGGCGGAGCCCGGGGCGGTCGCACTGCGCCGGCAGGAGTCCGGCCAGTGGCGCGATGTCACGTGCGCGGAGTTCCGCGACGACATCGCCGCCATCGCCAAGGCCCTCATCGCGGCCGGGATCGGGCACGGCGACCGCGTCGGCCTGATGTCGCGCACGCGCTACGAGTGGACCACGATCGACTACGCCATCTGGTCGGTGGGGGCCGTGACGGTCCCCATCTACGAGACCTCCTCCGAGGAGCAGGCGCAGTGGATCCTCAGCGACTCCGGCAGCACCGCCGTGTTCGTCGAGACCGCCGAGCACGCCGCACGGGTCGAGGCCGTCCGGGGCGAACTTCCGGCGCTGGCCCATGTGTGGCAGATCGAGGGCGCCGCGCTCGCCGCCTTCGCCGCCACCGGCGCCGATGTCGACGACGCGGCGGTCGACGAGCGCCGCGGTGCCGGCGGCGCCGACGAGCTGGCCACCCTCATCTACACCTCGGGCACCACGGGCCGCCCCAAAGGCTGCGAGCTGACCCACCGCAACCTCCTCTTCACCATCCTCAACATCATCAACGGGCCGCTCGAGCGGGTCTTCACCCTCGAAGGCCGCCGCACCCTGCTGTTCCTGCCGCTGGCACACTCCTTCGCGCGGCTGATCCAGGTCGGCTGCATCGAGTCCAAGACCGTCCTCGGCCACTTCCCCACCACCGGCCCCGAGCTGATCGACACCCTCGGCGTCTACAAGCCGACCTTCCTGCTCGCCGTTCCGCGCGTATTCGAGAAGGTCTACAACAAGGCCGAGCAGAAGGCCACGTCCGAGGGGCGCGGCAAGATCTTCGCCGCGGCGGCCGACACCGCCATCGCCTACAGCAAGGCGCTGAGCGCCGGCCGCGTCCCGCTGGGCCTGCGCGTCAAGCACGCGGTCTTCGCCAAGCTCGTCTACGGCAAGATCCTGGCCGCCGTGGGCGGGCGCGCCAGCTACGCGATCTCCGGCGGATCGGCCCTCGGCGACCGCCTGGGCCACTTCTTCCAGGGCATCGGGCTGGCCATCATCGAGGGCTACGGGCTCACCGAGACCTCCGCGCCCACCGCGGTCAACTCCCCCGAGGTCAACAAGATCGGCACCGTCGGCCCGCCGTTCCCCGGGGTGTCCCTGCGCATCGGCGACGACGGCGAGGTGCTCGCCAAGGGCGACCACATCATGCGCGGCTACTGGGGCAACGAGACCGCCACCAAGGACGCGTTCGACGAGGACGGCTGGTACCGCACCGGCGACCTCGGCACGCTCGACGAGGACGGCCACCTGAGCATCACCGGCCGCAAGAAGGAGATCATCGTGACCGCCGGCGGCAAGAACGTCGCCCCCGCGGTGATCGAGGACCGCATCCGCGGGCACGCCATCATCAGCCAGTGCATGGTCATCGGCGACAACCGGAACTTCATCTCCGCCCTGATCACCATCGACCCCGACGCCTTCGAGTTCTGGAAGAAGCAGAACGCCAAGTCCGGCGGGATCGCCGACAACATCGCCGACCCCGACCTCATCGCCGCCGTGCAGGCGGCGGTCGACGACGCCAACAAGGCCGTCTCGCGGGCGGAGTCGGTGCGCAAGTTCACCCTCCTGCCGCACGACTTCTCCGAGGACGGCGGCGAGATGACGGCGTCGCTCAAGGTGAAGCGGCACGTGGTGGCCCAGCGCTACCGCAAGGAGATCGACGAGATCTACGCCTCCTGACCCCTTGGGGACGGCGGTGCCGCGCCGCCCGTCCGCGCCCCGGTGCTCCGGTGCGCGGACGGGCGGCGCTCAGCCCCGCAGCAGAGCGTCGAGCCGGTCGGCGGCGCGGCCCCACGTCCACTCGCGCTCGACCCAGGCGCGCCCGCGGGAGCCCATGGCGGCGGCGGTCTCGGGGCGGCTCAGCAACCCGATGAGCGCGCGCGCCGTGGGTCCGGGCCGGCGGCCGTCGACCACCAGGCCGGTCTCCCCGTCGACGACGGCGTCGGGGGCTCCCCCGGAGTCGCCGGCGACGACCGGGACGCCGGACGCGGACGCCTCCAGGTAGACCATCCCGAGCCCTTCGACGTCCAGCCCGCCGTTGCGGGTGCGGCACGGCATGGCGAAGACGTCTCCGGCGTCGAAGTGGGCCGCGAGCTCGCGGGCGGGGACGTCGCCGGCGAACCGCACCGTGTGGGCGACCCCCTCGCGCCGGGTCAGCGCCTCCAGCCGCCGCAGGTCGGGGCCGCCGCCGACGATCAGCAGCCCGGCGTTGGACACCTCGGCCAGTACCCGGGGCCACGCGCGCAGCAGGGTGTCCTGGCCCTTGCGCGGCACCAGCCGGGACACGCAGACCACGACCGGGCGCCCGGTCAGCCCGTAGCGCGCGCGGATGGCCTCGCCCCCGGAACCGGGCCGGAAGCGGTCGGTGTCGACCCCGGGGGCGAGGGGCCGCATGCGGGCGGCGGCCCGCGGCGACAGGGCGCGGGCCAGCCGGCCGCGCGTGTAGTCGCCGAGGTAGGTGAGGGTGTCGACCTGTTCGCCGATGCGGTGCAGCGCCGAACGGGGGCCGGGCAGCGCCGCCCACCCGGTCTCGTGGCCGTGGGTCAGGGCGACGATCCGGCGCACGCCGGCCTTGCGGAGCTCGCCCGACATGAGCCCGAGCGGGGCGGCGGCGCCGAAGAGGACGGAGTCGCACCCCTCCAGCTCGGCGATGCGTCGCGCCCGGCGGGTGACCGCGGGGGTGGGCAGCAGGACGGGGGTGCGTTCGCGCACGACCGGGAACGGCTGGGCGCGGTCGAACGCCTCGGAGTCGCCCCACGCGGCGGCGCTGCGCGCGGTGGGGGTGGAGGCATAGACCACGACCGATCCGGCGGGCCGGCGGACCGCCAGCTCGTGGACGAAGGACTGGATGCCCCCGGGCCGGGGCGGGAAGTCATTGGTGACGATCAGCGTACGGGGCACGGTCGGAGTCTAGCCAGCGCGCGCGACCGGCGATGCCGGGCGGCGGCGCGCACCACCCGCCCGCCCGGCGTTCCCGCTGCGAGCCGGCCGGGCGGGGTGCGCCCGCGGGCGGCGCGTCCCGGCACCGGCCGCCGGACCGCGGGTGGCGCCGGGCAGCGGTCGACCCGCCCGCGCGGTGCGCGGGCGGGTCTCCTTCGGACACCGGGGACGCGGGGCGACCCGGCACCTCCTACGGGCGGATGGCCGAGTGGAAGTTGGTCCGGTAGTAGTCGTTGAGCGGAACCTCCGCGACCGGCTTGGACGGGTTGGAGGCGTGCACCATCTTGCCGTCGCCGACGTACATGCCCACGTGGTCGGGGCCGCCGTAGAAGAAGATCAGGTCGCCGGGCTGCAAGTCGTCCCAGGAGACCGATGATCCCGCGTTGACCTGGTCGTAGGTGGTCCGCGGCAGGCTCACGCCGGCTTCGCTCCAGGCGGCCTGCACCAGGCTGGAGCAGTCCCACACGTCGGGGCCGTTGGCGCCGAGGCTGTAGGAGTCGCCGATCTGGGCGTAGATGAAGTCCAGCGCGACCTTGGCGTCGCCGGAGGCGTCGCCCGTATAGGAGGACCCGGAGGAGCCGTTGCTCACCGGCGACACACCGGAGGTGGCGTCGGCCTGCTCCTCGGCGGTGAGGTCGTCGAGGAGCGCCTGCTGCTCGTCGATCTTGTCCTCGGCGTCCGCCTTGGCCTGCTCGGCTTCGTCGAGCTTGTCGGCCGCGTCCTGCTCGGTCTCGGCCGCCTCGGCGGTGAGGTCGTCCAGCGTGTCCTGCTGGTCGACGTAGTTGGCCAGCGTGTCCTGCTGGTTCTGCGACAGGTAGCCGAGGTCGGCGGCCTGGAGGAGCACGTTCTCGGGACCGGCGGACCCGAACAGGTAGGCCGGCGAGCTGTAGTCGGTGCCCGTGTAGGCCGCGTGGGCCAGCTGGACGACGTCGCCCTGCATCTCGCCGAGGGCGTCCTCGATGTCCTGCTGGTCGGCCTCCAGGTCGTCGAGCTTCTCCTGGGCGGCGTCGTGGTCCTGCTCGGCCTGGTTGTAGGCCTCGGCGAGCTCGGCGTACTCCTGCTCGAGCTGCTCGATCTCGTCGCGGACCTCGTCGGGTGTGGGGTCCGCGCTGGCGACGCCGGTGGACATCACAAGGGCGCCGAAGGCGACGAAGCCGACGGTCGCGATATGCCGGCGGTACGAGCCACGTTCATGGCGTTCATCCACGAGGGTGGCACACCTTTCTGCCATGGTCCGCCTACCGGACGCGGGTGCGGGCGGGGCAGGGCCCCGTGGCCAGGCCGACTGAGGGCGTGGCAGCAGGTCACCCGGAAACCTTCCGTGAACAGGCGGACCAGGGGGCCGCCCGGGGGTTTTCCGGTCTCCGCGCCATCGGACAGGGGGTGTGCGGCGCGGAGTTCGGCGGGAGCGGGGCGCCGCCATCTGGTGATGGCGAGGTCGACGACCGCGCTCGGCGTCGAACACTAGTGCATCCCCGGCACCGGACTCAACCGATTCGTTACCTAATTCCCGATTTTACGGATTGTCCCGTTCTGGATTTCGGTCGGACCCACAGGTCTCCCGGCACGAAAAAGCCCGCGCCGCCCGGCCTCCGGTGGTGGCCGGAGGCGGGACGACGCGGGTACGCCATGGGCGGCGCGTGTGATGTAGGACTCCGCGGCGCGGTCGCCGCGGGCGGGCGGTCGCGGTTACGGGCGGACGCCGTACATGAACTGTCCGTCCCAATACCCCGCCAGCGCGACGACCTCGACGTTCTTGCCGGTGCGCGGCGCGTGGATCATCTGGCCGTTGCCGACGTAGAGGCCGTCGTGGCCCAGGTCGCTGAAGAAGAGGATGTCGCCGGGCTGGAGGGAGTCGCGGCCCACCTGCGCGCCGGCCTCGGCCTGGCCGTAGGTGGTGCGGGGCAGGCTCACGCCCGCGGCCTCCCACGAGCGCATGACCAGGCCCGAGCAGTCGTAGCCGTCGGGGCCGGCCGCACCGTAGACGTAGGGCTTGCCGAGCTGGGAGTAGGCGAAGTCGAGCGCGGCCGCGGCGCTGCCGGAGGCGGACCCGGTGTAGGAGCCGCCGACGTCGCTGCCCTCGGTCGCGGGGTCGGCGCTGGGGAACTCGGCGAGCAGGTCCTCCTGCTCGGCGATCTTCTCGTCGACCTCGTCCTTCTTCCCCTCGATCTCGTCGAACTTCTCCTCCGCGTCGGCGAGCGCTTCGTCGGCCTCGTCCTTGAGCTGGAACAGCCGCTCGGAGGAGTCGCCGAACTCGTCGAGCTTGGCCTTCTGGCTCTCGGAGAGGTAGGAGATGTCGGCCGACTGGTCGAGGAGGTCCTCGGGGTTCTCGACGGTCAGCACGGTGCTCGGGGCGTTGAGGTCGTTGCCCTTGTAGGCGGCGCTGGCGAAGCCGGCGACCTCCTCGCGGAGCTCGTCGTACTTGTCCTGCTCGTCGCCGACCTCGGCCTCGAGTTCGTCCGCCTTCTCCTGGGCGGCCTCGTACTCTTCCTTGGCGTCGTTGTAGTCGTCGACGATCTGGCCGGCCTCTTGGTTCAGCTCATCGAGCCGGTCCTCGACCTCTTCCTGGGTCGGCTCGGCGTAGGCGACCCCGGAGGGCAGGATCAAGCCGCCGGCCGCGACGACCCCGAGACCGGTCGCAATCCGGTGGGCCGTGCGCCGACCACCTCTACTCGCCATGGCGGTCCACGCTCCTTTTACGTCAGTGCACATACGGGGATGGGGGGATCGGGGGTCGGCACCCACGGCGCGGCAGCGCACAGGACCGGGGAGCGGGGACCGCGGTCGCGGTGCGTCACCTTCGACCGCGTGACGCGGCAGCACGACCGCACCGCCCCTGAGGTCAGGGAACCTCCCGCGCATCGGCCCGTAGGCCACCGGCCGGGGTGCGCCGTAACGCGGACGCAATTCGGCCTTATAGCGGGAAGCCGATCAAGCTCCGGATAGAACCTAGCGGACCGGTCCCGGCTCCTCAACCGGGGCAGGGAATCCTGTTCGCCACGGGGCGAGATCACACGGGCATCGCCCCTGACCCGGGACGGGCTCCGCATCCCATCACGAATCGGTCACATCGGACCCGCGCGGCTCCCGGCGGCTCCCCCGGCGGGGCTATCCGGGCGCCTCCAGCCGGCGCAGCAGCAGCGCGGACGCGACCGTGCGGGCGCCCTCGCGGCGCACCGCCGCGATGATCTCCTTGTCGGAGGTGACCACGGCCAGCGGGCGCCCCTGCGGCTCCGCCCGCACCAGCCGGACGATCAGCTCGTCGGCGGTCTCGCCGGGGTCGCTGAACAGCAGCCGGACGCGCCGCGTCGCCGCGAGCACCGGCGGGGTGTCCACGTCGGCGCCGTCGAACACGCAGGTGATCTCGGCCTTGGTGCGGCTGGCCAGCCCTTCGAGGGACGCCAGCAGCCTGCCCCGCTGGTCGGCCAGCGGCAGCGTGCCGTACCCGGTCTTGGTGACGTTGTAGCCGTCGACGAGGATGTGGATCCGCGGCAGCACGAGCAGCTGGTCGACCAGGCCCGGGTCGTCGTCGGGGAGCCCGCCGCCCGGTGTCCCCGCGGCGCGCGTGCTGCGTGCGTCGGTGACCAGGTCGGCCGGGCTCTCGATCGAGGTGGGCAGGGCCAGCTCGCGGCGCAGGCCGTGCGAGGCGTCCAGCAGCACGTCGAGCAGCACGCGCACGCGCGCCTCCTCCACGCTGCGCCCGGCGCGGGCCGCCCGGCGCGCGTTCTCGACCTGCGCCTCGGCCGCGGCAAGGCGGTTGCGCAACCGGCGGTTCTCCGCTTCCACGGAACTGACCTGGCTGGTCGTCGTGGCAGTGCGGTCCGCCGCCTCCGCGATCGCCTGCTCGGCGCCTTGGACGGCCTCCTTCGCACGCTGGCGTTCACTGTGGATCTTGCGCCGCAGGTCGGCGATGGTGCCGCGCTGCTCGCGCAGCTCCCCGCGCAGTCTCAGGACCTCCTCGCGGTGGCCGGTCACCGCCTCGTCCAGGCGCCGCCGCAGGTCGGCGATCGCCTCGGCCGCCTCGTCGGCCTCCTTCACCTCGTCGCGGCGGTCGAGCTCGTCGTGGATGCGCTCGACGATCTCCTGCCAGCCCGGCGGGCGGATCAGGTAGCCGGCGGCGGCGACGGCGATCGGGTCGGCCGCGGGCGGCACCACCCCGTTGCGCATCCCCTCGGCCAGCTCGGGCCACACCTGCTCGACCCGCTCGGCCACGCGTGCGCGGAATCCGGGATCGGTCTCCAGCTGCGCGGCGATCTGCGGACCGGCGAGCCGGGCGCGGCGCCGCGGCTCGAATCTGGCCACTCTGCGCAGCGCGGGCGGGAGGTCGGTGACGCGCAGGCCGCCGAGCACGTCGGAGCCGTAGTCGATGACGCGGGCCCGGACGGCTTCGGGCAGCGGCCGGCGCAGCGGCTCCTCCCCTCCCTCGGGGGGTTCCGCTGTGGCCTCGCCCGGAGGCGTCGCATCCGAGCCGGAACTCATGCCCGCTCCGCGCCGCTTCCGGCCGCACCGTTCTGCTCGGCCGCGGGCCGGTCGACGACCTCGACGGCGTCCACGGCGTTGCACCAGCGGCAGCGCACCTGCTCCACCGTCTCGGAGAGGACCTCGCTCTCCTCCACCCGGCTCGCGCCGGAGAGGTCGACGTGCAGGTAGTCGCGCGATCGCACGCTGCGCGTGACGTCGAACCGGGTCAGGTTCCCGCACTGGGTGCACCGCCACCGCTGGGTATCGGACGGCACCGAAATACTCACAGCCTGGTCCTCCTTCGTCTTCCATCAAAACTAGTGCTGAGCACGGCGAACCGCCCGGGTAACACGGCCGCGGCCGGCGCCGCCCCGCGCGCCCGGTCCGGCCCCGTGAGGTGGGAGACATCTTTCCATGGAGCGGGGCACCCGGACGGGCGGCGGGGCATCCGGGCTGGTGGGCGTAGGACCGACCTCCGGCCGGGACCGTCGGCACCCCCGTTTACCCTGGCGGGGTGGTAGAGCAGCAGGTACCGGTGCAGGGGACCCTCGACGATCTGGGGACCCCGTTGTCGCAGGCCACGTTCGTGGTCGTCGACCTGGAGACCACCGGGTCGCGCGCCGACGGCGCCGGCATCACCGAGATCGGCGCCGTGAAGGTCCGCGGCGGGGAGGTCGTCGGCGAGTTCGCCACACTGGTCAACCCGGGGGTGGCCATCCCGCCCTTCATCACCCTGCTGACCGGCATCACCCAGGCGATGGTGGCCCCCGCCCCCCGCATCGAGTCCGTGCTCCCGGCGTTCCTGGAGTTCGCGCAGCTGGGGGGCGGAACGGTGCTGGTCGCCCACAACGCCCCCTTCGACATCGGGTTCCTCAAGAGCGCCTGCGCACACCACGGCTTCGACTGGCCCGCGGTTCACGTGGTCGACACCGTGCCGCTGGCGCGCCGGCTGGTCACCCGCGACGAAGTCCCCAACCACAAGCTCGGCACCCTCGCCGGCTACTTCGGTGTGCCCGACCAGCCCACCCACCGGGCCCTCGACGACGCCCGCGCAACGGTGGGCGTGCTGCACCACTTGTTCGAACGCCTCGGCTCCTTCGGCATCGACACCGTCGAGGAGCTGCGGGGTTTCCGCTCGGCCCCCACCGCCGCCCAGCGCGGCAAGCGGCGCCTCGCCGACGGCGTACCCGAGGCGCCCGGGGTCTACGTGTTCACCGACGCCAAGGGCGACACCCTCTACGTCGGCAAGAGCCGCAACCTGCGCCGCCGGGTCCGCTCCTACTTCACCGCCGGCGAGACCCGCGGGCGCATCCGCGAGATGATCGCCCTGGTCGAAGGGGTCACCCCGATCGTCTGCGCGACCGAGCTGGAGGCCGAGGTCCGCGAGCTGCGCATGATCGGCGAGCGCAAACCGCCCTACAACCGCCGCTCCCGCAACCCCGAGCGCGCCAACTGGCTGAAGCTCACCAGCGAGGCGTACCCGCGCCTGTCGATCGTGCGCACCGTGCGCGACGACGACGCCCCCTACATCGGCCCGTTCCGGTCCGCCCGCGACGCCGAGCTGGCGCGCGAGGCCCTGCACCAGACCTTTCGGCTGCGCCAGTGCACCCACCGCTTCTCCCCCGCCCGCCCGATCTCCGCCTGCGTCCTGGCCCAGCTCGGCCGGTGCGGCGCGCCGTGCGACGGGCGCGAATCGCCCGAGGAGTACGCCGCGCACGCCCACGCGGCCCACACCGCCATGACCCTCGACGCCTCCCCCGTGGTCGCGGCCGTCGGCGCGCACATCGCCGGGCTCGCGGCCGAGCTGCGCTACGAGGAGGCCGCCGCCCACCGCGACCGGCTCGCGGCGTTCCTCACCGCCGCCGCCCGCTCCCAGCGCCTGACCGCCCTGGCCCGGCTGCCCCAGCTGGTGGCCGCCCGGCGCGCGGGCGCGGCGTGGGAGGTGCACGTGGTCCGCTACGGGCGGCTGGCCGGCAGCGCGGTGATGGCGCCGTCGGCCGACCCGGTCGCCTTCGTCGACGCGCTGACCCGCACCGCGGAATCGGTCGAGCCCGGTCCGGGCCCCGCGCCGCGCGCGGGAGCGGCCGAGATGGAATGCGTGCTGCGCTGGCTGGAATCCCCTGGCGTCCGGCTGGTGGAAGCCGGATCACCGTGGACATGTCCCGTCAATGGTGCAGAAAAGCACCGCGACCTGACAGACTGGGGCCGCGCATCCAGGTAGAAGGAGAGACATGGCGGGCATGCCGCTCAGCGACGACTACCCGGTCCGTCGCGTGCCGGTGGTCACCTACCTGCTGATCACCGCCAACGTCGTGGTCTACCTGATGTCGCCGATGTCGGCGCTGGCCGTCTGGTACGGCGGCGACCTCATGGCGCGCATGTGCCCGGTCGAGCTGTACCTGCTGCGCTGGGCGGCGATCCCCGCGGAACTGCTCACCGGCGACCAGGTCGCGGGCACGGCCGCGTGCGGCGGGGGCGACTTCACCAAGCTCCCGTGGCTGTCGTCGGTCACCTCGATGTTCCTGCACGGCGACGGCTTCCACCTGCTCAGCAACATGGTGTACCTGTTCGTGTTCGGCCCGGTGGTCGAGGACCGGCTGGGGCGCTACCGCTACCTCGGCCTCTACGCCGCATCGGGCATCGCCGCCACCTACGCCTTCGCGCTCAGCACCGGCGTCGACGACGTCCCGCTGGTGGGCGCGTCGGGGGCGATCTCGGGCGTGCTGGGCGCCTACCTGGCCGTGCAGTCGCGCAGCAGGGTCATCACCCTGGTGTTCTTCATCCTGCCGGTGCGGCTGCCGGGGTGGGCGCTCGTGGCCACCTACTTCGTGCTTCAGTATTTTCTCTACATCAGCGTCTCGCTGTTCCCCGGCGGCGGCACCGACGCCGGCGTCGCCTACGCCGCCCACGTCTACGGTTTCATCGCCGGCGTGATCGGCGGGCTGCTCATGTACCGCATCCGCTGGCGCGCCGGAACGCGCCTGTCGGACGTCTACTAAGAAGGACGGGCACCCGTGATCACCGCGATCGTCATGATCAAGGCCGACATCGACCGCATTCCGGAGGTCGCCGCGGCCACCGCCGAGATCGACGAGGTGAGCGAGGTCTACTCGGTCACCGGCGGCGTCGACCTGATCGCCATGGTGCGGGTCCGCCGGCACGAGGAGCTGGCCGACGTCATCCCCGGCCGCATCAACAAGATCGCGGGCGTGCGCTCCTCCGACACCCACATCGCGTTCAGCGCCCACTCCCGGCACGACCTGGAATCGGCGTTCTCGCTGGGCATGGAGTAGGCCCGGCCGCCACGGGCGGTCCCGGCCGCGCCGCCGCACGGCCCGAGGCGACGAAGCGAACGACGAGGGGCCCGGTCCGCGGACCGGGCCCCTCGTGCGTCGCTCCTCCGCTTCCGCGGCGGCTACGCGCCCTTGGCGTAGGACTGGCTGGTCTCGATCCAGGTGTCGAGCAGGGCCGCCGCCGCGCCGCTGTCGACCGCGGCGGCCGCACGCGCGTAGGCGGCGCGCAGCGCGTCGACGAGGGCGGCGCCGCCGCCCTCCTCCGCGGCGACGATGGCCGCGGCGGCGTTGAGCAGGACGGCGTCGCGCACCGGTCCGGTCCGCCCGCCCACCAGCTCGCGGACCACCCGGGCGTTGAACTCGACGTCGCCGCCGCGCAGGGCGTCGGGCGCGGAGCGCTCGATGCCGAGGTCGGCGGGGTCGAGCCGGCTGTGGGTGACGACGCCGTCGCGCGCCTCCCACACCTGCGACGTGGTGGTCGTGGTCAGCTCGTCGAGCCCGTCGTCGCCGCGGAAGACCAGCGCCGTGGTCCCCCGGCGCGCGAACACCCCGGCGATGACCTCGCACATCCCCGCGTCGAAGACCCCGACGGCGCCGGCGCCGGGCCGCGCCGGGTTGGTCAGCGGGCCGAGGAAGTTGAAGACGGTCGGCACCGCCAGCTCCCGCCGCGGCTTGGCCAGGTACCGGAACGCGGGGTGGAAGAGCGACGCGAAGCAGAAGGTGATGCCCGCCTCTTCGGCGACGCGGGCGGTGTGCTCGGGCGCCAGGTCGATGACGACCCCCAGCCGCTCCAGCACGTCGGCGGTCCCGCACGAGGACGAGGCGGCGCGGTTGCCGTGCTTGACGACCTTCAGCCCGGCCGCGGCGGCCACGATGGCGGCCATCGTGGAGACGTTGACCGTGTGGGCGCGGTCGCCGCCGGTGCCGACGATGTCGACGGTGCGGCCGGGCACCGTGATCTGCACGGCGTTGTCGAGCATCCCCTCCGCCAGGCCGGTGACCTCCTCGACGGTGACGCCCTTGGCGCGCAGCGCGATGGCGAAGCCGGCGACCTGGACGTCGGTGGCCGAGCCCGACATGATCTCGTTCATCGCCCAGCCGGTCTCCGCCTCCGTCAGGGAGCGGCCCTCCAGCAGGGCGGTGATCAGTTCGGGCCAGGTGCGTTCTCGGGTACTCACGGGCGGGTCCTCCAGTACAGCGGCGTGCGGAACGGGGTCATCGGGCGGTGGCGGTCGGACGCCATCGCGCGATGTCGGCCCCGTGGTGGGCCGCGCCGTTGAAGGACCGGGGGGACCCGGGTCGCCGGGAGGACCGGCCGCCGCCGAGCGGGGGGCCGGCGGCGGGGTGGTGCACCATGCTCGTGATTTTCCGTTCGTGGCGGGCGGGCCGCCGTGCCGGTGGCCTGTCCGGAGCCTACCCGAGCGCGGCGGCCTTGGCCTGCTGCTCCCGCATCAGCTCGGCCAGCGACTCCGCCAGGGCGACAGGGTCGATGGGGTGGCTGACGACCCGGTCGGCGCGCGACCACGCGGCCAGCCAGCCGTCGTCGCGGCGCCCGATGATCAGCAGCACCGGCGGCGCCTGGTAGATCTCGTCCTTGATCTGGCGGCACACGCCCATGCCGCCCGCGGGGGCGGACTCGCCGTCGAAGACGGCGACGTCGATGTGCTCGTTCTCCAGCCGCTTGATCACCCCGGGGGCGGTCGCGCACTCGACGAACTCGACCTTGGGCACGTCGGCGGCGGGCCGGCGGCCGATGGCCAGCCGCACCTGCTCGCGGGTCCTGCCGTTGTCGCTGTAGATGAGGATGCGCATTCGGGCGCCGCTGTCCGCTGCCCCGGATCCGTGGTCCGCCATGGTCGACCGTCACCGTCCCTTGCGTCTGGCGGCGCGGGTACGCGACCGCGCGCCACCGCTTCCGCGCCTGTTCCGAGCCTATTGCCTTGAGACCTTCGCCACGACAGCATGCCACCTGCGCCACACTCGCGGCCATGCCGCCCCGCCCCCGCACCGCACCCGCCCGGGCGCCGCCGACCGCCCCCGACCGCCTTCCGGCGCGCGGGAGGCCCGGTTCATCACGGGCCGATACCGTTGCCACCGCAGATCGGGTGGCTTTCGGGGGGTCGTGCACCAACCCCCGCGAGATGCCGCAATAATGCAACCGTGGCGACAGCAACCGCGAACCAAGAAACAGCACCGACACCGGTACATGGTGCGGCTAAGCGACCTGACCTGGTGAGCGTTGGCACCATCGTGTGGTTGGCCAACGAGCTCATGTTCTTCGCAGCGCTGTTCGCGATGTACTTCACCATCCGATCGGTGACCGTGGGCAACCCCGACCTCGGTGAGTGGCCGGCCGCTCACCTGAACGTCCCGTGGGCCCTCGGCATCACCGTCATCCTGGTGGCCTCCAGCTTCACCGCACAGGCAGGCGTCTGGGCCGCCGAACGCGGTGATGTGCGGAAGCTCCGTATGTGGTTCTTCATCTCGTTCTTCATGGGCCTGGTCTTCGTGCTCGGCCAGGCGTACGAGTACTACGAACTCATCGTTCACGAAGGGCTGACCCTCCAGTCCAGCGCCTACGGCTCGATGTTCTACCTCACCACGGGTTTCCACGGTCTCCACGTCATCGGTGGTCTGATCGCGTTCCTGATCATGCTGGGACGCACGTACGCCGCGAAGCGCTTCACCCACCAGCAGGCGACCAGCGCCATCGTCGTGTCCTACTACTGGCACTTCGTTGACGTGGTCTGGATCGCTTTGTTCGCAACCATCTACTTCATTCAGTAACCCGAAACGGGGAAACCGTGAAATGGATTACCGCGCGGCGACGGCATCCCCTTGCGGGGTATGCCGTCGTCATACTCGCGCTCGCGCTCGTCGGCGTGGGCTATGCCTATGTGGCGCCCAGCGCCGACCGGGCCGAGGCGCAAACCGTCGCGGCCGAAGCGGCGGCCGATGACCAGACGGACGTGGCGCAGGGCAAGGACATCTTCGTCAGGAGCTGCGCGAGCTGCCACGGCCTCACCGGCACCGGCTCCGACATGGCCCCCGACATCACCACGGCCGGTGGCGCCGCCATCGACTTCCAGGTGAGCACGGGCCGCATGCCCTCCATGAACCCCGACGCGCAGATGCCCCGCAAGCCGCCGGCGTTCACCCAGGACGAGATCGACGACCTGATCGCCTACTACGAGCAGGAGATCGGCGAAGGTCCCGCGGTCCCGGAGGGCATCCCCGCCGACGCCCCCGTGCGCGCCGACTTCGAGGACGAGGACTCCTACCTGGCCGCCGAGGCCGAGTACGAGGAGGCCTACGAGTCCTACATCTCCGGCGCCCAGGACACCGAGGCCGGCATGAAGCTGTACCTGACCAACTGTGCGCACTGCCACAGCTGGTCCGGTGCCGGCGGCGCCCTGACGGACGGCAAGTGGGCCCCCGAGATCCACGACGCCACGCCGCGCCAGATCTACGAGGCCATGCTCTCCGGTCCGGGCCAGATGCCGGTGTTCAACGACATGACGATCACCCCGGACGAGAAGCAGGATCTGATCGCGTACGTGAAGGACCTCCAGGCCGAGCCCGACGCCGGCGGCGTCTTCAGCCTGAACCGCATCGGCCAGGTCGCCGAGGGGTTCATCGGCTGGGTGGTCGGCCTCAGCCTGATCGTGGCGTGCGCGATCTGGATCACCGCGAAGCAGCGAGCCCATGACTGATACCCCAAACACCGACAACAACCCCGGTGACGACGGCCCCGACCGGGTCATCGGCACCCCGTCCACCGCCGGGGGCGTCATCGCCGCCCCCGCGGACCCGCACAGCGAGCACGAGGGCCCCTACCCGGCCGAGGAGACCCACTCCCAGTCCGAAGAGGTCCAGCGCAAGGGCGAGCGCGCCGCCGCCGCCTGGTTCACGGTCGCCTTCGTCGCGGGCATCCTCTTCTTCGTGGCCTTCTTCTGGTGGGGCCCGAACGCCGAGGGCGACCAGGCCATCGCCGACCCGCAGATCGCGCAGTACTCGAACATGGCGCTGGGCGGATCGCTCGCGCTGGCCCTGTTCGGGATCGGCGCGGGCATGACCGTGTGGGCGCGCAAGGTGATGCCCCACTACGAGGTGTCCTCGCCCTACGACGAGCTGCCCTCCTCACCCGAGGAGAAGGGCTCCTTCAGCGAGTTCTTCATGAAGAGCGCCGACGAGAGCGGCATCACCAAGCGCCCGCTGCTGCGCCGCACGCTGCTGCTGGCCATGGCCCCCCTGGGGCTGGCCCCGATCGTGCTGCTGCGCGACACCGGACCGCTGCCCGGCGATGTGCTGCACCACACGCCGTGGCACCGCGGGCGGCGCATGGTCGTCGAGGGGACGGACCGCGAGGGCCCCGGCACCTGGATCCGCGCCGAGGACCTGGAGAACGAGCCCGGCGGCATGATCAGCGCGCTGCCCTACCAGGAGCACGACGAGGAGCACCCGCACGGCCTCAGCCTGAACGACCAGGCCAAGGCGGTCATCCTGCTGATCAAGGTGCCGGACGGCGACTTCAAGCCGACCATGACCGAAGAGCAGATGGGCTGGACGCACAACGGGATCGTCGCCTACTCCAAGATCTGCACCCACGTGGGCTGCCCGGCGGCACTGTACGAGCAGGGGACGCACCGCATCCTGTGCCCCTGCCACCAGTCGACGTTCGACGCCACCGACGGCGCCAAGGTCGTCTTCGGCCCGGCGCACCGCCCGCTGCCGCAGCTGCCGATCACAGTGGATGACGAGGGCTATCTCGTGGCCGATGGGGACTTCTCCAGCGCCGTGGGCCCGACCTTCTGGGACGCGGAGAGGGGTGCGTAGCCGATGACCAGGACAACTCAGGCGCCCAAGGCGCTCAAGGGCGCGGGCAACTGGATCGACGATCGGTTCCACCTGGCCAAGATGGGCGAGAAGAACCTGCGCAAGGTCTTCCCGAACCACTGGTCGTTCATGCTGGGCGAGATCGCGCTGTACTCGTTCATCATCCTGCTGCTGACCGGTGTCTTCCTGACACTGTGGTTCAAGCCGAGCATGGCCGAGATCGTGTACGACGGCTCCTACGAGCGCCTGCACGGTGTCACGATGAGCGAGGCCTACGCCTCCACGCTGTACATCGACTTCGATGTCCGCGGCGGCTTCCTGGTGCGCCAGATCCACCACTGGGCGGCGCTGATCTTCGCGGCGTCGATGCTGGTGCACATGCTCCGGGTGTTCTTCACCGGCGCGTTCCGCAAGCCGCGTGAGATCAACTGGCTGATCGGGGTGGCGATCGTCACCCTGACCATGCTGGAGGGCCTGTTCGGCTACTCGCTGCCCGACGACCTCCCGTCGGGTATGGGCGTGCGCATCCTCCAGGGTGTGATGATGTCGCTGCCGGTGGTGGGCACCTACATCTCGATGTTCCTGTTCGGCGGGGAGTTCCCCGGGCACGACATCATCCCGCGCCTGTACATGCTGCACATCCTGCTGATCCCCGGCCTGCTGCTGGCGCTCATCGGTGCGCACTTCATGATCCTGTGGCACCAGAAGCACACGCAGTACCCCGGCACGGGGCACACGAACAAGAAGGTCGTCGGCACGCCGATGTTCCCCGGGTTCGCCGTGAAGGCGGGCGGGTTCTTCTTCTTCGTGTTCGCCGTGTGCGTGGGCCTCAGCGCGTTCGTGCAGATCAACCCGGTGCACCTGTTCGGGCCGTTCACCCCCACCTCCATCACCTCCGGGCTCCAGCCCGACTGGTACATGGGCTTCATGGAGGGGGCGCTGCGGCTCTTCCCGAACTACTTCGACATCAACATCGCGGGGTATGCCATCCCGACCGGTGTGCTGGTGCCGGGGCTGGTGATCCCGGGGTTGATCTTCGGGGCCATGGGCGCGTGGCCGTTCATCGAGGCGTGGATCACCAAGGACAAGCGGCACCACAACATGGCCGACCGGCCGCGCAACGCCCCGGTCCGCGCGGGCATGGGTGTCGCGGGGATCACGTTCTACGGCCTGCTGTGGCTGGCCGGCTCGAACGACATCCTGTCGGAGACGTTCTCGATCAGCCTCTACGCGCTGAGCTGGTTCTTCCGCATCGCGGTGATCGTGGGTCCGATCGCGGGCTTCATGATCACCAAGCGGATCTGCCTTGGCCTCCAGCGCCGCGACCGCGAGACGCTGGAGCACGGCTACGAGAGCGGCCACGTCAAGCAGCTGCCCAGCGGTGAGTTCATCGAGGTCCACAAGGAGTCCTCGGCCGACACCGTGCACATCCTCCAGAGCAAGGAGGAGGTGCCCCGCATCGAGGTCGGCGAGGTCGACGCCAACGGTGTGGAGTCGCCGCAGGCCCGCGGCCTCATGGGCAAGCTCCACGCCCGCCTGGCGGACTGGTACACGCGCGACAACGTCTCGTTCGAGGGCGTCCAGCCGCACAGCGGCCACCACCTGCAGCACGCAGGGGACTCCGCCGACCGCGCCCACCACGAGGCCGCGGTCGACACCACGGAGGCCGCCAACACGCACTGAGACCCGTTCTCAGGCCCGTGAAAAGGCCCGGCCGCCCCAACGGGCGGCCGGGCCTTCGGCGTTCTCTGGAGAAGCGCCAGGGCGCCTACATCCGGCCGGCCTCCGCCAGGAACGCGACCCAGGCGCCAGAGGGGAGGTCGAGGTGCCCGAGCTCCCGATGCACCGTGTCGCGCACCTGCACGGTCCGGCCGTCGATGCTCCGGCACTCCACACAATCCGAACCGGCATTGCTGTAACTGGCCTTACGCCACTGAGAATCCATCACATGCCCTTCTGATCAGGCTCAGGGAGTCGGTGGGCGACAGCGCCCAGCCTTGTAGTGTCCCGAACACGCTGACGAACCGCTGGATCTCCCGCGGATGATCCACCAGATCGCCACCCGTCGCCGACTCCGCGAACACCGTCGGCATCCGGTCCACAAACGTGATCAGCGCGAAGGCTCCGATTGACTGACTGATATGGGTCGGCATCCCTTTGGGGATGACATGCATCGTGACCCTGGCCGATTCTTGCAGATCGACCAATCGTTCCAACTGGGCGACCGCAGTCTTCGG
This sequence comes from Nocardiopsis mangrovi, assembly GCF_042653925.1. Lineage (NCBI taxonomy): Bacteria > Bacillati > Actinomycetota > Actinomycetes > Streptosporangiales > Nocardiopsidaceae > Nocardiopsis > Nocardiopsis mangrovi. The sequence goes on from NZ_JBHSFQ010000004.1 coordinate 220,296, forward strand.
GGTGCCCACGCACTCGGTGATGACGGTCTCTGGGACCACAGCCGTCAAGCGCGGTTCGCCTTCTGCGAGAAGACGCTCGGCTCGCCTCGCCTTCAGCCTGAGCAGAGTGTCGATGTCGTCCTCCCTGTCCAAGGGACGACCGTGTTCCAGTACCTGACGCGTGTACTCGGTGGCCTGCAATGGACCGGGGATCAGGGTCGGGTTGTGCAACCGGATCTCGATGGCAGCGGCCTCGGCGTCCTCGACGCGGCGGTACCACTCCGGATCGGCCACTGTTCGCGTGACATCGGACCAGCGCCTGAGCAAGGATCCGTTTGTCGAAAAAACCTGATCCAATTCTCCAACGGTGTCCTTTTTGGGCGCCCGAGTAGCCCTCTCGATCTTGGACAGCATACCGATCGAGATATTGATCCTCCGAGACACGTCGTTGAGCGTCATTCCAGCTTGCAGCCTAAATCGGCGAAGCTCTCGGCCAAAATCGACCCAGTCGGGCAACTCCTTCTCCACCATGGAAAGGAGTTCTACCATCCGACGCATTAATTTTCCATAGCCTTCACAGATAGCTCCCAGAGCTGGACAATCGCTGGAATTCCCCAGCCCGTCCCGGAACGCTGGGCACGCAGCAGCAGACACCCCGCGACGACGCCACATCGTCCGGGGCACGGCCAGCAGCGATCTCCAGGAGCTGATGACATGCACGACCCTACTAGGCCGTTCCGGGTGCAATGCGCCCGTGTTCGTCCCTATTTCTTCCGCGTCGGACGCCGACGCTTCGCCGGAATGCGATGATGGGAATGGCCTACTCCGAGGAATTCCCCGGATGGCGGGACCAGATCCGCCGCGCGCGCACGTGGACCGACAACATCCTGGCCGCGCACTCCGAATTCGAGATCCCCGATGACGCCGTCGCCTCCACCGTGCTGCTCGTCTCCGAGGCGGCGACGAACGCCGTGTGCCACACGGCCAGCGGTCGCGGCGGGATGTTCACCGTGAGGATGACGGTCGATCGCGGGCGCATCCGCGTCGACGTGGAGGACGAGGGCAAGGCAGAGAGCATCCCGTTCCTCCGGCCCGCCACCCCGATGGCCGAGCGCGGTCGGGGCATCCGGCTCATCGACATGCTCGCCGACACCTGGGCGCCACTCCCCCGCCCTCGCTGCGGGATCGCGTTCACGATCACCTGGGCGGCGGAGCGCACGGCGCCGGCCGACCTCCCTGGCCATCGGTGAGCAGGGCTCCAGCCCTGAGTGGCCCTGCCCTCGCCGGACGAGGGCAGGGCCGTGCCTCCGCTGCGGGCTACGCCGCGTGGACGGAGCCCGGGGTGCCGGTGTCGTCGGTGGAGTCGGGCTCCCCCGTGGGGCTGTTCTCCAGCCACTCGTCCCAGGAGCGCTGCCAGAAGCCCCACCCGTTGTCGACCTCCAGCTCGCGGTCGGTGCCCTCGACGATGTAGGGATCGCCCATCAGCGTCTCGTCGTGGAACCACTTGGCGTCGTCGGTGGCCATGTTCGTGCAGCCGTGGCTGGAGTTGGCCGAACCGACATTGCCGTTCCAGGGCGCCGCGTGGGCGAACTCGCCGCTGTTGGAGAAGCGGACCGCCCAGTTGACGTCGAGGCGGTAGGCCTCGGCGCTGCCCGCGGGTATGCCCACCGTGGAGGAGTCCATGACCAGGTGCTCGTACTTCTCCATGGTCAGGTGGACGCCGTTGGTGGTGGTGTAGCGCTCGGTGTCGGCGCGCCCGTTGCTGATCGGGAAGGTCTTGACGGTCTTGCCGGAGCGTTGGACGGTCATCTCGTGGGCGCCGTCGTCGACCGTGGTGATCTGCTCGCGGCCCACCTGGAAGTCGAGCCGGCGGTTCTCGGTCCCGACCACCCCCGGGGACGCCTCGACGCCGGCGAGGCGCATGTTCACCGAGACCTTCTGGTCGGGCTCCCAGTACTCCTCCGGCCGGAACACGGCCATCTGGTCGCCGAACCAGTTCCAGGCGCCCTGGGTGGCCTTCTCCGAGGTGACCTCGATGGAGTTCTCGACCTGCTCCTTGTTCTCCACGGGCGCGTCGAAGTTGACGATGACCGGCATGCCCACGCCGACGGTCTGGCCGCTGGAGGGGAAGTTGGACTCCAGCCCCAGCCTCTTGCCCTTGTCGGCCGGCTCCGTGGTGAACCGGCTGACGACCTCGGTCTCCGCGCCGTCCGCGTTGATGCCCGTGGCGGTGACGACGACGTCGGCGCCGGGGACGAGGTTCCAGTCGCTGACCCACTCGGTCTTGGCCTTGTCGAGCACACCGGTCATGGCGTAGTCGTCGCCGTCCCCGGCCTCCGCGACCGCTTCGGCCTCGGTGCCGACGCGCGCGGGGATGTCCTCATCGGGACCGCCCCCGGCCTGTTCGACCCGGACATCGGTGATGGTCCCGTTCGCGGCCCCCACCGTGATCGGAACGTTGGACCGGACGTCGCCGGTCCCGTCGGCCGGCGTGATCTCGATCGTCACGGGCTCGGTGTCGCCTCCGGAGCCGGTCACACCGGCCCAGAGCCCCGTGCAGGCCGCCGTGAGGATGATGGCGGACCCCGCCGCTCCTGCCCCGACGCTGCGGTACCCCGCTGTAGATGTGCTGCCCTTCACCGTGCAACCTCCACGTCGATTGGAACCCCTGAGGCCCATCACTCCGTGGGACGCGTGGCATCGCGGGAAGCTCGTGTCTCCCCCCGATCCCCGGCAAACCGGCCACGGTCGGCGCTGAACGGCCGCTCACCGACAGTGGGTATCTGCCCCCTGAAAAACGATACCCCGGCTGATCCCGATTTCAGCGGAAATCGGTGACCAACCGGGGACGGACCAGGGCATAAGGCATTTTGAGCACGCTGCCCGGCGTGTCGCGGCGGCCCCGAGGGTCCGCCGCGACCGTCACTCCTAGTGCTGGAACTCCTTGCGGTAGTACTCGAAGATCCAGCCGATCGCGGTGAGGAGCACCGCGAAGGCGCCGACGGCGACCATCCACCAGCCGATCGCCACGCCGACCGCCATGAACGCGACCGCCAGGGCCACGAACAGCGGCCACCAGCTGTGCGGGCTGAAGAACCCGTACTCGCCGGCGTTCTCGGCGATCTCCCCGTCGAGGCGCTCCTCAGGGGCGAGGCCGTGGTGGCGCTCACTGCGGCGGGCTGCCTGCCAGAGCCAGAACCCGACCATCCAGCCGAACCCGACCGAGACCACCAGCGCGACCGTGCCGGTCCACTCGATGTAGCCCTCGGCGGCGTAGGACCAGTAGGCGTACAGCCCCGCGACCAGACCGAAGAAGGTCGAGACGCCCATAAACAGATAGGCCTGCATCTTCATGGAACTCGCCTACCCCTTGCTGCTGACCGGTTGGGCGGCCGCACCGGGTGCGGCGGCGTGCGGGTGGTGCAGGTCGAACGCGGGGCGCTCGGACCGGATCCGCGGCAGCGAGGTGAAGTTGTGCCGCGGCGGCGGGCACGAGGTGGCCCACTCCAGGGAGCAGCCGTAGCCCCACGGGTCGTCCACCTCGACCTTGGGCGCGTTCTTGTGGGTGACCCACATGTTCCAGAAGAAGATCAGCGTGGAGGCGCCCAGGACGAACGAGCTGATCGACGAGAACTGGTTGAGGGCGGTGAAGCCGTCGGTGGGCAGGTAGTCGGCGTAGCGGCGCGGGAAGCCCTCGGCGCCCAGCCAGTGCTGGACCAGGAAGGTGCCGTGGAAGCCGAAGAACAGCAGCCAGAAGTGGATCTTGCCGAGGCGCTCGTCGAGCATCTTGCCGGTGAACTTGGGCCACCAGAAGTAGAAGCCCGCGAACATCGCGAACACCACGGTGCCGAACACCACGTAGTGGAAGTGCGCCACCACGAAGTAGGAGTCGGTGACGTGGAAGTCGATCGGCGGCGACGCCAGCAGGACGCCGGTCAGGCCGCCGAACAGGAACGTCACCAGGAATCCGATGGTGAACAGCATCGGGGTGGCGAAGACCAGCTGGCCGCGCCACATGGTGCCGATCCAGTTGAAGAACTTCACACCGGTGGGCACCGCGATGACGAACGACATGAACGAGAAGAACGGCAGCAGCACGGCGCCGGTCGGGAACATGTGGTGCGCCCACACGGTGACCGACAGGCCGGCGATGGCGATCGTCGCGCCCACGAGGCTCTTGTAGCCGAAGATCGGCTTGCGGCTGAACACCGGCAGGATCTCGGTCGCGATGCCGAAGAACGGCAGCGCGATGATGTACACCTCGGGGTGGCCGAAGAACCAGAAGAGGTGCTGCCAGAGGATCGCGCCGCCGTGCGCGGGGTCGAAGACGTGCGTCCCGACCATGCGGTCGGCGCCCAGGGCGATCAGGGCGGCGGTCAGCACCGGGAAGGCGATCAGCACCAGCACGCTGGTGAGCACGGTGTTCCAGGAGAAGATCGACATCCGGAACATCGTCATGCCCGGCGCGCGCATGCACAGGGCGGTGGTGATGAAGTTGACCGCGCCCAGGATGGTGCCCAGACCGCTGACGGCGAGGCCCAGGATCCACAGGTCGCCGCCCAGGCCCGGCGAGCGGACGGCGTCGGACAGCGGGGTGTAGGCGAACCAGCCGAAGCTGGCGGCGCCGCCCGGGGTGAGGAACCCGCCGACGGCGATGAGGCTGCCGAACAGGTACAGGTAGTACCCGAAGAGGTTGATCCTCGGGAACGCCACATCGGGTGCGCCGATGTGCAGCGGCAGGATGATGTTGGAGAACCCGACGAACAGCGGGGTCGCGAACATCAGCAGCATGATCGTGCCGTGCATGGTGAACAGCTGGTTGAACTGCTCGGCGGTCACGACCTGCATGCCCGGCAGGAACAGCTCGGCGCGGATGATCAGCGCCAGGATGCCGCCGAAGATGAAGAACGCGAACGAGGTGATGAGGTACATGTACCCGATCACCTTGTGGTCGGTCGACGTCATCCAGCTGACGAGGATCGACCCTTTGGCGGCGGGCGGGGCGGAGTCCGCAGACCCGGTCGGGGTCGCCACGGTGGTCGCCATCAGTTGCCACCCTCCTCTTCAGCGGGCGTCTCCGCCGTCTGCGGCTCGGGAGCGCCCTCGGTGGCGGGCTGGTCCTCGGTCTCGGTGCCGCCCTCGGCGTCGCCGGCGGGGGGCTGGTTCTCCGGGCGCGGGTCCTCGACCAGCTCCTGCTCCTCGGCGCGCGCCGCCTGCTGCTCGGCCTCGGACTGCGCGGTCTCCAGCTGCTCGGCGTACCAGGCGTCGTAGGCCTCGGGGGTCATGACCTCGAGGTTGAACAGCATCCGGGCGTGGTCGACGCCGCACAGCTCGGCGCAGCGGCCGGCGAAGGTGGCGGAGTCCTCGCCCTCGGGAACGACGTCGTCCTTGACCTTGACCTGGAACTCGTTGGGGTGGCCGGGGATGACGTCCATCTTGAACGCGAACGACGGGATCCAGAACGAGTGGATGACGTCGGGCGAGACGAGGTCGAAGTGGACGACGTCGCCCTCGCGCACCACCAGGGTGGGAACGTCGTCGGGGGTGCCCTCGATGGAGAACTCGCGCTCCGACCGGGGGTCGGTCTCACCCTCGGGGTTCGGCTCCGTCAGGTAGTTGAACTGCCAGCTCCACTGGAAGCCCACGACCTCGACGTTGGTGTCGGCCGGTTCCTCGGTCTCCAGCAGGTAGGTCTGGTCGCGCGCGGTGAAGTAGAAGAGGACCGCGATGACGACGATCGGCAGGACGGTGTAGAGGGCTTCGATCGGCAGGTTGTAGCGCACCTGCGGCGGAAGCTGCTCGGACCGCTTGCGGTGGAAGATGATCGACCAGATGATCAGTCCCCACACGAGGATGCCGACCGCGAAAGCCGCCACCCACGAACCCTGCCAGAGCATGAGGACGCGCTCGGCCTGCTCGGTGATCGGCTCGGGCACACCCAAACGAGTGAACTCGTTCGACGCGCAGCCGGTCGCGGCTATGCCCAACGCGGCGAGCGCGGCGCCACGTGGTGCCCATCGACGCAACGCGGGGCGCCGATTCCTATGGCGGGTCGGACTCACGGAATGCCTTCCCAGCGGTGATGCCCGCGACGATCGCGCGGGCGGTCGTATGTCCAAAGCTTGTCAAGGGGCAACATTAGCGCGATCCACCTGCTGCGCCGATCAGGGGCCCGAGGGGGCGCGTGTTGGAGCGCGCCCGCCCTGGGGGGCGTGTGCGGACACTCATCAGCGTTCCCTTCCGGCCTCGTCGCGCGGCGCGGGTGAGCCGCCGGCCAGGGCGGTTCGCGCCGGATCGCCCGGTCCGTCCCAGGAGGATCGCCTCCGGCCGCCGGTGCGGCGTTGGCGTGCCCCCTCATGGACGGGCTAGGCCGAGCGTATCGCTGGTTTTATCGGACGCTTAACCGGGTGCCGCTTAGCCGCCGGCGTGGGTAAAGAATGGGATACGGGCGGCCGCCCGAGCGCGCGGGCGGGCCCGCAGCCCGCCCGGACAGCGGGGCACGGAAGGAGAGCGTCAGTGTCGGACCAGCCGTTGGTGACCGTGGAGGCGATCGGCCGCAAGTGCCCGATCCCGATCATCATGCTCGCCGGACGCATCCGGGAGGTGCCGATCGGGTCGGTCATCGCCGTCACCGCCGACGACCCCGCCGCCCGGACCGACATCCCCTCGTGGTGCCGCCTGAAGATGCAGCAGTTCGTGGCCGAGGTGCCGCTCGCGCGGGGCCACGCCTTCCACATCCGGCGGATGTACTGACGGGTCCGCGTGCGGTGGCCGCGGACCGCGCACGGCCGCGGGCCGTGTGCCCTTCGGTCACACGGCCCGCGGTCACGCGGAGGAGCCTGCGGCTCTAGCGCGCGTAGTACTCGACGACGAGCTGCTCGTCGAAGGGCACCGGAACCTGCTCGCGCTTGGGGCGGTCGACGACCGCGACGCGCAGGTCCTTATGGCTGACGGCGAGGTAGCCGGCGATCTTGTCGTCGGCGTGCACGCCCTCGGACGCCTCGACGAACGGGACGGTCTGCTTTGACTTGTCCCGAACGCCGATGATCTGCCCCGGCTTGACCTGGTACGACTGGATGTCGACCTTGCGGCCGTCCACGGTGATGTGGCCGTGGGTGATGTACTGGCGCGCGGCGTAGATCGAGGGGGCGAGCCCGGAGCGCAGGACCACCGTCACGAGCCGGAGCTCCAGTTCGGCGATCATCTCCTCACCGGTACGGCCCGGGCGCTTCTTGGCGTTCTCGTAGATGCGCGCGAGCTGCTTCTCCGAGAGGTCGTAGTACCAGCGAAGCTTCTGCTTCTCGGCCTGCCGGACGGCGTAGTCGCTGGTGGAGCGGCGTACGCGGCGACCGTGCTCACCCGGGGGGTACGGACGCTTCTCGAAGTAGCTGACCGCCTTACGGGTCAGCGGGGTACCGGCGCGCCGGGACAACCGCACCTTCGGTCCGGTGTAGCGCATTCGTGTTCCTCCGTCTATGTGCGATCTTGCAAAAACGGGAATCCTAGGTAAGGCTTGCCTAAGTCTAGGAGGTGTCATGCGACCACCCAGCCCGTCCGTGATCGAACGGGTCCGTTCCCTTGCCGCCACGGCGACCCCCACCATGGCGACGTCGGCTGACTATCCCGGCACGCATTTCAGCGTGCGCGGAGCGGTCGATCACGCCGGTCGCGCGATCCTGTGGATCGATGCCGGGCATCCGCTGCACGAAGCACTGCGGGCACGGCGGCACGGACGCGCCGACCTGGCGGTCGGCGTCGATCTCTGCGCGATGCGGCATGTGGGTCGGACACCCACTGTACGCGCCCGCCTGTGGTGCGAGGGCTGGGTGTCGGTGATCCCCGCAGGCGAGCGCCGCGATGCGGCCCTCGCGGTGGCCGAAGGCCATCCCGACGAAGGGCTGCTCGCCGCAGTAGAAGATGATCCCACGCCGGACGCGCCGCTGCTCGCCCGGGTCGAGCCCGCAACCGTGATTTACCACACATATGACGCGGCGGGGGTGATCGACGGCGAAGCGTTCCGCGTGGCCCGGCCCGACCCCCTGACCGGCGCGGCCGAGCACATCCTGCGCCACGTCAACGACCGGCACCGCGACGAGCTGAGCGCCGCGCTGCGCCACCTGCCCGATGCGCCCGAGGGGGCCGCCTGGCTCTGGGAGCTGGACTCCGCCGGCGCCACTCTCTGGGTGAACCCCGCCGGGGCCGGCCACCCGGTGCTCGTCCGCATCCCCTGGAGCGCCCCGATCACCGCTCCGTGCCAGCTCGAACGGGCCCTCTACGACCTGCTGGCCCGCAACCAGGCCCCCGCCGGACCGGGCCACCACCCGGGGGCCCCGGAATGACGAGGTCCCCGCGGCCTGCGCCGCGGGGACCGGGACCGGCGGGCCGGGGCCGCCGGAACACCTGCGCCGGTGTCAGGCCACGTGCTCGGCGACGTCGCGGGCGGCGTCCTCACCGTAGGAGCGGTTGACCTTCTCCAGCAGGGTCGTGCCGGTCAAGTGGTACTCCTGCGGCCCGTTGACCTCCAGCGAGTGGACCGCCACGGCGTTGCCCACCTGTGCGCAGCGCTCCAGGGACAGGCCCCAGGACAGCCCGGCGAGGAAGCCCGCGCGAAACGCGTCGCCCACACCGGTGGGGTCGACCTTCGCGGTGACCGCGGCGGCCGGGACGTCCAGCGGCGGCTGGTCCTGGCGGTCGATCCGCACGCCCTTGGCCCCCAGCGTGGTGATCCGGGTGCCGACCCGCTCCAGGATCTCGTCCTCGCTCCACCCGGTCTTCTGCTCGGCGAGCGCCTTCTCGTACTCGTTGGTGAACAGGTAGGTCGCGCCCTCGATCAGGCGCCGGACATCGGGGCCCTCCATGCGCGCGAGCTGCTGGGAGGGGTCGGCGGCGAAGGGCAGCCCGCGGTCGCGGCACTCGTCGCTGTGGCGCAGCATGCCCTCGGGGTCGTCGGCGCCCACCAGCACGAGGTCGAGCCCGCCAACGCTGTCCGACAGCGGGGCCAGTTCGATGTTGCGCGCCTCGGACATGGCGCCCGCGTAGAACGAGGCGATCTGGTTGTGGTCGCGGTCGGTGGTGCACACGAAACGGGCGGTGTGCCGCAGCTCCGAGACGTGCACCCCGGAGGTGTCGACGCCGTGGCGCTCCAGCCAGGACCGGTACTCGTCGAAGTCGGCGCCCACCGCGCCGACGAGATGGGGGCGCAGGCCCAGGCGGCCCATGCCGAAGCAGATGTTGGCGGCGACGCCGCCGCGGCGCACCTCCAACTCGTCGACCAGGAAGGACAGGGAGACCTGCTCAAGCTGGTCGGCGATGAGCTGCTCGGCGAACCGGCCCTCGAAGGTCATCAGGTGGTCGGTGGCGATCGATCCGGTAACCGCGATGCGCACTGCTGAGGGCTCCTTGGGTCGGGAGACGGAACAAACCACAAGAGTACCCAGCGACTCCGTGCCGCAGTAGGGCCCATGAACCCCACTCACACCGCGTGCCCTGGGATCGAGCGGGCGGACCGGGCATGGGCGCGGACGGCCCGGGCACGGCGAAGGCCCGCGCGCACCCGTGGTGCGCGCGGGCCCCGGGGTCCGCGTGGCCGTCCGGCGGGCCCGCCGGGACGCGCCCTTCACCGGGCTAGTTGAACGAGTCCCCGCAGGCGCAGGAGCCGGTGGCGTTGGGGTTGTCGATGGTGAAGCCCTGCTTCTCGATGGTGTCGACGAAGTCGATCGTGGCGCCCATGAGGTAGGGGGCGCTCATACGGTCGGTCACGACACCGACGCCGCCGAAGTCGGCGACGACGTCGCCGTCGAGTTCGCGCTCGTCGAAGAACAACTGGTACCGCAGTCCCGAGCAACCGCCCGGCTGCACGGCGACGCGAAGCCGGAGGTCGTCGCGGCCTTCCTGCTCCAGGAGGGTCTTCACCTTGCCCGACGCCTCATCGGTCAGGATGATGCCCGCCGTCGTGGCCTCGCTCTGAACCGTCATCTGCCAACTCCTCCGAAAATGCGGTGTGGCCGCCACTGCGACCCGGTTGCCCCTCGGACGTGGTCAACGCCGGGACCGCGTGGTGCATTCCTGCCTGTGCCGGGGAAGCGGCTCGCCGCTTCATCCAGGTTGGGTCTCCCCCCAGGTTAGGGCGTATCGGCCGATGCCGCCATCAGGGACCGCGGCTCTGGGGATACCCGGGCCCGGCGGACGCCCGCGCGGATCCGCTCAGGACGTCCAGCGCCGCGCGACCTGGGCGGCGAGGCCGCGCAGCTCCTCCGCCGAGCGGGTGAGCGCCGCCTCCGTGGAGCCCGCCGACTCCACCAGGGAATAGGTCTCGGTGATCCCGGCCGCAGCGGCCTCGGCCCGGCCCACCGACACCACGCCTGCGGTGACGACGCACGGGACACCGTGGGCGGCGGCCGCCCGCGCGACCCCGTGGGGCAGCTTGCCGCGCAGCGACTGGAAGTCGAACGAGCCCTCGCCGGTGATGACCAGGTCGGCCCCTGCCGCGAGCCGGTCGAGGCCCACCGCGGCCAGGACCCGTGCCACACCGGACTCGACGGTGCCGCCCAGCAGGAGGAGCGCGTAACCGAGCCCGCCGGCGGCGCCGGCGCCCGGGGCGTCGCGCAGGGCCCCGCCGGGCTCGGTGGCGTCGGCGAACGCGGCCAGGGCCGCGTCCAGGCGCTGCACCTCGTTGTCGTCGGCGCCCTTCTGCGGGCCGAAGACGGCGCTGGCGCCGTGCAGCCCGAGCAGGGGGTTGTCGACGTCGGTGGCGGCGATGAGGGTGACGCCCCCTGTCGCGGCGCGCGCCGGGCCGAGGTCGATCTCGCCGGTGAGGGCGGCGAGCGCGCCACCGCCGCGGGTGAGCGCGTCGCGCGGCCCGGCGCCGAGGGCGGCGAGCATGCCGGCGCCCCCGTCGTTGGTGGAGCTGCCGCCGAGGCCGACGACGAGCGTACGCGCGCCGGCGGCGATCGCGTGGGCGATGAGCTCGCCGACGCCCAGGGTCGTGGTACGTCCGGCGTCGCGGGCGTCGGGCGGCACCAGGTGCAGGCCGCACGCCTGCGCGCTCTCGATGTAGGCGGTGTCGCCGTCGAGCAGGTAGGCGGCCTGGACGGGGTCGCCCAAGGGACCGGTGACGGTGGCCTGGGCGAGGGTGCCGCCCAGAGCGGTGTGCAGGACTTCGACGAACCCGGGGCCGCCGTCGGACAGCGGGACCAGTTCGGCGTCGACGGTCGGGTCGGCGCTCCGCCAGCCGTCGGCCACGGCCTGCGCGGCTTCGAGGGCGGTGAGCGTCCCGGCGAACTTGTCTGGAGCGATGATGATGCGCACCCGGCCAGTGTGCCGCCTGGGGGTGGTCCAGGCCACACCCGGGGGTGGGCCATCACCCCGGGTCACCGGGGGTGTGCGTCAGAGCCCGGGCGCGCCGTAGACGGGGAACCAGCGGGACTTGTCCTTCTCGACGGCCAGGTCGTTGCCGATGGCCGCCTCGGTCTGGAGTTCGAGGGCGTTGTCGCGGCGCTGACCGCCCAGCGGGGCGAAGGGGTAGAAGGTGCCGCGCTTGTAGAGGTAGACGAGGGCGACCCGGCGGCCTTTGGGGTCGGCGAAGGTCACCAGGGAGCACAGCAGCGAGGGCCCGTAGCCGGCGCTCTCCAGCGAGGAGTTCACCGCGTGGATGTCGGTGACCAGGGAGGAGACGTCGGATTCGGCGCCTTCGGGCGCGCGCAGGACCAGCCAGGTGTAGCCGTAGTCGTCGGCGACGGGCTCGACCGCGGGGCCGTTGTCGGCGTTGAGCAGCTCGGTGATGTCGCGTTCCAGGGTGGCGAACGCCTGGCCCTCGGTCGCGCGGAAGGCCACCGATCCGGTCCCGGTGGGCTGGAACCCGGCCGTCGCCTCAAGGGTGACGGCCGCCGACGGCAGCCCGAACAGGGCGTCGAGGTCGGGCTTGGCGGGCTTGGAGCGGCCCAGCAGGGCCCGGAGGAAACTCATGGCGCTGAACGTGCCTTTCGGCTTCGGCCGCCGGCGACCGGCGGGTCGGGCGGTCGGGGGTGGAGTGGGTGCGCGCTCCTCAGGCCCCGCTGCCGAGCTGCCGGGAGATGTCGGCGAGCTGGGAGAGGCGCTGCTCGATCGGCGGGTGGGTGGCGAAGAGGGTGCTGAGGCTGAACCCCTTCGGGGCGGCCGCCGGGGTGAAGAAGAACGCGTTGAACGGTTCGGCCTTGCGCAGGTCGTCGGTCGGGATGCGGGCCATGTCGCCGGTGATCTTGGTGAGCGCGCTACCCAGGGCCGAGGGGCGGCCGGTGAGGTAGGCGGCGGCGCGGTCGGCCGACAGCTCGCGGTAGCGCGAGAGCACCCGGGTGAGCAGGAAACTGAGCGCCCACACGATCGCGCTCACCGCCACCACGGCCAGCGCCACGATCGCGGGGTTGTTCTGGCCCCGGCCGCGCCCGCCGCCGGAGAAGAGCGCGAAGCGCAGGCCCATCTGGGTGAGGAAGCCCGCGACGATGCCCAGGAACCCGGCGATGGTCATGACCATCACGTCGCGGTGGGCCACGTGCGACAGCTCGTGGGCGAGCACCGCCTCCAGTTCGGCGGTGTCGAGGCGGCGCATGATGCCGCTGGTGACGCACACGACTGCGGTCTTGCTGTTGTGGCCGGTGGCGAAGGCGTTGGGCACGTCGGTCCGGGCGACGGCGACCTTGGGCTTGGGCATGTCGGCCATGGCGCACAGCCGGTCGACGACGGCGTGCAGATCGGGGGCCTCATCGGGCGACACCTCGCGGGCGCCCATGGAGTACATCGCGATCTTGTCGGAGGTGAAGTACTGGAAGAGCGCGAAGCCGACGACGATCGCGACGACGAGCCAGACGTTCAGGCCGACCAGGACGAGGGCGATGACGAACGCGACGTAGAGGATGCCCAGGAGGGACATCGTCAGGACCATGCGGCTGGTCAGCCCGCGATCGGGAATGAACTTGGATCCTGCCACAGCGACGGCCTTTCACCGGGTGCGTCCGTGCGGGCCCGACGGCTCCCGCCGCCCCGGCCTTGATCGCAGTCTAGCCAGGCAGGGCGTGAATTCCGTTAAGCGGGATTGTGAGTCGGCCGACCCCCGGCGGCCGGGCCGGGGCCGGTCGCGGCCGTTCACGGGCCGGCGTACGACGGGCGGGTGTGCGACGGGAGGGCGGGTGAAAGGTGCGGATACGCGTACGGCCGCCGCGGCACGGGGTGTGCCGGGCGGCCGCAGGCGCAGCAGCCGAATGCCGGGAGGCCGTGGGACGCTCAGGCGAGGTCGGGGATGAGCCCTTCGTCGCCGAGCATGGCCCGGACCTCGTCCATGGTCGCATCAGCGGGCGGCAGGATGAACTGCGACGGTGCCAGCGAGTCGGCGGGCACCGGCTTGCCGTCCTCGCGGACCTTGTCCAGCAGCTCCTTCAGTGCCTGCCGGAACTCGTCCTCGTTGCCGAGGGCGATCGCCTGCTCCAGGGTCCGGTCGAACCCGTTGAGCAGGTCGAGGTCTGCGTCGGAGAGGTCGAGTTGCCCCTCGCCCATGATGCGGACGATCATGCGCCATCCCCCTGCCGGTAGGGCTGGACCTGGCTGCCGTTGCCCGACGCCTGGCCGTTGCCGCCTTCGATCTGGGGGGTGGAGCCGCCGCCGCTGCCGGTGCCGAGCTCCTGCTTCATCCGCTCCAGCTCCAGCTCGACGCCGCTGGTGCTGGCCATGCGGTCGAGCTCGGCCTGGATGTCGTCCTTGGAGGTGCCGGTGACGTCGTCGAGGGCGCCGGAGGCGAGGAGTTCGTCGACGGCGCCCGCGCGCGCCTGCATCTCTGCGGTCTTGTCCTCGGCGCGCTGCACGGCCATGCCGACGTCGCCCATCTCCTCGGAGATGCCGGAGAACGCCTCGCTGATCTGGGTCTGGGCCTGCGCGGCGGTGTAGGTGGCCTTGATGGTCTCCTTGCGCGTGCGGAACGCGTCGACCTTGGCCTGGAGGCGCTGCGCGGCGAGGGTGAGCTTCTGCTCCTCACCCTGGAGCTGCTCGTGCTGCTGCTTGAGGGACTCGATCTGGGACTGGAGGCCGGAGCGGCGGGTGAGCGCCTCGCGCGCGAGGTCCTCGCGGCCCTGCCCGAGCGCCGCGCGGCTCTGGTTCTCCAGCTTGCCGGACTGCTGTTCCAGCTGCTGGACCTGCAGCTCGACCCGCTTGCGCGACGTGGCGACGTCGGCCACCCCGCGCCGGACCTTCTGCAAGAGTTCCAGCTGCCTCTGATAAGAGTAGTCGAGGGTCTCGCGAGGGTCCTCGACGGAGTCCAAGGCCTTGTTGGCCTTGGACTTGAAGATCATGGAAAGTCGCTGAAACACGCTCATCGGCGTGGCCGTCCCCTTCTCGGTCCGTACATCGGCTGTTCCCGGCGGGCGCTGCATCCAACCCTACGCGCTCTGGCGAGCGGTCGCCATGAAGCTCGGACCGGCTACCCTGGGGGATGTGTTCCGACGTCGCTCCGCTTCCGCATCCGAAGAGCCGGCCGTGGCCGGCTCTGCCAGTTCTGAGGCTACTGAGGCCACCCAACCTAAGGGATATACCCCGAAAAAAGGTGCGCCGACCCCAAAGCGCAGTGAGGCAGAGAAGACACTGCGCCGCCCCCTCAACGCGCCGCAGACCCGCAAAGAGGCGTACCGGCAGTACCGCGAGCGCCAGGCCCGCGAATCCACCCGCGCGGCCCAGCGCGGTGGCGCCGCCCGCGGCGAGGAGCGCTACTTCCGCCCCCAGGACCACGGCCCGGTGCGCGCCTACGCGCGCGACGTCGTCGACTCCCGGCGCAGCGTGAGCGAGTTCTTCCTCTACTTCTCGCTGGCCATCATCGTCCTGCTGTTCCTGCCGTTCCCCGAGTTCCAGCTCGGCGTCACCTATGTGGTGTGGCCGCTGATGATGGTCACGATCGTCGCCGAGGGCCTCTACATCGGCAACCGCATCAAGAAGGACGCCCGCAGGCTGTTCCCCGGCGACGACACCATCCGCGGCGTGGGCATGTACGCGGCGATGCGCCAGTTGCAGATCCGCCGGCTGCGCCTGCCCAAGCCGCGCCTCAAGGTGGGACAGCCCATCCCCACTCCTGGTTCCTGACCGGGCGGGCCGCTAGCGGCCCGCCGCCCGGGACCTGCCGCGGGCACGGCGTTAAGGTGCCGACATGGAATTCCGTCATCTTGGCAGCAGCGGCCTCGTCGTCAGCGAAATCGCCTACGGAAACTGGATCACCCACGGTTCACAGGTCGAGGAGGACGCGGCGGTCTCCTGCGTGCGCGCCGCGCTCGACGAGGGGATCACCACCTTCGACACCGCCGACGGCTACGCGCAGGGTGCTGCCGAGGAGGTCCTGGGCCGCGCACTCAAGGGCGAGCGCCGCGACGGCCTGGAGATCTTCTCCAAGGTGTTCTGGCCGGTCGGCCCCGGCAAGAACGACCGCGGGCTGTCCCGCAAGCACATCGTGCGCGGGGTGGAGCAGTCGCTGCGCCGCCTGGGCACCGACTACCTCGACCTGTACCAGGCCCACCGGTACGACTACGCGACCCCGCTGGAGGAGACCATGCGGGCGTTCGACGACCTCGTCCGCCAGGGCAAGGTCCTCTACATCGGTGTCTCGGAGTGGCGCGCCGAGGAGATCGAGAACGCGCAGAAGATCGCGGCGGAACTCGGGCTGACCCGGCTCATCTCCAACCAGCCGCGGTACAACATGGTGTGGCGGGTCATCGAGTCGGAGGTCGTGCCCGTCTCCGAGCGCGAGGGCCTGGGACAGATCGTGTGGTCGCCCATCGAGCAGGGGATCCTCACCGGCAAGTACCTGCCGGACCAGGCTCCGCCGGAGGGGTCCCGGGCGACCGACGAGAAGAGCGGCGCCCGCTTCATCTCGCGCTACGTCGAGGACCGCGAACTGCTCCAGCGGGTGCAGGAGCTGCGGCCGATCGCCGAGGAGGCCGGGCTCGACCTCGCCCAGCTGGCGATCGCCTGGGTCCTCCAGAACCCCAACGTCTCCTCCGCCATCATCGGCGCCTCGCGCCCGGAGCAGGTGCGCTCCAACGCCCGCGCCGCGGGAGTGAAGCTGGACGCGGAGCTGCTGAGCCGCATCGACGGGGTCCTGGGCGACAAGATCCAGACCGACCCGGCCCTCACGGTCAGCCCGGAGCACCGGCCGTAGGCCGCGCCGGTACGCGGATCAGGGATCGCGGCGATGGGCCGCCCGGCCGGGCGGCCGGGCGGCCCATCGTCATTCCACCGCGGCCGAGGGCCGTGCGGACCCGGGACCGGCCGGCCGCGCAGACAGCCGTAGGAACGGACGGGGCGCCTACCGCCGCGGATTCCGATTGGGCGGCGATCTCCGCACACAGGTGCGCGGCGGGCCCGGAACGCCCACGTGCTCGGCGCGTGAACGGGAATCGGTGCGCGCCGGCCCCGGGGGAGTAAGCCCCGAGGGCCGAACGGGTCGCCGGACCGGCCGTTCTCAGACGGTCTCGGTGAGGCTCATCGAGTAGACCGGACGCTCGTCCTCCAGCAGCGTGACCTGCGACGCTCCCGCATCGGTGAGGCCGCGCCAGCTCTCCCCGAGCCAGCTCTCCGCGTCGCCCCGGGAGGAGAACAGCTCACCGGGGAGCGCGCTGTCCTCGAGCACCCGTCCATCGGCCGCCTCGTACCGCCAGCTCCACGCCATGGGTCACCTCTCTCCTGGGGCCCGCCGTCCCGCACGGCCGGTCATCCCAGCAGAGCCTAGCCGCGCAGCCCTTCGACATGCTGTTAACTGGCCAACGTGCGAATCCGACTCTCGGGCACCTCCGGCCCCGCTGGATGGCCCGCGCCCCACTGCCGATGCGCATCGTGCAACCGCGCGGTCGAGAACCGGCGGTTACCGGTGCGCCTCACGGTGGACCAGGCGTTCACCCTCCGGGAACCGGGCACCGGCACCGCGACCCCGGCGCCCGAGGGCTACACCGTCACCGCCACGCCGCACGGCACCCGGGTGGACGGCCCGGACGGGGGACGCCTCCTCTACGCACGCCCCGACGCCCCCGCCGACCCTCCGGCCGACGACCTGCCGGACGGGGCGCCGTCCCCGACGCGGCAGGTAGACGTCGCGATCGTCGACGTGGTCGAGAACCCCGAGGTCATCGGGGCGCTGCGCCGGGCGGGCGTCGTCGGCAGGACGACGGTGGTCGTGGCGGTCGGCGGCGACCACCGGGTGCACTCCCCCGCCGAGTTCGAGCGCCGGGCCCGCCTGTGGGGCGCGTCCGCGCCCTCCGACGGCCACGAGCTGTCGTGTCCCCCGGCGGCGTGGCCGCCGGACCGCGTGGGCGGACCGCACCGGGTGCTGATCACCGGCGGCGCGCGGTCGGGCAAGTCGGCGGAAGCCGAACTGCGCCTCCTCGGCGAACCCGAGGTCACCTACCTGGCCACGGGCCCGCAGCCGGGTGACGACGACGCGTGGGCGGAGCGCATCGCGGCCCACCGCCGGCGCCGCCCGACGTGGTGGAAGACCCAGGAGACCCTGGAGGCGGCGGCGGTCCTGCGCGATGCGACGGGCGCGGTGCTCTTCGACTGCGTCGGGACGTGGCTGGCCGGGGTGATGGACGCCTGCGGCCTGTGGTCGGACACCCCGCCCGGAGACGCCCTGGAGACGCTGGCCGCGCGTGAAGCCGAGCTGATCGACGCCTGGAGACAGTGCCCGGCCCTGCTGGTCGCCGTCACCAACGAGGTCGGCTCGGGCGTCGTCCCGCCCACCGCCAGCGGGAACCTCTTCCGCGACCGCTTGGGCCGATTGAACCGGCTCCTCGCCGCCGAGTCGGAACAGGTCCTCCTGGCGACGGCGGGCCGCATCGTGGACCTCCCGTGACCAACCCCGGCACACCGCCGGGGGGCCGCTGGGACCGCTGGTCTACGGGGGGATCGGGTCGCTACGCCGCAAGGGGGCGTGACGTCGCCGACGGCGCACGGCTGGCGTTGGGGACGCTCACCGTGATCCCCGTCCGGGTGGAGCGTGTCGACCGCACCACGGCCGGCTGGGCGATGTCGCTGGCCCCGGCCGCGGGCCTGCTCCTAGGCGCGGTGGCGGGGGCGGTGCTGCTCCTGACGGGACTGACCGCGATGTCGCCGCTCCTGGCGGCGGCCCTGGCGGTCGGTGCTCTGGCGCTGCTCACCCGGGGCCTTCACCTGGACGGCTTGGCCGACCTTGCCGACGGTCTCGGCAGCGCCCGCCCGGCCGGTGAAGCGCTCGACATCATGAAGCGCTCCGACATCGGCCCCTTCGGCGTCGTCACCCTTGTCCTGGTGGTCCTCATACAGGTGGTGGCGCTGGGCGACATCGCGGCCACATCACCGGCGGCCGCGATCGGCGCGATCGTGGTGGCGGCGATGTCGGGCCGCCTGGCGATCACCTGGTCCTGCACCCCAAAGACCCCATCCGCCAGAGAAGAGGGCCTGGGAGCCCTGGTAGCGGGCACCGTGCCACAGCGGGCAGCGATCGCGACAACGGTCGTGGTCACTCTGCTCGCCACGCTGGTGGGACTCCCCCACGGCATCACCTTCGCCCTGTCCTGCGCGGTCGCGCTGGGGGCCGCCCAACTCACAGCCGCCGCCCTACGTTGGCACGCAGCCCGCCGACTGGGCGGCATCACCGGCGACGTCCTGGGAGCCCTCAGCGAAACCGCCACGACGACCGCACTTGTGGCCCTCGCAGCCCTGGCGTAACCGCCCCACCATCCCCGCATATGCGGGGAGCAGTGGCTGTTGATGTTCTGATCTGGGCCGCCGCCGGGTCCATCCCCGCGCGTGCGGGGAGCAGATGTCGTGCTTGTAGTCCGGGGCGGACACGTAGGGTCCATCCCCGCGCGTGCGGGGAGCAGATCTGCTTCATCGGCTTCACGGTCTTGCACTCGGGTCCATCCCCGCGCGTGCGGGGAGCAGCCACCAGGACACGAAGCCGGCGTAGGCGACCAGGGTCCATCCCCGCGCGTGCGGGGACCAGTCCTCGACGGCGTCCACGTACATGCCGGGCCAGGGTCCATCCCCGCGCGTGCGGGGAGCAGATCCATCATCATCAGGTCTTCAATCTCGCGCTGGGTCCATCCCCGCGCGTGCGGGGAGCAGATGTTGCGCGACCAGGCGGCGACGACCTCACCGGGTCCATCCCCGCGCGTGCGGGGAGCAGGCTTGCTGAGCTGGGATGATATCGCGGCGGAAGGCCGGTTTTTGCAACTTGTTGTTGGGGCTGTCCGCGATGGCCCTGTTGAGGCCGGCGGTCATCATGGGCCACCCGGAAGGCGTCGCGTCGGTGTCCGGGTGATGCACATGATCGGGGCGGGTGTTGGACAGCGCGTCCAACGGTCGCGGACAGGTTCGCCGATTCGGACGAACGTGTCAGGATCATCACATTTCTTCACACCGGCCGCACGTATGGCCTCATGGCGCGCATGTCGGCTTGGGGTGGGTGTGATGGTTCCGGCCGCTCCCGGCCATCGGGGGGTTCGTGTGGGGGTGCCGACCGGCGGGGGTTGGGTCCGGAGGCCCGGCTGTTTCGGTGAAAGGGCAGGTGACGGCATCGGGGCGTACTCCCGCTCCCCCGCCGTGCCGGTCGAGGGCAATCATCGGATAAACGACGTTCTTCGCGGTCAGGACATTTCACCCAGCCCCGGTGTGAGCCCGGGCTACGGCGCATGCCACGTGCCCGGCGGCACGTCATAAGGACTAGCATCGGGTTCGTGAGCACGTCGTTGTCAGTCATTACGGAATCCCCCTCTTCGCTCGACGCCGACGCGGTAGTCGTCGGCTACCACTCCGGAGCCGATGGCCCGGAGCCCGCGTCGGGGGCTCACGATGTCGATGCCGCCTTCGCCGGCGGCCTCGCCAAGACACTGTCGCTCTTGGGAGCGAGCGGCGCCGCCGAGGAGGTGTACAGCGTTCCCTCCCTCGGTTCCGTCACGGCGCCCGTGGTGATCGCGGTCGGCCTCGGGCCGGCCCCCGCCGACGGCGACGCGCTCGATTCCGAGACCCTGTCCCGCGCGGCCGGTGCCGCCCTGCGCGCACGCAGCGGCCACGCCCGCGTCGCGCTGGCGCTGCCCGCCTCCGGCCCCGGTGAGGCCGGGGCCGCGGCCCTGGGCGCCCTGCTGGGCGACTACTCCTTCACCCGCTACCGCACCGGCGCCGGGCCCGACACCCCGCTGGAGCGGCTGCTGGTCGTGAGCGCGTCCGGCTCCGCCGCCGCCGAGGTCGAGCGCGCCGAGGTCCTGGCGGGCTCGGTCGCCCTCGCCCGCGACCTCGTGAACACCGCCCCCGCCGACCTTGTCCCCGAGGACCTCGCCGGCATCGCCGAGGAGGTCGCCCGCGAGAACGGCCTGAGCATCGAGGTCCTCGACGAGAGCGCGCTCGCCGAGGGCGGCTACGGCGGCATCCTCGGCGTCGGCCAGGGCTCGTCCAACGCGCCGCGACTGGTGCGCCTGGGCTACACCCACCCCGACGCCGCCTCGACCGTGGCGTTCGTCGGCAAGGGCATCACCTTCGACTCCGGCGGCCTGTCCCTGAAGCCCGCCGGGGGCATGGACGCGATGAAGTCCGACATGGGCGGCGCCGCCGCCGTCCTCGCGGCGTTGCAGGCCATCGCCGTGCTCAAGCCCGCGGTGAACGTGGTCGGGTACCTGGCGATCGCCGAGAACATGCCGAGCGGCACCGCGCAGCGGCCCTCCGACGTCCTGACGATCTACGGCGGCCGGACCGTCGAGGTCCTCAACACCGACGCCGAGGGCCGGCTCGTCATGGCCGACGCCCTGGTGCGCGCCCATGAGGACGAGCCCGACCTCATCGTCGACATCGCCACCCTCACGGGCGCGCAGAAGGTCGCCCTCGGCAACCGCGTCTTCGCGGTCATGGCCAACGGCGACTCCGTCCGCGAGGACGTCACGGACGCCGCCGCTGCGGCGGGCGAGTCCGCCTGGCCCATGCCGCTCCCCGCGGAGCTGCGCAAGGGCCTGGACTCCGCGGTCGCCGACATCGCCAACGTGGCCGGGGAGCGGTGGGGCGGCATGCTCAGCGCGGGCGTGTTCCTCAAGGAGTTCATCGCCGATGGCGTCGACTGGGCTCACCTCGACATCGCCGGCCCCGCGTTCAACGAGGGCGGCCCCTACGGCTACACCCCCAAGGGCGGGACCGGGGCGGGCGCCCGCACGCTGGTGCGGATCGCCGAAGCCCACGCAAGCGGCCGGGACTGACCGGCGCGGCGCCCGCGCGGGACACGCGCGCGGGCGCCGCGCCGCGGTCGGAACCCGCACGACAACCAGACGCACACCAACATCCACAGCAAGGAGTGTCCTTCCGTGAGCGAGAGCGGCGGCACCTTCGACCTCATCGTCCTGGGCGGCGGCAGCGGCGGCTACGCGGCGGCGCTGCGCGCGGCCGAGCTGGACATGAGCGTCGCCCTGATCGAGAAAGACAAGCTGGGCGGCACCTGCCTGCACTACGGCTGCATCCCCACCAAGGCGCTGCTGCACTCCGCCGAGGTCGCCGACGCCGCCAAGGACAGCGAGACCTTCGGTGTCAAGGCGTCCTTCGAGGGCATCGACATCGACGCCGTCCACAAGTACAAGGACAAGGTGATCACCGGCCTGCACCGCGGGCTGACGGGCCTGATCAAGTCCCGCAAGATCACCGTCATCGAGGGCGAGGGCAAGCTCACGGGGGCCGACGAGGTCACCGTCGACGGCACCGCCTACAAGGGCGCCAACATCCTGCTGGCCACCGGCTCCAAGCCCAAGACCCTGGGCCTGGAGATCGACGGCGACAAGGTCATCACCAGCAACGAGGCCCTGCGGCTGGACCGCGTTCCGGAGTCGGTCGTCGTCCTGGGCGGCGGCGTCATCGGCGTGGAGTTCGCCAGCGTGTGGCGCTCCTACGGCGCCGAGGTCACCATCGTCGAGGCGCTGCCGCACCTGGTGCCGGTCGAGGAGGAGTCCAGCTCCAAGCTGCTGGAGCGGGCGTTCCGCAAGCGCGGCATCAAGTACGAGCTGGGCACCCCGTTCGAGAGCGTCAAGACCACCGACTCCGGCGTCAACGTCACCCTCAAGGGCGGCAAGACCCTGGAGGCCGAGGTCCTGCTCGTGGCCATCGGCCGCGGCCCGGTCTCGGAGGGCCTGGGGTACGAGGAGGCCGGGATCCGCCTGGACCGCGGGTTCGTCCAGGTCGACGAGAACCTGCACACCGGGGTCGGCAACATCTACGCCGTGGGCGACCTCATCCCCACCCTCCAGCTCGCCCACGTGGGCTTCGCGGAGGGCATCTTCGTCGCCGAGCGCATCGCGGGCCTCAACCCGCCGGCGATCGACTACGACGGCGTGCCGCGCGTGACCTACTCCGAGCCCGAGGTCGCCTCCGTGGGCATCACCTCGGCCATCGCCAAGGAGCGGGGCTACGAGACCGTCGAGATGAACTACAACCTCGGCGGCAACGGCAAGAGCCAGATCCTGCAGACCCAGGGCGCCGTCAAGGTCATCGCGCAGAAGGACGGGCCGGTTCTGGGCGTGCACATGGTGGGCAGCCGGGTCGGCGAGCTCGTCGCCGAGGGGCAGCTCATCTACAACTGGGAGGCGCTGCCCTCGGAGGTCGCGCAGCTCATCCACCCGCACCCGACCCAGTCCGAAGCGCTGGGCGAGGCGCACCTCGCCCTCGCGGGCAAGCCGCTGCACGTCCACGACTGACGCGCCGACGGGGCGGGCTGCGGCCCGCCCCGTTCTCTTCGCGTTCTCGCACGTCCATCTAAGAGGAACCCATCCCATGCCGACTTCCGTTACCATGCCCGCCCTGGGTGAGAGCGTCACCGAGGGCACCGTCACCCAGTGGCTCAAGAAGCAGGGCGACACCGTCGAGGTCGACGAGCCGCTGCTCGAAGTCTCGACCGACAAGGTCGACACCGAGATCCCGTCGCCGGTGGCGGGGGTGCTGACCCGGATCCTCGTCGACGAGGACGAGACGGTCGAGGTCGGCGCCGAGATCGCGGTCATCGGCGAGGCCGGCGAGGCCCCCGCCGAGGAGGGCGCCCCCAGCGGTGGGGAGGCCCAGGCGGAGCCCGAGCCGGAGCCCGCCCCCGCGGCCCCCGAGCCGGAGCCGCAGGCCGCCCCTGAGCCCGAGCCCGCGCAGGCCGCGGCCCCCGCTCCCGCCCCGGCCCCCGCCGCCGAGGCCGAGGCGCGGCCCAGCCGCGAGGAGTCCACCCCGCGCGTCGACGTCGAGACCCTGAGCGGCACCGGCCGCTCCAGCGGGACCGACGCCGTCACCGAGGCCTACGTCACCCCGCTGGTGCGCAAGCTCGCCGCCGAGGAGGGCGTCGACCTGGGCACGGTGCGCGGCACCGGTGTGGGCGGGCGCATCCGCAAGCAGGACGTGCAGGAGGCCGCCCGCGCCCGCCGCGAGGCGCCCGCCGCCGCTCCGGCCGCTGCCGCCGCCCCCGCCCGCGCGGCGCGCCCCGTGGTCGCCGACACGACGCTGCGCGGCCGCACCGAGCAGATGTCGCGCCTGCGCCGGTCGATCGCCGACCAGATGGCGGAGTCGCAGCGGATCTCGGCGGACCTCACCCAGGTCATCGAGGTCGACGTCACCGACATCGCGCGCCTGCGCGGCAAGGCCGCCGCCGACTTCGAGGCGCGCGAGGGCGTGGAGCTGGGCTTCTTCCCGTTCTTCGCGCTGGCGGCGACCGAGGCGCTGAAGGTCCACCCCAAGCTGAACGCCGTCATCGACAGCTCCAGCTACGAGGTGACCTACCACAGCATCGAGAACGTCGGGATCTCGGTCGACACCGAGCGCGGCCTGCTCGTCCCGGTCGTCAAGGACGCCGGCGACCTCAACCTCGGCGGGCTCGCGCGCAAGATCGCCGACCTCACCGAGCGCGCGCACACCGGCGGGCTCACCCCGGACGAGCTGAGCGGGGGCACGTTCACGCTGACCGACACCGGGCAGGTGGGCGCGCTGTTCGAGACCCCGATCATCAGCCAGCCGCAGGTGGCGATCCTGAGCACCGGCGCCGTCGTGAAGCGGCCCGTGGTGGTCGACGACCCGGAGCTGGGCGAGGTCATCGCGGTCCGCTCGATGGCGTACCTGGCGCTCACCCACGACCACCGGCTGATCGACAGCGCCGACGCCGCGCGCTTCCTGCAGAGCGTGCGCGAACGCCTGGAAGAGGGCGCGTTCGAAGCCGAGCTCGGCCTGGCCTGACCCGGCCGGCTCCCGCCGCGGGGCGGGAGGGGTGGGAACGGCAGCGGGGCGGCATCCGGATCGGATGCCGCCCCGCCTCTTACCCCACCATTCACCATCCCCTGGTGATCCCCATCACCAAAGGTCTGTGGCCGGGGGCGGCGCACGCGCCGCCCCCGAGGACCCCTGCTCGTCACAGGGAGTCCCGTGTCCCATACAGAAAGGTAGGCGCCCGAGGTGCCACCGCGCAGCCTTTTGGCGCAATCAGGCCGACTTTTCGCGAGCCGGACCGGCGCCGGTCGCCTGGCCGTCACGGCACGGACGGCGCGTGACCCGGAGGTCCGGGGGTAGGCAACAGACATGCGAATCGCGATCACAGGGGCATCGGGCCTGGTCGGAACCGCGCTCTCCCGATCCCTGACCGGCGACGGCCACGAGGTGCTGCGGCTGGTCCGCCGCGCGCCGCGCGACATCGCCGAGGTCCGCTGGGACCCCTCCGGCGGGGGCGTGGACACCGAGCGGCTGGCGGGCACCGACGCGGTGGTGCACCTGGCGGGCGCCCCGCTGGGGCCGGCCCGCTGGACCCCGCGCTACAAGAACCGGATCCGCGACAGCCGCGTCCTGGGGACGCGCGTCCTCTCGGTCGCGCTGGCGGGGATGGCGGAGCCGCCGCGGCGGCTGGTGTCGGGCTCGGCCGTGGGCTACTACGGCGACACGGGGCACTCCGTCGCCGACGAGGGCTCGCCCCGCGGCATGGGGTTCCTCGCCGATCTGGCGGCCGACTGGGAGGCCGCGACGGCGCCGGCGGCCGACGCGGGCATCTCGGTGGCGCACGTGCGCACCGGGGTGGTGCTGGCGCGCCGGGGCGGGCTGCTCGGCGCGGTCCTGCCGTTGTTCCGGCTGGGGCTGGGCGCGCGCCTGGGGACGGGCCTGCAGTACATGAGCTGGATCTCGCTGGCCGACGAGGTGGGCGCCATCCGCTTCCTGCTGGAGCGCCCGGTGCTGACGGGCGCCTTCGACCTCACCGCCCCCGAGCCGGTGACCAACGCCGACTACACCGCCGCGCTGGCCCGGGCGGTGCACCGGCCGGCGCCGCTGGTGGTGCCCGGTGTGCTGCTGCGCGCGGCGCTCGGCGGGTTCGCCGACGAGGCGGCTCTCGTCAACCAGCGGGTGGTCCCCGAACGGCTGCTGAAGGCGGGGTATTCCTTCAGCCACCCCGATATCGCCAGTGCCCTATCCGACATCGCCTGACCCGCACCGCACGGCATAAGGTGGGATGTATGAGTGAGCTCGTCTTCGCCCGGCTCGGCACCGCGCCCGTCCCCTACCACGAGGGCTGGGACCTCCAGAAGCGGCTGCACGGGCAGCGCGTGGCCGATCGCGTCCCCGACACCGTCCTGCTCCTGGAGCACGAGCCGGTGTACACCGCGGGCAAGCGCACGGGCAAGGGCGACCGCCCGCTGACCGATCCCGGCGCACCGGTCGTCGACATCGACCGCGGCGGCAAGATCACCTGGCACGGGCCGGGGCAGCTGACCGCCTACCCGATCGTCCGGCTCGCCGACCCGATCGACGTCATCGCCTACGTCCGCATGCTGGAGGAGGCCATCATCCGCACCATCGCGGAGTTCGGGCTCACCGGCCTGCGGGTCGAGGGGCGCACCGGCGTCTGGCTGGCGGCCGATCCCGCGCGCGGGCTGATCGAGCGCAAGGTCGCGGCCATCGGCTGCCGGATCGCCCGCGGGGTCGGCATGCACGGCTTCGCGATCAACTGCGACCCCGACCTGTCGTGGTTCGACCGCATTGTCCCGTGCGGGATCACCGACGCCGGCGTCACCTCACTCACCCGCGAACTGGGCCGCGACGTCACGGTGGCCGAGGTGCTGCCGCTCGTCGAACGGCATCTGGCGGCCGTACTCGATGCCCCCCGGTACAGCCACCTCGACGGCGTCCCCGAGCCCGCGGAGCCCGCCGGGCTCGTCGGCGCCTGAGCATCGAACCAGCGGCCACGAGCCACACCATGACTTCCCCACAAGGGATGACGAAAGGAAGGGCCCGCGTTGTCCATCGCTCCTGAAGGGCGCAAGCTGCTGCGGATCGAGGCGCGCAACAGCCAGACCCCCATCGAGAAGAAGCCGCCGTGGATCAAGATCAAGGCGAAGATGGGGCCGGAGTACACCGAGCTGCACTCCCTGGTCAAGCGCGAGGGTCTGCACACCGTGTGCCAGGAGGCCGGGTGCCCCAACATCTACGAGTGCTGGGAGGACCGCGAGGCCACGTTCCTCATCGGCGGCGACCAGTGCACGCGGCGCTGCGACTTCTGCCAGATCGCCACGGGCAAGCCGACCGCCCTCGACCGCCGCGAGCCGCTGAAGGTCGCCGAATCCGTCCGGACCATGGAGCTGCGGTACGCCACGGTCACCGGTGTGGCGCGCGACGACCTCGACGACGGCGGCGCCTGGCTCTACGCCGAGACCGTGCGCAGGATCCACGAGCTCAACCCCGGCACCGGCGTCGAACTGCTCATCCCGGACTTCAACGCCGACCCCGGCCAGCTCGCCGAGGTCTTCGGGTCGCGCCCCGAGGTGCTGGCGCACAACATCGAGACCGTGCCGCGGATCTTCAAGCGCATCCGCCCGGGGTTCCGCTACGAGCGCTCCCTCGAGGTCATCACCCGCGCCCGCGAGGAAGGTCTCGTCACCAAGTCCAACCTGATCCTGGGAATGGGCGAGGAGCGCGAGGAGATCAGCCAGGCCATGCGCGACCTCCACGAGGCCGGCTGCGACCTGCTGACCATCACCCAGTACCTGCGGCCGTCCAAGCTGCACCACCCCATCGACCGCTGGGTCAAGCCCCAGGAGTTCGTCGACCTGGGCGCGGAGGCCGAGGAGATCGGCTTCGCCGGGGTCATGTCGGGGCCCCTGGTGCGCTCCTCCTACCGTGCCGGACGCCTGTACCAGCAGGCGGTCGACAAGCGCGCGCAGGTGGTCGGCGCCTGATCAGGGCCCTTCCGGCGGTCCGGTCGAACCGGACAAAGTAATCAAGCTGAAACGGCGGCCGCGGGCCGCCGTTTCACGTCCGGGCCGCCGCGCCCCATATCCTTGGGTTATGGCGAAGAAGCCCAAGGACACCCAGGCCCCCCCGGCCGCCGACGCCAAGGGGAAGAGCGGCGCCGAGAAGCCGCCTGGCCGGTTCAAGCAGGTCGGCATGGTCGCCAAGGTCGTTCACAAGCAGAGCCCGCGCAGCATCCCGATCGCCGTGGCGATCTTCGTCGGGCTGGTCGCGCTGTCCGTCGTGGGTGCGCTCCTCACCGGCGGGTGGCTCTACTGGCTGACCCTGGGCATCCCGGTGGCGTTCCTGGCGGGGTTCATCTTCTTCACGCGCTCCGCGCAGCGGATCCAGTACAAGATGCTCGACGGCCAGCTCGGCGCGGGCATGGCGGTGCTGGACAACATGCGCGGCGACTGGAGCGTGGAACCCGGCGTGGCCGCCAACCGGCAGATGGACATCGTCCACCGCGCCGTGGGCCGCCCCGGCGTGGTCCTCGTGGGCGAGGGCGACCCCGGGCGCCTCAAGGGCTTGATCGCCGGCGAGAAGAAGCGTGTGGCGCGGGTCGCCTACAACACGCCCATCTACGACGTCCGGGTGGGCAACGGCGACGACCAGGTCGCCATCGCCGACCTCCAGCGGCACCTGGTGAAGCTGCCCCGCAACCTCAGCAAGGCCGAGGTCGCCGAGCTGCGGTACCGCCTCAAGGCGCTGCCGGCGGCCATGCAGATGCCCAAGGGCCCGATCCCGCGCGGTGTGAAGATGCCGAAGGGCCCCAAGGCCCAGGGCTGACCCCGCCCGCCTCCGTGACGCGCTGGGGCCCCGCCGCGATGTGGCGGGGCCCCAGCGCGTCACGGGGCGGCCCCGCGTTGCCGGAGGGCGCGCCCGGGGGGCCCGGCGGCCCGATGTGTCAGAAGCGGCGGGTGATCGTCCCGGCGAAGCGGTCGTGCAGGCCCCGCTGGTCGCGGTCGTAGACCACCGCGGGGACCACCAGGCACAGCAGCAGGGTCCGCACCAGCATGGCCACCGGCCAGGGCATCGCGCGCTCCCCCGTCGCCGCGACGCCCACGCCCGCGAGCCGCTTGCCCACCGTGGTGCCGATCAGCGACAGCAGCACGACGTTGTAGCCGGCGAAGATCGCGAGGGCGGGGCCGGAGACCGCGTTGGCGGCGGCCGGATCGCCCAGGGCGGACCCGGTGAACAGGTGGGCGAGGGCGAGGCAGAGCAGCCAGTCCAGCATGATCGCGGCGAGCCGGCGCCCGAACCCGGGAACCGACCCCGTGCCTTCTTCCGGCATCCCCAGCCGGTTGCCCCGGTACTGGAACGCGGTGTCGTCCGCTCCTCCTGTGTTCGCCATGATCCCAACGGTATCGGCCCCCGCACGCCACCCCGATCCGGTCCCGCGCGACACGGGTTTCATCCCCCTCAGGCAGGGGAAACACGGTGCTCCGTAACCTGGAGGAAACATTGGAGACATGGGTCCGAAACCGCCCCCTCCTAGCGTCGAGGCGTAGCCGGGAGGCGGCGGGGTATCCGAGCGACATCAGCGACGATGTGGAGACCGGGCCACGTGGTCTCCGTCACCTGCACGGAGGTTGAGTCTTGTTCAGCAGCGCCGAAGAGCTATTGGCCTTCACCCGCAACGAGGACGTGAAGTTCCTCGATGTCCGCTTCACGGACCTTTTCGGAGCGACGCACCACTTCACGCTCCCCATCGAGCACGTCGACGCGGGGACCTTCGATGACGGCCTGATGTTCGACGGCTCGTCCATCCGCGGCTTCCAGGCCATCCACGAGTCCGACATGCTGCTGCTGCCGGACGTCTCCTCGGCCGTGCTGGACCGCTTCCGCGAGCACAAGACGCTGAACGTGACGTTCTTCGTCCACGACCCGTTCACCCGCGAGTCCTACAGCCGCGACCCCCGCAACATCGCGCGCAAGGCCGAGGCGTTCCTCAAGAGCACCGGCATCGCCGACACCGCGTTCTTCGGTCCCGAGGCCGAGTTCTACATCTTCGACGACGTCCGGTTCCAGACGCAGGAGAACGCGAGCTTCTACTACATCGACTCCGTCGAGGGCGCCTGGAACACGGGCACCGAGAAGGACGGCCGCAACCTCGGCTACCGCCCGCGCTACAAGGGCGGCTACTTCCCGGTCGAGCCGGTCGACCACTACAGCGACCTGCGCTCGACCATGGTGCGCAACCTCATCGAGTCCGGCATCGACGTCGAGATCCAGCACCACGAGGTCGGCACGGCCGGCCAGGCGGAGATCGACTTCAAGTTCGGCACGCTGCTGAAGACCGCCGACAACGTCCAGCTCTACAAGTACATCGTGAAGAACACGGCGTACGCGGCCGGCAAGTCGGTCACCTTCATGCCCAAGCCGGTCTTCGGTGACAACGGCTCCGGCATGCACGTCCACCAGAGCCTCTGGAAGGACGGCGCGCCGCTGTTCTTCGACGAGTCCGGCTACGCCCAGCTCTCGGACCTCGCCCGGTACTACATCGGCGGCCTTCTCAAGCACGCCCCGGCGCTGCTCGCCCTGACCAACCCGACGGTGAACTCCTACCACCGCCTGGTCCCCGGCTACGAGGCCCCGATCAACCTCGTGTACTCGCAGCGCAACCGCTCCGCGTGCATCCGCATCCCGCTGACCGGCTCCAACCCCAAGGCCAAGCGCCTGGAGTTCCGGGTGCCCGACCCGTCGGCCAACCCGTACCTGGCCTTCTCCGCGCTGCTGCTCGCCGGCATCGACGGCATCAAGAACAAGATCGAGCCGCCGGAGCCGGTCGACAAGGACCTCTACGAGCTCCCGCCGGCCGAGGCCGACGCCATCCAGAAGGTCCCGGCCTCGCTCGACGCGTCGCTGGAGGCCCTGGAGGCCGACCACGAGTTCCTCCTCGAGGGCGGCGTGTTCACGCCCGACCTCATCGAGACCTACGTGGACTACAAGCGCACGGAGGAGATCGACTCCGTCCGCCTGCGCCCCCACCCGCGCGAGTTCGAGCTCTACTACGACGTCTAAGACGCGTAGCGATCCAGCGCGGGCCCGCCCCGCTGGACCATCCGAGGGCCGTCGGCCGCGCCTCCCCGCAGGAGCGCGGCGGACGGCCCTCGGCCGTTGCCCGGATGTCCGGCGGATCGCGATTCGGCGCTAGGTTCGCGGTATGGATGAAAAGGACCTGCTCGACCGGTCCGGTGGTCCCGTGTCCCGGAGCCGGATCAGCCGCGACCTCGCCGGACTCGGCCTCGGCGCGGGCGATGTGGTGATGTTCCATACCCGCATGTCCGCCATCGGCTATGTCCCCGGCGGATCCCAGACCGTCATCGACGCGCTGCTCGACGTCGTCGGACCTGCGGGGACACTCATGGTGACCTGCGGCTGGAACGACGCGCCGCCCTACGACTTCACCGGCTGGCCGCCCTCCTGGCAGGCCGCTCTGCGGGCGGAACACCCCGCCTACGATCCCGACCTCAGCGAGGCCGACCACGCGAACGGCCGCCTGCCCGAAGCGCTGCGCCGCCGGGCCGGGGCCGTCCGCAGCCGGCACCCCGACGTCAGCTTCGCCGCCCTGGGGCCGGCTGCGCCGGCGCTGATGGACGACCATCCCTGGGACGATCCACACGGCCCCGGCAGCCCCCTGGCCCGCCTGGTCTCCCACGGCGGCAGGGTCCTCCTGCTGGGTGCCCCCTTGGACACCCTCACCCTGCTGCACCACGCCGAGGTCCTTGCCGAGGCACCGGGCAAGCGGTTCGTCGCCTACGAACAGCCCGTGATCGTGGACGGCAGGCGGGTCTGGCGCCGCTTCCACGACATCGACTCCGAGAACGGGGCCTTCGACTACTCCGCCGCGGTTCCCGCGGGCCAGGATCCGTTCGACGCCATCGCCCGGGACATGATCGCGGCCGGAATCGGCCGCACGGGCTGTGTCGGCGCCGCCGAGAGCCACGTGTTCGACGCCGCGGAGGTCATCGGCTTCGCCACCGCCTGGATGGAGGACAGACTCGGCGGCTAGCACAGGGCCGCGTCAGTGGGCCGCGCCGAGTTCGAGAGCCATCACGCCCGCGATGACGAGGCCGATCCCGCCGATCTGGATCCAGGTGAGGCCGTCGCCGAGGAAGAGCGCGCCGATGAGCGCCACCAGGCTCACGCCCACCGCGGCCCACACGCCGTAGGCGACACCGATGTTCATGCCGCTCTTGAGGACCTGGGCGAGGAGCCAGAACGCGGCCCCGTAGCCGATGACGGTGATGGCGGAGGGGACGAGCCGGGTGAAGCCCTCCGAGTAGCGGAGCGAGATCGTACCCGTGACCTCCGCGACGATCGCTCCGACGAGCAGCAGCCATGGCATGGCGGACACACCTCCGGGACGTGGGGATACGCCGCCGGACCGGTGCGGCGGCACCCCCGCAACCTACCGACACGCCGCTCCGCTCCCCCACGCGCCCCACCGGCACGCGGGCGCGCCGCGCCCGCGGCGGGCGGCGGATCCCCGTGCCGCGGATCCGGGCTCCCCGAGCGGGGCCGGACGGGCTACGGTGATCTGCGTGGGGACTCAGGACGGATTCACGGTGACGCCCGGCGCGCTCGCGCGGCGCGGGTTCGGCGACGGCGCGCGGGCGGTGCGGCTGGTGGAGGACGCGGGCCTGGACCCGCACGCGCACGGCGCCGTCGTCCGCGACCTCAGCGGGGCGGCCGATCCCGACCAGGCGCTCTTGGGCCTGGTCCGGCTCCTGGAGTGCAGCGGCGACCCCAAGGAGCTGCTCGACGCCCTGTGCGACGACCCCGACCTGCGCGTCCGGCTCACCCGGGTCCTCGGGGCCAGCGCCGCCCTCACCGACCACCTGGTGCGCCACCCCGGCGACTGGCGCGAGCTGCGCGGGGCCGACGCCGCCCGCGTCCCCGGCCGCGACGAGGTGCGCGCCGGCCTGCTGTACACCGTCGGCGCCGACCCCAATGCCGACGCCCCCGTCGCCGATGCCGACGGCGACGACCCCGAGGGCCCGGCCCACGCGCTCCGGGTCGCCTACCACCGCCGTGTGCTGCGGCTGGCCGGGCGCGACCTCACGGGCGCCTCGGACCTGGAGACCACGTCCGCCGAACTCGCCGACCTGGCCGCGGCGACGCTCGACGCCGCCCTGGCCATCGCCCGCGCCGAGTCCCCCGACGAGGCCGCCCTGTGCCGGCTCGCGGTGATCGGCATGGGCAAGTGCGGCGGCCGGGAGCTGAACTACGTCAGCGACGTCGACGTCGTGTTCGTCGCCGAACCCGCCGAGGGGGTCGAGGACGAGCAGGCGGCGATGCGCGCCGCCACCCGCGTGGCCGCGGCGATGATGCGCATTCCGAGCGAGACCGACCGCGAGGGAACCCTGTGGCAGGTCGACGCCGCGCTGCGCCCCGAGGGCAAGAACGGCCCGCTGGTGCGCAACCTCGCCGGGCACATCGCCTACTACCGGCGGTGGGCCAAGACGTGGGAGTTCCAGGCGCTGCTGAAGGCCCGGCCGATCGCGGGCGACGCCGCCCTGGGCGCGGCCTACATCGAGTCGATCACCCCGCTGGTGTGGGAGGCGGCCGGCCGGCAGAACTTCGTGGACGATGTGCAGGCCATGCGCCGCCGCGTCATCGCCCACATCCCGCCCGCGGAGAAGGAGCGGGAGATCAAGCTCGGCCGCGGCGGGCTGCGCGACATCGAGTTCTCGGTGCAGCTCCTCCAGCTGGTCCACGGGCGCAGTGACCCGGCTCTGCGGTCGGGCAACACGCTCATCGCCCTCGACGCCCTGTCCAAGGGCGGGTACGTGGGCCGTGAGGACGCGTCGGGGCTGGCCGACGCCTACCGGTTCCTGCGGCGGGTGGAGCACCTGCTCCAGCTGCACCGGCTGCGCCGGACCCACCTGCTGCCCGACCCCGCATCGCCCGACGGCCCCGACCAGCTGCGCCGGCTGGGCCGGGCGCTCGGCTACGCCGCCAACCCCGTCACCGAGCTGATGTCGTCGTGGAAGCAGGTCGCCGGCGAGGTGCGGCGGCTGCACGAGAAGCTGTTCTACCGCCCGCTGCTGCACGCGGTCGCGCGGCTGCCCGGAGCCGAGGCCCGCCTCACCCTGGAGCAGGCCCGCGACCGCTTGGAGGCCCTGGGGTTCGTCGACCCCGCGGGGGCGCTGCGCCACCTGGAGGCGCTGACAGCGGGGGTCAGCCGCCGCGCCGCCATCCAGCGCACGCTGCTGCCGGTCATGCTGGAGTGGTTCTCCGACGCCCCCGATCCCGACGCCGGGCTGCTGGGCTTCCGCAAGGTCAGCGACCAGCTGGGCGCCACCCCCTGGTACCTGCGGCTGCTGCGCGACGACGTCCGGGTGGCCGAGCGCATGGCGTGGCTGCTGGGCACCAGCCGCTATGTCACCGAGCTGCTGCTGCGCGCCCCCGAGGCGGTGGCGATCCTCGCCGACGACGCCGATCTGGCGCGCCGGCCCGCCCCGACCCTGACGGCCGAGGCGGCCTCCGCGCTGCGGCGCCACGACACCGCCGAGAACGGGGTGGCGGCGGTGCGGGCGCTGCGCCGGCGCGAACTGCTGCGCACGGCAGCGGCCGACCTGCTGGAGGTCGCGGGCATCGACGAGGTCGGCGGCGCGCTCACCACGGTCTCGGCCGTGACCATCGAGGCGGCGCTCCAGGCCGCGCGCGCCAATCTGGCCCGGCAGGGCGGGGAGCAGCGGACCCGGCTGGCGGTCATCGCCATGGGCCGCTTCGGCGGCGGCGAGCTGTCCTACGCCAGCGACGCCGACGTGATGTTCGTACACGACCCGCTCCCCGGCGCCGATGTCGAGGAGGCGACGCGCGAGGCCGACGCGCTGGTGCGCGAGCTGCGGAGGCTGCTGGAGATCCCCGCGGCCGAACCGCCGCTGCACGTGGACGCCGACCTGCGCCCCGAGGGCAAGAGCGGCCCCATGGTGCGCACCCTGGACTCCTACGCGGCCTACTACCGGCGCTGGTCCTCGACCTGGGAGAGCCAGGCCCTCCTGCGCGCCGAGCCGATCGCGGGCGACCGGGAGCTGGGCGAGCGCTTCGTCCGGCTCATCGACCCGCTGCGCTACCCGGCGGGCGGGGTGAGCGACGACGCCGTACGCGAGATCCGCCGGCTGAAGGCGCGGATGGAGGCCGAGCGCCTGCCGCGCGGCGCCGACCCCACGCTGCACACCAAGCTGGGGCGCGGCGGCCTGTCCGACGTGGAATGGGTCGCCCAGCTCCTCCAGTTGCGCCACGCGCACCGGATCGAGGACCTGCGCACGCGCAGCACCCTGCGGGCCCTGGACGTCGCCGTGGCCCACGGCCTGCTCGACAGCGAGGACGGCGGCACGCTGGAGGTGGCGTGGCGCCTGGCGGCCCGGGTCCGGGGGGCGGTCATGCTCGTCCGCGGCCGGGCGGGCGACTCCATCCCCACGGGCCTGCGCGACCTGTCGGCCATCGCCGGGGCGCTCGGCTACCGCAGCGAGGACGACGGAGAGGGCGCCTCGGGCCAGCTCCTCCAGGACTACCGCCAAGCCACCCGCCGCGCCCGCACGGTGATGGAACGCGTGTTCTACGACGACTGACCAGGGCGGGGCGGCGGCCGGGGCCCTCGGTGGTCAGATCTCGTTCACCCAGTAGCGGACGCCTTCGCTGACGACGCGGAGGGTCTGCGGCGGGGCGGGCGGGGCCGGCCAGATCTGGAGGAGGTAGGAGTCGGGCGGGCCGCCGTCGCAGTGGTCGTCGTCGCGCCCGGCGTCGAAGCCGCGGGCGTGGTAGCGGAGGCGGTACCAGCCCGGCCCGTCCGTGAGCGGCGGCAGTTCGTGGACGTCGCCGCCCCATTCCTCGATGACGGGGGTGCCCTCGGGCATGTGCACGCTGATCTCGACCGCGTCCTCATAGCCGTCGAGGTCCGGGCCGGGGTCCTCGGCGCCCACCGCCACGGTGAATCCGACCTCGCCGGTGCGGGTGCCGGTGACGAGGAAGGCATAGCCCGGGTCGGGCGGTGTCCGGATGATCCCCGCTGAGTGATCGGGGTCGTCGGGCCAGGTCTCCGCTCCGGCGTGGCCGTCGTGGAGATACGCCTGGGCGTAGTCGACGTCGAGGGGGAGGCTCCGGGTCAAGGGGTCGCTCATGGCCGTAGACGCTAGGGCCCGCCTGTGACATCGGCACGTGCGGCGCGTGCCCGGGCGCTTCGACTCCTCAGCCGCCGCGGCGCGGGGACGGCGGGTGCCCGGGGAGGGGGCACCCGCCGTCGGGGACGCGGTCCAGGCGCCGGGGTCAGCGCCAGCGGTCGGTGAAGACCTGCGTGCAGTCGTCCGAGCCGGCCTCGGCGACGGCGGCCCGGTTGGCGCCGGGCTCCCATTCGACGCCGCCGTCCGGGGCGACCTTGGCGTACTTGTACTCGAACTCCGTGCCCTCGGGGTAGCTCAGCCCGCCGCTCCACAGCGGGTACCGGGATTCGTCGGTGCCGAGCTTGAGGCCCCGGGCCGGCTCCCAGGAGCCCAGCTGCGGGATGGAGCCGACCACGTACACCTCCTGGCCGTACCAGGTCGTGGCCTCGGTGGTGAACGAGGCGTCGATGGTGTCGCACTCGCCCGTGCCGGGGCCGCCGGGCCCGCAGCCGGCGGGGTCGTCGCAGGAGCCGGGGGCGTCCACGTGGAGGGCGACCGCTCCCTCGGCCGGGACCCGCACGGTGACCGATCCGCCCGACACCGTGTAGCCGTCGGAATCGCAGGTGCCGCCGGTGAAGGTGCCGTTGGCGACGTCGCAGTACTCGCCGTCGGGGAGGGCGGTGTCGACGGTGGCGGTCCACGCGCCGCCGGTGGCGTTGAAGGCCGCGAACCCGGCCCCGCCGCGGTCGAAGGCGATGCGGGCGTTGCCGTCGCCGTCCTTCCAGTCGACGCCGGTCCCGTCGGCGGCGTTGGCGAAGGTCGCCATGCCGTTGAGGGCGCGGTGCTCGCAGACCCAGCCGTCCTGGCCGCACGCCGTGGCCCGGGTGGTGCCGTCGGACTCGCTGGGCGGCCCGGTGTCGTTGCTCCCCGTCCAGTCGTAGCTGGACATGACCTGGGCGGTGCCGTAGTCGTAGGCCAGCAGGAACGCCTGGGCGAGGTCGTAGCGGTCGCGGTCGGTGCGGTGGGTCAGGGTCGGATGGCTGCGCTGGGTGTCGTGGTTGACGACGAACGCGATGGCGTCGTCGCCGGGGATCAGCCCGTCGCCGATGGTGCGCAGCCCCTGGAGGTTCGCCTCGGCGAACCGGGAGCTCACCCTGCGGTGGTATTCGAACTCGGTGACGTCGCCGGCGCCGGTGTACTCGCCCGCGCCGATCGTGCCGTCGCCGATGACCTCCTGGAAGATGTAGGGCGGCTCGTCCCAGCCGGGCACGGTGGTGCGCAGCCGGGAGTTGACCGCCTCGATGTCGGCGAGCGGCATGTGCTTGGCGGCGTCGTAGCGGAACCCGGCGACGCCCATGTCGATGAGCCCGTTGAGGTACTGGGCGAGGCGGTCCCTGACGTAGTCGTTGCCGGTCGCGAGGTCGGACAGGCCGACCAGCTCGCAGTTCTGCACCTCCCAGCGGTCGTTCCAGTTGGAGATGTCGCGGCCGCAGCCGTTGAAGTCCTGCCTGCTGTAGCCGTGGGCGCCGTCGCCGAAGAGGTCGGGGTAGTCGTACTTGCCGTACTCGGTGCCGTCGCTGCCGGGGCCGGAGCCGACGGATCCCGTTCCGGACATGTGGTTGAGGATGGCGTCGACGTAGATCTTGACGCCGGAGCCGCGGCAGCGGTCGACCATGTCCTGGAAGTCGGCCGCGGTGCCGCGGCGGGTGGTGTCGATCGTGTAGGAGACCGGCTGGTAGTCCTGCCACCAGGGGAACCCCTGCCCGGACAGGACGACGTGCTCCTGGGGCGGGGAGACCTGGACGGCGCCGAACCCGTTGGGGCCGAGGACGTCCTCGCACTCCTGGGCGACCGATTCCCATCGCCATTGGAACAGGTGGACGATCGCGTCGCCGTTTCCCTCGGCGGCGGCGGGGGCGTTCTCGCCGGGCGCGGTCGCGGGGGCGGATGCGGGGGCGGATGCGGGGGCGCTCTGCGCCTGTGCGGGGGGTGTGAGGGCGAACAGGGCACCGGCGGCGAGGGCGAGTGACGCGGCGGCCGGGCCGAGCCTTCGTATCTTCATCACGCCTCCTGGGCGGATGTGTCCGACGGGGGTGGGCGTCGGGGACCGAGGGGATGTGTCGTGCTTTCAGATCCTGCAAAAAATTTCGCGCCGTGACGAAGATAACAAGCGAGCGGCCACTTGTGAATACGCGGTTTCCGGGAAGCGACGATGCGGTGACACGCAGCCCGACCACCCTTCAACCTGGCGATACACACAAACGACCACTTTTAGACACTTTTTATGCACCATGAGTAATCATCACCCGCACACACGACCAGCAACGACCGACCCCCGCCCGCCATCGGACAACGGAAGGGCCCCGCAAATTACCGCAAGTACTTGCGAGCCAGGTGTGCCCAGCGGACACGCCGCCGCGGCGACCGCTGGCGGCACTGCGTGCGAGCCTTGGTATGTGCGTGCAGCCGTAGGATCGATTCCTGCTCAACACGTGAGGAGCGGTCATGGCCGGACCTTCACCGTTGCGGCGGGCGCGTTTACGGCGCTCCTCGACGTTGGACCGTGTGGTCGAGGAGCTGATCGCCCACGCACCTCCCGGTACCGACCTCGGGGTCACCCCGTCCATGGTCAGCGCGTGGGAACGCGGCACCACCCGCACGAGTCCCGCCTACCGGCGGTTGCTCGCCCGCCTCTACCGCGCCGATGCCGGCGACCTGTTCGCCTACTAGGACGCTCCGGGACGACTGGCACACCCGCGCCTGCTGAAGACTCACGACGAGCTCTCGGAAGCGATGCTCCGGGTCGTGCGGGACGCCCGCCGCCTGCTGGTGGTGACCGGATCACGCTCGCGGGACGGCGCCTACCTCGCGGCTATCGAGAAGGCCGTAGAGGCCGACCCGCGGCTGGTGCACTACCGGGTGCTCTTCGGGCCGCCGCACCGGGATGTGCTCCACCGGCACCTGCTCGCCCTGCTCGAGGTGCGGGACCCGGCCGACCGCTCGGCCGGGGTGCAGACGCTCCATATCGGCGTGGTAGAGGATTCCCTGCTGTACCCGGAGCGGCATTTCGTGGCCAGCGAGCAGCAGGCGGTCGTCAGCGTTCCTTCGCTGAGCAATGCGCGCGCCTTCGACTCCGGTGTCGTGGTCGGGCAGGATGAGGCTCCACGGTTGGTCGAACACGCCGTACAGCTCTACGCGGCGTCGCGGCCGGTAGAGACCCGGGCGGCGGTGGAGGAACTGGGCGTGCTCCGGGAAAGTGGGGGGTATCGGTGATCGAGGAGGCCATGGCGCAGGCACGCACCGATCACGCTTCCGTGGTCGCACTGACCCGGGAGCTGGTGCGGATTCCTTCGCGCGGCGGTATCGACGACTACGGTCCGGTGCTGGAGGCGATGGCCACCTGGCTGAAAGAGACCGGGTTGGAGCCTGGAGTTCTCGACGATGGCGCCGGTGCGCCCGTCGCGCTGGTGTGCGAAATCCACGGCCACCGCCCCGGAAAGCGCGTCGTGCTGGATGCCTGTCTGGACACCGCCGGCTTCGGCGACGTGGAGGCGTGGATCCGACCTCCCTTGTCCGGCGAGATCGGCGGCGGGTGGCTGCACGGGCGCGGTGCGGCGGACTCCAAGTCCGGGGCGGCGGTGTTCGCGCACATCGCCGCCACACTGAACCGCACCCGGGACTTCGCGGGCCGCCTGGTCCTGCTGTTCGACGTGGACGAGCACACGGGGGGCTTCGGCGGGGCGCGGGCCTACTTCGGGCGCACCGACAACGCCGATGTGGCCGGGGTGATGATCGGTTACCCGGGCATTGATCATCTCGTGGTGGGTGGGCGCGGGGTGTGGCGGGCTCGGGTGCGGGTGCGCGCGATGGCGGCCCATTCGGGTGGGTCGGCGGTGGCGCCGAGCGCGATCGTCAAAGCCGCGCAACTGGTGGAAGGGCTGCACGCCATCGATATCGACGCGCCCCCTGCTGACGGCTTCCCCAAGCCGCCCCGGATCACGGTGACCGGTATCGAGGGCGGGGACAGTTGGTCCGTCGTGCCCGATGTGTGCACGGTGAACGTGGACGTACGC
This sequence comes from Nocardiopsis mangrovi, assembly GCF_042653925.1. Classification (NCBI taxonomy): domain Bacteria; kingdom Bacillati; phylum Actinomycetota; class Actinomycetes; order Streptosporangiales; family Nocardiopsidaceae; genus Nocardiopsis; species Nocardiopsis mangrovi. The sequence continues at coordinate 259,693 of NZ_JBHSFQ010000004.1, forward strand.
ACCACTCCGTCGGCGGACGCGGCGTGGGCGGAGAAGACGGTGGCCGCCGCTGTGGCCGATGTGGACCGGGCCTGGCCGACGACACCGCCTTCGTCGATGGAGCCGGTGCTGTCCTGGCCGGCCTTCGCGCTGGAACCCACGCACCCGCTGGCCGGTGCGCTATTGGGTGGGGCGGCGGGCGCGGGCCTGCGGGTCGAGCCGAAGGTCGCCGGCCCCTCCAACATCGGCAACTACCTCGCCGGGCTCGGCATAGCGGCGACCGCCGGGTTCGGGGCCGACTACGTGGGGCTGCACGGGGTGGACGAAAGGGTGCGCGTGGAGTCGCTGGTACCGGTGCAAGCCGCCTACCATGCGGCGGTGCTGGACCTGCTCACCGGATGAACGCCTACGGCCCGGTGGCGGCTACGACCAGGTGCGGGTCTCGTTGATGCGTTCCTTGTCCCGCAAGGCCTGGGACAGTTCGATGCCCGTCCGGTTGGCGATCGCGGCGAGGTAGATGAGGACATCGGCGAGTTCGGCCCCGAGATCGCCGGTCGTGCTGGCCGGGTCGATGCCCAGCGCTTGGCGCTTGCGCACGGCCTTGGCGACCTCGCCGGTCTCCTCTGCGAGTTTGAGGGTCTGCTCGACGATGCTGCTACCGGAGAAGCCCCGCTCGGCCTCCATCTTCTGCACGTAGTCCTGGATCTCGGCAAGGGTGAGCGGGTGCTCGGGAAGCGGCTGCATCGCATCTCCGCGGGTCATCTGGTGCACGGGATGCGCGACACGCTAGCAGGGACGGCTGTGGCACGTGGGACGAAGAGGCACCTTCAGCCGCGGAGGGCGGCGTTGAGCAGGCTCGTCAGGCGGGCGGCTTCCCGGCGCACCTCGGCGTGGCGGCCGCGAGGGAGCAGGCCGGGCAGAAGGCGGTGGCGCACGCGCCGGTCGGCGGGGTCCCAGGCCCAGGTGCCCACGACCCGACCGTCGGCGCAGACGGTGGGCAGCGCCTCGCCGATCCGGTTGAAGGCCTTGGCTTGCGGCAGGCCGGCCAGGTATCGCTGCCGGGTCTGGAAGTAGGCATTGAGGGCGACGTCTTCGTGGGCCAGCAGGGTGATGCCGGTCGGTTCGTCCGGAGAGGTGATGGCGTGGTGGAAGCGGTCGGTACTCATGTAGAGGGGGTCGCCGGACCAGGGGGTGTCCAGTTCGGCGAGTTCGGTGCCTTCTTCGTCCAATGCCTGGACAATGGCGGCGGCCGACAGGCCCGACCACCAGACGGCATCCTTGACGGTGGCCGGACCGTAGCGGTCGAAGTAGGCGTTGACCAGCCTGCGCGTGGCCGCGCCACGGTCAAGGCCGGTGTCCAGGCGGGGGTAGGCGCGGTCGGTGAGGGCGAATGTGCGGTGTTCGCGGTCCCAGCGGGGGCTGGTGTTGACGTAGGCGAGGTGTCCTTGTTCCCAGGCGAGTTTGAGCGCCAAGCGGACGTCGGCCGCGGTAAAGGTGACCAGGCGGGCTTCGATGGCGCGGTGGTGCAGGGGGCCGTGTTCACCGAGCAGTTCCCGCAGCGCGCGAGCGGTCGGGGCGAGAGTGGTTCTGGTGTGGCCACGTGACCGGGCCAGGCACGTTCGATGGCCACCTCGTGGCCGGCCTCTTCGAGCACAGCGGCCAGGTAGAGAACGCCGAAGGGCGGGAACTCCTTGCGGTGTTCCTTGTAGCGCGCCATGTCGTAGACCTCGGGATAGATCAGGGCGACCTTCACGATGCCACCTCTTCGGTGCACAGGGAGGTCAGGAGCCGGGCCGTCGTGGTCGTGCCCGAACCACTCGACCCTTCAAGTGCGACCGACAACGGTCGGGAAGGCGGAAGGGGTCCAGAACGCATCGGCTCCTCCATCGGGCCGGGAGTACGGTCTATCCCGACCCTGCGCCGGATCGCGCAGAGCGACCAGTGAGAGATACCGAGCCACTGTCATCGTCTTGCCGCTCTTCTGCCGCCACCGCCGATAGAGCCGCCGCCATGCACGAGCACTTGGCATCGGCCCCGGACCTCGGCCTTCCCCGGTGCCGGTCGGCATGACGAGCGGCACCGTGCTCGTCGGCGCCGGCCTTTTCGGCGTCCGGAGCATCGACGCGTATTCAGACGCCGCACCAGGCAGCCCGGGACCGCGGGCCCATGCAGTGGTGGGTCGGTGCCGGTGAGATCATCGCGTTGTGCGTCGGTGCCGTCCGTCCTCTTCCGCAGCCGTCCGTAGCGCGCGACCGTGGACCGGGCGGCCGGATGATCGTCGCCGGGGCGCGTCCCGGCGAGGGGAGCGGGCTCCCCGGGCGGCCCTTCCGTTGTGGCACCGCCCGCACCTCATGACCGCCCGCGCGGCGACGCGCGTCACCGGCCCCCTGCGCCGAGGGGCATCGACAATGAGCCCGACCACCTTCGGGACGACCCACCGGGAGACAACGTGACCAATGACGCCGCCTCGGCCGATCCGCACCGCGCCGGCGGCCCGTTGGCCGACCTCGACCCCGCTCTCCTGGGCGACCTGACGCAGCTTCGCACGGAATTCACGCGCTTCATGCTGCAGTACCGGTTCGGTGTCGACGAGGTGATCACCAAGATCGGGATCCTGCGTGAGGAGTTCCGGCTGCTGCACGACTACAACCCGATCGAGCACGTCGGCTCCCGGCTGAAGTCCCCCGAGTCGATCATCGCGAAGGTCGCCCGCAAAGGCTCCGATCCGTCCTTCGAGGCGATCCGGGAGTCCATCACGGACATCGCCGGTGTCCGCTTGACGTGCAGCTTCACTTCGGACGTGTATCGGCTGTTCGACATGCTCACCAGCCAGTCCGACCTGACGGTCATCGAGGTCAAGGACTACATCGCGCATCCGAAGCCGAACGGCTACCGCAGCCTGCACGCCTTGGTGAAAGTCCCGGTCTTCCTCTCCGACGGGGCGGTACAGGTCACCGTCGAGCTGCAGTTCCGCACCATCGCCATGGACTTCTGGGCCAGCCTCGAGCACAAGATCTTCTATAAGTACCGGCGCGAGGTGCCGCGTGAGGTGGTCGACCACCTCACGGAGGCCGCCGAGACCGCCAACCGGCTGGATTCCCTCATGGAGGACCTGCACCAGCGCGTCCACGCCGGGGGCATCGGCGTCCCCGGTCCCGACGACCACCTGGTGCCCACGGACGCCGTCCTGGAGCGGTTCCACGCGATCCGCGCCCACCGTGAACACGGCTGATCCGACAGGTGTGATCCCCGGTAGGTGACGCGACGCGACCATCGTCCGGGGGGCACGCTCAGGTCGCGGCCGGTGCGTCTCCGGGGCCGTCCAGAGTCCGGTGATCGCGTCGATGATGCTGGTGGCAAGGTCTTCCCAGCTCGATCGGAGGGTGGTGCCGCCCTCGGCCAGGGCGCGCTCCCTCTCTACGGACATCTGCGTGATCAGGTGGCGCGCCATCGGCATCTCCATCGCCGGAGCCGTCGCGGGCGTCCTCGTGGCACAGATGACCACCCCCTTCGCCGACACGGACGTCCCGTCGCAGGCGGGCTTCCGGGTCGTGACGGCCATCGGCGCCGCCGCCCCCTCGCCCTGGCCATCGCGGCGTTCCCGCCCCGCCGGCGCCCGCAGCCCCACGGGTGACCGCGGCGCCCTGCCCACCGCGTGCGCCGGCTGAAGCGACCAGAGGGTGTCCGCCCCCGCGAACGCCGAGTGCCGGTCCACCTGACGGGTGGACCGGCACTCGGCGGCACGGATGGTGGGTTGCGGCTACCAGAAGACGGCGACGGCGACGTTGAGGATGGTGAGCACACCGGCGGCGACCGCGAGGCGGGTCGCGGGACGGCGCAGGTTCAGGAAGGCGAGCACGCTGACGGCCAGGGCGATGACGAGCTTGACGCCGACCTTGATGTGGTCGACGGCGCCGTCCCCCATCTCGGCCACACCGACCAGCAGGAGGCCGGTGACCAGCTGCAGCAGCGAGCTGTGCAGCAGCACCTTGGGCGCCTTGGCGTTGCCGGTCATGACCTGGATCAGGAACCCGCTCAGGATTCCGGCCATCCCCAGGAGGTGCAGGAAGACGAGGGCCGAGTTGAGGATCTCCATGGCCCAAATCTACTACGCCGTGTAGTTTGTGCGCGCCGCCCCCGCACGACCGGAGCTGTAACGATTCGGCCGCCGGTGCCCCGGGGCCCGGCTGACGCGGGCCCCGGGCCCGCGTCAGCCGGCGCTGGGCGTGAGCACCACGAACTCGGCGCCGGCGGGGTCGGTGCCGACCGCCAGCCGGCCCACGCCCTCGACGTCGTCCGGGCCCATCTGCACGTTGCCGCCCGCCGATGTCAGCCGGGCGACCGCCGCGTCGCAGTCGGCGACCTCGAACACCGGGTGCCAGTAGGGCCCCTCGGGCAGGTACTCCACTGGCAGCTGGACGAACCCGCCCTGCATGAGGTCCTCTCCCTGGCCGGAGGGCGTGATGAGCGTGTAGGTCCCCTCGTTGCCGCCGGGCATGGGGACGTCGCTGGTCTGCCAGCCGAAGAGCGCCCCGTAGAAGGCCTTGGCCCCGGCGACGTCGCTGGTGCACAGCTCGGTCCAGCTCAGGGCCCCCGGCCGCGACACCTCGTCCAGCCCGCGGATCCGGCCCGGCTGCCAGATGGCGAAGTCGGCCCCCTGGGGGTCGCTGAGCTGGGCGAGCCGCCCCTCCTCACCGACCTCCATCGGCCCGACGCGCACCGTCCCGCCCGACCGCTCCGCGGACCGGACCGTGGAGTCGGCGTCGGACGTGCTGAAGTAGAGCGTCCACGCCGACCGGGCCCCCTCCTCGGTGAGAGGTCCGACCGCCGCCACGGTCCGCCCGCCCACTTGGAAGAAGCCGTACCCGCCCATGTCGGGCCCGGCGGATCTGTGCTCCCAGTCGAAGACCGCCCCGTAGAAGGCCACGGCGGCGTCGATATCGGGCGCGCCGAGGTCGAGCCAGCAGGGGGAGCCGAAGACGAAGTCGGTCGTGAGCATACGGATTCCTCCCTTGGCCGTCCCACACACCCTCTGACCAGCATCCGATAGACGCCCGGAGCGCGCGACAGATGGCCGCCCACGTGCGCCTCAAATCTCCGCCAAGGGCTGCGGGGCGGGCCGGCCCGGTGCCGGCCGCGCCAGGGCGCCGCGGCAGCGGCGTCCGCGCCGCGCGGCACCGGGCCCCGGCCGCCTTAGCCCTGTTCCCGCCCGCCCCGCCGGCCCCGGGCGGGGCTAAGGAATTCGCCCGATGTGCGGGAGGGGGTCTTAGGCGGAATCTCGGACCATCGGCCGGGACGCCCGGCGGCGGATACACGGGAGGACGACGTGATGCACCCCGACATTCTGAGCGCGGTGGCGCGCGACCGGATCGCCGAGCGCGAGCGGCGGGCGCTCGGCCGGGCGGCACCGGCCCAGCGGCGGTCGGAACCGGCGCCGGAACCGCCGGCCGCCGGCGGTACGCCCGCCCGGCGCGGCGCCCTGGCCAGGCTCGGGCTCAGGGGGTCCAGCGGTTGGTGATCGGCAGCCGGCGGTCGCGGCTGAGGTTGCGCGAGGAGATCTTGGGCCCCGGCGGGTACTGCCGGCGCTTGTACTCGGCGCGGTCGACCAGCCCGATCACCCGCACCACCAGCTCGGGGTCGTAGCCGGCGCTGGTCAGCTCCGCCAGGCCCTTGTCGGTGCCGATGTAGGCGCTCAGCAGCGAGTCGAGCACGGCGTAGTCGGGCAGGGAGTCGGTGTCGAGCTGCCCGGGGCGCAGCTCGGCGCTGGGCGGCTTGCTGATGGAGTTCTCCGGGATCGGCGGGGTCTCGCCCGCGCGCTCGGCCTGGGCGTTGCGCCACCGCGCGAGCTCCCACACCACCGTCTTCCAGCAGTCCTTGATGGGCGCGTAGGCGCCCACGGCGTCGCCGTAGAGGGTGGAGTAGCCCGTGGCCAGCTCGCTCTTGTTGCCGGTGGCCAGAACGAGGTGGCCCTCCTGGTTGGACAGCGCCATGACCGTCGTCCCCCGCACGCGGGCCTGGAGGTTCTCGGCGGCGACCCCCTCGACGGGGTTGGCGGCCTGGAACGCGTCGACGACCGAGCCGATGGGGATGGTGCGCCCGGAGATCCCCTGGCGCTTGACCAGCTCCTCGGCGTCGGCGATGGAGTGCTCGCTGGAGTAGGCGCTGGGCATCAGGACGCCGTACACGTTGTCGGCGCCGATGGCGTCGACCGCGATGGCGGCGGTGAGCGCGGAGTCGATGCCGCCGGACAGCGCCACCAGCACCGACCCGAACCTGTTCTTGAGGACGTAGTCGCGCAGCCCGACGACGAGCGCGCGGTACACCTCGCCGATGTCGGAGACGGGGTCGGGGCGCGGGGTGACCTCGTGCGCGCGGGGCTCGTAGCGGTCGACCGGCTCGGTGGAGACCGTGTAGCGGACGACGCGGATGCCGTCGACGGGGCCGTCGGGCGGGTCGCCGGGGTCGGCGCGGGGCAGGTCGAGGTCGGTGATCAGCAGGTGGTCCTCGAACTGCGGGGCGCGGGAGACCAGCTCGCCGTCGGCGTCGACGATCAGCGAGTCGCCCTCGAAGATCAGTTCGTCCTGGGCCCCGCTCATGTTGACGTAGCCCACCGCGGCGTTGATCTCGCGGGCGCGGCGCTGGCAGAGCTCCAGGCGGACGTTGTCCTTGTCGCGCTCGTAGGGCGAGCCGTTGAGGGTGATGAGCAGGCCGGCGCGGGCCGCGCGCACGGCGGTGACGGGGCCGCCCTCCTGCCACAGGTCCTCGCAGACGGCGAAGGCGATGTCGGCTCCGTGCAGCCGGACCACGGCGAGGGAGTCGCCGGGCACGAAGTTGCGGAACTCGTCGAACACGCCGTAGTTGGGCAGGTGGTGCTTCGCGGAGGTCAGCCGGATGCGGCCGCGGTGCAGGAGCGCGGTGGAGTTCTGCGGCGCCCCCGCGGGCTGGCCGAACCGGGGGCCGACGCCGTCGCGGCGGTCGAGGAAGCCCACGACGACGGGCAGCCCGCCCAGCCCCGCGGCGTCGAGGCTTTCGGCGAGGGCGTGAGTGGCCTTGACCGACGCGGAGACGAAGGAGTTGCGCATGGCGAGGTCTTCGACGGGATAGCCGGTGACCACCATTTCGGGGAATACCACGAGATGAGCGCCCTGGCCGGCGGCGCGGCGGGCGTAGTCGACGACGATCCGCGAGTTGCCCTCGAGGTCGCCGACGGTCGGGTTCACCTGTGCCATCGCGATTCTGATCTGCACCACGCCCCCGAGATTAGGGCCTCGGCGGGCGGGGGCGGCCGTCCGGGTCCCGGTGTTGTGTTGTGATAATGCGTACACCCGATTCACCATTGTGGCCTCAAGCTGCGTTAATGCATCGGAAACCTCAACAGGGCACACTGTGGGGTAGGGCTCCGTACGACACGATGGAAGCGCCGCGCGTGACCATGACGAGGAAGGTGAACCCGTTGAATCGACAGCAGGAATTCGTGCTCCGCACGCTGGAGGAGCGCGATATCCGGTTCGTCCGGCTGTGGTTCACCGACGTGCTCGGTTACCTCAAGTCGGTGGCGGTGGCGCCCGCCGAGCTGGAGGCCGCGTTCTCCGAGGGCATCGGGTTCGACGGCTCGGCGATCGAGGGGTTCGCCCGGGTGCACGAGGCCGACATGCTGGCCCAGCCCGATCCGTCGACCTTCCAGGTGCTGCCGTGGCGCAACGAGCCGCACGGCACCGCGCGCATGTACTGCGACATCCTGCTGCCCGACGGCTCACCGAGCTACGCGGACCCCCGCCACGTGCTCAAGCGCCAGCTCAGCAAGGCATCGGACCTGGGGTTCACGTTCTACACCCACCCCGAGATCGAGTTCTACCTGCTGAAGAAGATGCCGGGCTACGGCGAGTTCCCCGAGCCCAACGACTCCGGCGGCTACTTCGACCACACCCCGCACAACAGCGCCCACGACTTCCGGCGCAACGCGATCAACATGCTGGAGGCCATGGGCATCTCGGTGGAGTTCAGCCACCACGAGGGCGGCCCGGGCCAGCAGGAGATCGACCTCCGCTACGCCGACGCGCTCACCACGGCCGACAACATCATGACGTTCCGCCTGGTGATGAAGGAGGTGGCGATGGAGCAGGACGTCTACGCCACCTTCATGCCCAAGCCGTTCACGGAGTACCCGGGTTCGGGCATGCACACGCACATGTCGCTGTTCGAGGGCGACCGCAACGCGTTCCACGAGCCGGGCGCGGACTTCCAGCTGTCGAAGGTGGGCCGCGGCTTCATCGCCGGCCTGCTGCGCCACGCCGGCGAGATCACGGCGGTCTGCAACCAGTACGTGAACTCCTACAAGCGGCTGTGGGACAACGCGTCGGCGGCGGCGGGCATGGGCGGCGAGGCGCCGGCGTATGTGTGCTGGGGCCACAACAACCGCTCGGCGCTGGTGCGGGTGCCCATGTACAAGCCCACCAAGAGCAACTCCAGCCGGATCGAGTTCCGCTCGCTGGACGCCGCCTGCAACCCGTACCTGGCCTACGCCGTGATCCTGGCGGCGGGCCTCAAGGGGATCGAGGAGGGCTACGACCTCCCGCCGGGCGCCGATGACGACGTGTGGCAGCTGACCGACGCCGAGCGCCGCGCGCTGGGGATCTCGCCGCTGCCGCAGAGCCTCGACGAGGCGATCCGGGTGATGGAGGCCAGCGAGCTGGTGGCCGAGACCCTGGGTGAGCACGTGTTCGACTACTTCCTGCGCAACAAGAAGGCGGAGTGGGAGTCCTACCGCCGCCAGGTGACGCCCTACGAGCTCCAGCGGTACCTGCCGACCCTCTGACCGCCGTTCAGCCGTCGACCAGTTTCTCCCGGACCGCGAACACCGCCGCCTCGGTCCGGGAGTGCAGCTGGAGCTTCTCCAGGATGTTGCGCACGTGGTTCTTCACGGTGTGCTCGGAGATGAACAGCTCGTCGGCGATCTCCTTGTTGTTCAGGCAGCGGGCGACCAGCCGCAGCACCTCGGTCTCGCGCTCGGTGAGGCTGGGCACGGGGGCCTTGCGGGCGGAGGTCCCGCCGCCGCGCCGGGCCAGCCCGGTGAACTCGCCGATGAGCTTGTTGGCCATGGACGGGTTGATGAAGGACTGGCCCTCGGCGATCGCGCGGACGGCGTCGGGGAGCTCGTCGACGGCGATCTCTTTCAGCAGGTAGCCGGTCGCCCCGGCTTTCAGCGCCTCGAAGAGGTCGTCCTCTTCGTCGCTCATGGTGAGCATGACGATCTTGGTCTCGGGGACGGTGTTCTTGATCCCCGCGCAGGCGTCGATGCCGGTGATGCGGGGCATCCACACGTCCATCAGGACGACATCGGGGCGCAGGCGGGTGGCTTGGTTCAGGGCGTCCTCGCCGTCGCCGCATTCGCCGACGACGTCGATATCGGCCTCCTCGGCGAGGAAGGAGACCAGCCCGCGGCGGAAGAACGCGTGGTCGTCGACCGCGAGGACCGTGATGGGGCGGGCGGAGACCGCGGTGGGGGCGGGGGCGGTCGGGGTGGTGACGGGGGCGGGGGCATGCCCACTCACAACGGAATTCCTTCCTGGCGCGAGGCGGCCGGATATCGAGTTATTCGGGTGCGGGTCCGGCGAATCCCCGGGGGTGGACCGTCGGATACGGAATGACCTGCTGCGATGCGCATCGGGAGGCCGTTGTTCGGCACAGTTTATGCCATTGATCCGGCCATGGACAGCCGCGGATCGCCCGCCTGTGCACGAGATTCCCGGGCCGCGCGCCCCCTATCGGGGCCATCCGCACGGACAAAAACATACGGTTTCAAACGGCCGATCCGAACATTACCCCCAATTCACCATGTTTTCGGCGCCTTCCCGCAAATTCATTCGAGACCTTCGTCCCGTGCCTTGGCAGCGGCGGCATTGCGATTCGCCACACTGTGCTTGGCTGCTCGGCTGCTCGGCCGGCACGTTCGAGACGTGCACGCTGACCGTCTTCACCGAGATCACCAGCTCAGCGGCGATCTCCCGATCGCCGCACCCGCGCGTGACCGGCTCCAGCACCTCGCGCTCGCGCCGGGTGAGCGACCCGAACGGCCTGGAACCCTCAGCCCTCCGAGTGGCCCTCGCGCTTCCTGCGCCGCCGGCGGTCTTGGCGTTCGACGCGTCCGGAACTGGGCATCCACACGAGCACGATGACGAGGCTCAGCAGGCCGATCCCCGTGGAGCACAGCGACGCCAGGTGCATCCCGTGCAGGAACGCCTCCTTGGCCGGGGCGATGAGCCCGGCACCCTCAGGGCCCAGGCTCCGGGCGAAGACGAGCGTCGCCTCGATGGAGGCCGTGGCGCTGCCGGGCGCCTTCTCCGGCAGCCGGGCCAGGTGGGGGGCCATGTCGCCGCGGTAGACGGTCGACACGACGGCGCCGAGCACCGCGACGCCCATCGCGACGCCGAACTGGCGCGCGGTGTTCTGCACCGCCGACGCCGAACCGGCCTTGGCGGGCGACACGGACGCCATGATCGCCCCCGTCGAGGGGGTCATCACCATGGCCATGCCGGCCCCCTGGACGAAGAACGCCACCGCGATGAGCCACACGGGCGTGTGCTCGCTCAGCGTCGAGTAGAAGCCCAGGGCGAGGGAGGTCAGCAGAACGCCGGAGGCGCAGACGAGCTTGCGGCCGAAGCGCTCCACCAGCAGGGGGCTGAGGGGGGAGACCATGATCTGGGCCGCGGCGATCGGCAGCACGAGGAGGCCCGCGTGCAGCGGCGAGAAGCCGCGCACGCTCTGCCAGTAGAAGGTGATGAAGAAGAGCACGCCCGCCATGGCGAAGAACATCAGCACGATCGCCACGACGGCGACGGACATGCGGGGGTCGCGGAACAGCCGTACGTCGAGGGCCGGGTGGTCGGACCGCGCCTCGTGGCGGACGAAGAGCGCGATGACCACGAGCCCGGCGATGAGGGCGATGAAGACGTCGGGGTCGGCCAGCGAGCTGCGCTCGCCCGCGCTGATGATGCCGTAGACGATCAGGACCAGCCCGACGATGGAGAGCCCGACCCCCATCGGGTCGATCTTCCCGGGACGCTCGTTGCGCGATTCGGGGACCAGGAACAGCATCAGCGCGATGCCGATGATCACCACCGGCACGTTGACCAGGAACACCGACCCCCACCAGAAGTGCTCCAGCAGCAGGCCGCCCAGCGGCGGGCCGATGCCCATGGCCAGGCCGACCGCTCCGGCCCAGATCCCGATGGCCCGGCTGCGCTCCTCGGAGGGGAACACGTTGCTGATGATCGAGAGGGTCTGGGGCATGACGGCGGCGCCGCCGACGCCCATGACCGCCCGGGCCGCGATGAGCTGCTCGGGGGCCTGGGAGTAGGCCGACAGCAGCGAGCCGAAGCCGAACAGGGCCAGGCCGATGAGCAGGATCCGCTTGCGGCCCACCCGGTCGCCGATCACACCCCAGGTGAACAGCAGCCCCGCGAACACCAGCGTGTAGGAGTTGATCGCCCAGGCCAGTTCCGCCTGGCTGGCGCCGATACCGCGATCGGGGTCGGAGATGACGCGCAGGGCGACGTTGAGGATCGTGTTGTCGAGGACCACCACGAGCAGGCTGATGACCAGCACGCTGAGGATGGCCCACCTGCGCCGGTAGGTCGAAGTCGGGTCCACTCCTGCTCCTTGTGTCGCGACGTGGGGTTCCTGCCCGCCGACCGGACCCACTACCCCCTGAACAGCGGAACTTCACGGGCGCGATCGACCCCCGACCAGGGATGATCCGGCGCCTCCAGGGAGTTGAAACCTCAGAGGGATCAGCGATTCCGGGTCATGCGATGATGACGTGACCGGTGACGGCCCCACCGTCGCCACAACCGTTACCTACACCGTCCGGGGACGCCACGAAGGTGCTTCGAGACATCGGAGGAACGCACATGAGCTCCACCACCCAGCCCCCCGCCCTCTACGGGGGGACCGCGAACCGGCGGGTCAGCGTCCGCGACATCGCCTCGGCCAAGGAGCGCGGTGAGCGCTGGCCCATGCTCACCGCCTACGACGCCCTCACGGCGCGGGTCTTCGACGAGGCGGGCATCCCCGTCCTGCTCGTCGGCGACTCCGCGGCGATGGTCGTCTACGGCTACGACTCCACCCTCCCCGTCACCATCGACGACCTGCTGCCCCTGACCGCCGCCGTCGCGCGCGCAACTCGCCGCGCGATGGTGGTCGCCGACCTGCCCTTCGGCTCCTACCAGGGCTCCCCTGAACAGGCGCTGGCCGCCGCGGCGCGGTTCATGAAGGAGGGCAACGCCCAGGCGGTGAAGCTGGAGGGCGGCCACCGGGTCGCCCACCAGGTCGAAGCGCTCGTGGCGGCCGGCGTCCCGGTCATGGGCCACCTCGGGCTGACCCCGCAGTCGGTCAACACCCTGGGCGGCTACCGGGTCCAGGGGCGGGGGGAGGCCGGCGCCGCACTGCTGGCCGACGCCAAGGAGCTGGAACGCGCCGGGGCCTTCTCCGTGGTCCTGGAGTGCGTGCCGGCCGAGCTGGCGGCCGACATCACCGCGCAGCTGACCATCCCCACCATCGGGATCGGCGCAGGGGCGGGCACCGACGCCCAGGTGCTGGTCTGGCAGGACATGGCGGGGCTGAGCCCGCGCGTCGCGAAGTTCGTCAAGACCTACACCAACCTCACGGAGTCGCTGTCGGAGGCGGCCAAGAGCTACGCCGAGGACGTGATCGGGGGCCGGTTCCCCGACAAGGAGCACTCCTACTCCTGAGCCTCCGGGCTCCGGCCCGGCCGGTTCGGGCCGGAGCTCTCCGCGGTACCGCGTCCGCGGTGCCGACCGCCTCGGAACACCCGCACGGGTCGGTCCCGGGGGTCGGTGGCGAGGGCCTGCGGCGTGTTCCCTCCGGGGACTCGAAACCGAACGCTACTCGGCGGTAGAGTTTCGCGAACCCCGGTGCGAGGACCAACGGAGGCACGATGCGCATCTCCATGCCGCTGCAATACGCCGGCGACCCCAAGCAGGCCCTCGGCCAGGTCGCCGACCTGGAGAAGGCCGGCCTGGACACCGTGTGGGTGGCCGAGGTCTACGGCTACGACAGCCCCACTCTTATGGGCTACATCGCGGCGCGCACGGAGCGGGTGCGCATCGGCTCGGCCATCCTCCCCCTGTACAGCCGCACCCCCTCGCTGATCGCGCAGACCGCCGCCGGGCTCGACTACCTCTCCGACGGCCGCGCGGTCCTGGGTCTGGGCGCGAGCGGCCCGCAGGTCATCGAGGGGTGGCACGGGGTCCCCTATACCAAGCCGCTGGCCCGCACCCGCGAGGTCGTGGAGATCTGCCGCAAGGTGTGGGCGCGCCGGGAGCCGCTGACCCATGACGGCGCCGTCTTCACCCTCCCCCTGCCCGCGGACCAGGGCACCGGGCTCGGCAAGCCGCTCAAGATCATCAACCACCCGGTGCGCGGCGCGGTGCCGATCTACGTGGCCTCCCTGGGCGAGAAGAACGTGGAGATGACGGCGGAGATCGCCGATGGCTGGCTGCCGCACCTGTTCATCCCGGAGAAGGCCCGGCAGGTCTGGGGCGGCGCCCTCGAAAGGGGGGCCGCCAAGCGCGCCCCGGAGCTGGGCCCGCTGGAGATCTCGGCGGGCGGGATGCTCGCCATCGGCGAGGACGAGGACACCCGCAAGCTGGCCGATTTCTCCCGCCCGATGATCGCCCTGTACGTCGGCGGCATGGGCGCGAAGGGCAGGAACTTCTACAACACCCTCATGCGCCGCTACGGCTATGAGGAGGCGGCGGACACGATCCAGGACCTCTACCTGGCCGGCCGCAAGGACGAGGCCGCCGCCGCGGTACCCGCCGAGGTCGTGGAGCTGACCAACCTCGTCGGCCCGGAGTCCCACGTCCGCGAACGGGTGGAGGCGTTCCGCGCGGCGGGAGTCACCCACCTCAACGTCACCCCGGTCGGAGCCGACCCGGTGAAGCTCATCGAGAAGCTGCGCGGGTGGCTGTGAGGCGGAGCTGAGGCGAGGCGGCCTCCGTTCCGGGGAACCGGGGCGGAGGCCGTGGTCGTGCAGGGGCTACAGGGAGTCGATCCCGGCGAGGAACGCGATCCACTCCGGCGAGGGAACCGTCAGGTGGCCGAGGTGGCGGTGTTGGGTGTCTCTCACCTTGACGTTCTCCGGAGTTTCGCAGACCTCCACGCAGTTTCCGCCGTTGCCTTCGCTGTAACTGCTCTTAGTCCACATCTCCATAGCGTTCTCCATTGATCTTGCGTATCAGGTTGATGGAGGCAGGCACCGGCAGAGCCTCGGCCTGCAACATGCCGAAAAGGGTCGTCATGGCGTTGACCTGCTCAGGCTTGTCGAAAGTCTCGCCACCCAACGCGTGCTCGGCGTAGACGACGGATTGAGTACCGCCGAGCGCCATCACCCGGAACGGGGTACCGGGTGCGGCACTCGTAGGCGTGTCCGGAAGCAACTGGACGCGGACAACGCCGTCCTCCGCCAGCTTGATGATGTGCGCGAGCTGTTCTCGCATGATGTTCTCATCCCCGACGGTGCGCGAGAACATCGCCTCCTTGAGGATGAACCACAGGAGCGGGCGCCCGTTTTCCAGGATCACCGAGAGACGGCCGGTCCTCGTCGTGACCATCTCCTCGGCCTCCTCCACCGTCGCCGTGGTGCGTCGGGCGTTGACCAACGTGCGCGCATAGCCAGGGGTTTGAAGCAGTCCGGGGATCGTCGTCGGCTCATACTCCCGGATCTCCGTAGCGCGCCGCTCCATGATGAGCACGTCCTTGAACCAGTCGGGGACGTGGCGCTGCTCCGCCAGCTGCTGCCAGAGGCGCCGGAGGATGCCACCCGTATCCAGGACCACATCGAAGGCGTCCGATTGTTCCGCCTGTGGTTTTCGTGTACACCTTTCGATCGCCCCGACCATACCGTGGGAAAGTCCCACCTTCCCCGCGAGCTGACGCTGCGTCATCCCGGCCAGCTGACGTTGCTGCCGAAGTTCATGTCCGAATGGACGCCATTTGTTCCTATCTATCTTCTGCATGGCGACAGCATCTCATTGCGCGGATACCAACGAGAACACATCTGACAATAGATCAACAAACATGTATCCCTTATGGCAGGTCGAAGGCTGTGGTGGCATAGTCGCATCCGGGAACCGAAGTCCGGCCGCGGCGAAATGACATCTCGGACCGATTCCCTGCACGAAAGCGACCCTGCCCAGTGGTGACAGCACTGAGCAGGCTCAGCCCTCGGCCTGAATATCCAGGGAGGACCAATGACGAAGCCTAGCGTCGCGCAATCCCGGAACGGAATTTTCCAGCGACACCGGCGGGGGCGAATTCGCCCCTATCTGTTCCGGATCGGAGGGCGGTGACGATGGTCGTCTACTACGCCCGGTTTCCGGGGTGGGCCGATCAGGTCAAGCGGGCCCGGGACTGGTGTGAGGATCTGCTGACCCTCCACTCCGGGCGCCGAATCCCCGGCGATACCGTCGCCTCGGCCGTCCTCCTCCTGAGTGAGGCGGCCACCAACGCCATCCGCTACACCGCCAGCGGTCGGGGCGGGAGGTTCGACGTCACGCTCATGGTCGAGCAGTGGAAGATCACCATCGAGGTCGAGGACGAAGGGTGTCCCACCGGCGGGACGCTTCCGTTCATGCGTCCCCTGACACCCATGGCGCAGCACGGGCGCGGCATGAGGCTGATCGACTACCTGGCCGACACCTGGGGCCCGCTCCCCCGGCCCCGCCACGGCGTCGGGTTCACCCTCACCTGGAGTGACCGGGTCGGTGCCGCCGCTGCGGCCGCCGGCTGACCGCTCGCAGCCCGACGGCGGGCGGCTCCGCTCGTGCGGGGCCGCCCGTTCGTCGCTCCGGCGCTACACGTCGGTGATGCGGATACCGGCGTGGGCCTTGTAGCGGCGGTTGATGGCGATGATGTTGGCCGTGAGCGCCTCGATCTGGTGGGCGTTGCGGAGGCGGCCGCCGAAGATGCCGCGGACGCCCGGGATCACGTCCGCGAGGGCGCGGACCTGGTCGGTGGCGTCGCGGTCGTCGCCCAGCACCAGCACGTCGAGGTCGACGTCGTCGACCTCGGGATCGAGCAGCACCACCGCGGACACGTGGTGGAACGCCGCCACCACGCGGCTGCGCGGCAGGACCGCCGCGGCCTGCTGCGCAGCGCTCCCCTCCTCGACGGGCAGCGCGAAGGGGCCCTGCTTGTCGAAGCCGAGCGGGTTGACGCAGTCGACGACGATCTTGTCCGCCAGCTCCTCTTCGAGGGAGGCGAGGAGGTCGCGGTGGCCCTCCCACGGCACGGCGACGATCACGATGTCGGCCGCTGCCGCCGCGGCCGCGTTCTCCAGGCCGCGGATGGGCAGGTCGGAGCCGCCCAGTTCGTCGGCAGCGGTCTGCGCGCGCTCGGCACGGCGCGAGCCGATGACGACGTCGATCCCGGCCAACGCGAACCGCCGGGCCAGGCCGCGCCCCTGGTCGCCGGTGCCGCCCAGGACCGCGATCGTGCGCCCGGACACATCGGGGGTGGCGTGTGGAGTCTGCTGATCTGACATGCGTCCGATCATCGCAGCCGCCGGCCGGGATCGGCCGGAACGGGCGGTGTGTGACACGGAACACCGGTGAACGGGAACACGACGCGGTGTCACCGCCGGACGCCGTGTCCGGCCTCGTATGGCCGGCAGCCGGTGCGGTCGGCCGCGCCGGCGCGGCCGTGCGCACCGGCGGCGGGGACCGCCGTGCCCGGGATACGGGCGGTTTCCGGGCCCGTATCCCGGGAGTCGTGAGGTGGGGCGGTCGGTTACGCCAGGCCCAGCTCGCGGAGTTCGTTCTCTTCCCTGGCCGCTGCGGCCAGGGCGGACACGGTGCGTCCGTCGGCCGTACCCGTGGCGGGCAGGCCGTTGTCGTACTGGAACGCCGCCAGGGCAGGTCCCCTGAGGGCCGGGTCGGCGGTCGAGTCGAGCCTGCCGAGGTCGATCAGCAGGGCCCGCACCTGGTCGGGATCGGCTTCGGGCAACACGGATTCGGCGTCGAACATCGCGCCCAGGATGCCCCGGGCGACGTAGAGGACGCGCCGCCATCCGGAGCGCCGGGAATCGGCGGCGCCGCGCTCGGCCGGTACCGTCCTCGTGAATGTACGAGGCTCTACGGGAATCGTCACCATATTGATCACCCTCCCTGCTACCTGGCGTTCCCCATAGGTCGCTCAAGTATGCGCAGGAAAAGGTGAAAGGACATCGTCCCCGGGGCGGGGGCCCTCTCCGCCCGGGGCCGGGCCGCCGGTCCTGCCCGGCGCGCCCGGCCCCGCCGTGTCACACCGCGGTCCGCGTCACAGCAGCGCGGGGGCGTCCAGGGTGAGGGTGCACGCGTCGGCGTCGAGGGTGGCCACCGCACCCAGCGGAACGGTGACCTGCCCGAAGCGGTGGCCGAACCCGAACTCCCACACCACCGGGATCCCCAGGGGCGCGAGCCGTTCCAGCATGAGTTCGCGGATCAGCTCGGGCCCGGGCGCGCAGTCGGTCCAGGACCCCAGCAGCACCCCGGCGACGCCGTGCATCCACCCGCTGCGCAGCAGCTGGGTCAGCATGCGGTCGATGCGCGAGATGTCCTCGTTGACGTCCTCCAGCAGCAGGAGGCCGCCCGCCGCCGATCCCCTGCTGTGCGGGGTGGCGACGCCGTCGTTGAGCAGGCTGAGGTTCCCCCCGATGGTGACGCCGCGGACCGTGCCGCCGACGAGCGTGCTCGCACCCTCGGGCGCCAGCACCATCTGCGACTCCGGTTCGAACAGGGTGGCGCGCAGCCCCTTGTTCGCGGCGTCGTCACCCACGAAGTAGCCCGACGCCAGCACCGGGCCGTGCAGGGTGGCCACGCCCAGTTCGACGGCGAACGCCTCGTGCAGCGCCGTGACGTCGCTGAACCCCACCAGCGCCTTGGCGGGGCGGCGGCGCAGGACGTCGAAGTCGAGCAGGTCGACGGTCCGGTGTGCCCCGTTGCCGCCCCGGGCGCACAGGACGGCCGTAGTGTCGGGGTCGAGCCACGCCTGCTGGAGGTCGGCGGCGCGGTCGGTGTCCATCCCGGACAGGAAGGGGAACAGCGGGTGGCGGTCGCGCAGGTGGGCCCCCTCCTTGACCTCCAGCCCCCAGTCGCGCAGGACCTCGATCGAGCCGTCGAGCAGGTCCGGGTCGACCGGGCTGCACGGCGCGACGACCGAGACCGTGTCGCCGGGCACCAGCCGGGGCGGCCGGGTCAGCCCGCCCCGGCCGCCTTGGGCGTCGTTCATGATCGGAGCTCCAGGGCCGGGGCGTCGGTCTCGAATCCGAAGACGCGCGCGTACAGGGACAGCTCGGCCTGGAGGGCGGTGCGGATCGTGGATTCGCGGCGGAACCCGTGCTGCTCGCCCTCGAAGGTGAGGTAGGCGTGCGGCACGCCTCTGCCGCGGATGCGCTCCAGGAAGCGCTCACTCTGGATCGGCGGGCAGATCTCGTCCTCCAGCCCCTGGAGCAGCAGGAACGGGACGCTCACGGCGTCGCCGTGGTTGACCGGCGAGCGCTCCTCGTAGCGCTCCTTGACCTGCGGCCAGGGGCCGACCAGGCTCTCCAGGTAGCGGGATTCGAAGTCGTGGGTCTCACCGGTGCGCCATCCGGCCAGGTCCACGATGGGGTACTGGATGGTGCCGCAGTGGAAGGCGTCGGTGAAGACGAGCGCCGCGGCGCTGGTCCAGCCGCCCGCGCTGCCGCCGCGGATGGCCAGGCGGCCCGGGTCGGCCAGCCCTTCGGCGACCAGGCCCTGGGCCGCGGCCACGCTGTCCTCGACGTCGACCACGCCCCAGTTCTCGCGCAGCCGCTCGCGGTAGGCGCGGCCGAACCCGGTGGACCCGCCGTAGTTGACGTCCACCACGCCGATGCCGCGGCTGGTGAAGTAGGCGATCTCCAGGTCGTGCAGCATCGGCGCGCGGCTGGTGGGCCCGCCGTGCACCCACACCACGTAGGGCGGCAGCTCGCCGGGGACGCCCGTGTAGTCGGGGTTGTGCGGCGGGTAGAGGTTGGCGTGCACCTCGCGGCCGCCCGCGCCGGTGAACACGCGCGCCTCGGGCCGGGGCAGGTACCCGGAGACCGGGCCGTCGGCGGCCGTGGTGGAGGATGCCGAGGCATCGGCGGACCGCGGCCGGCTCAGCGACCGCCACGTCCCCTCGTAGATGTCGACCGCGACCACCTCGGCCGGCAGGGTGGGCGAGGCGGCGACGCCGACGACGGTGCGTTCGCTGCGGTCGGCGAGGGTGAGCTTGCCGAACCACTCGGTGTGGGGCGTGTCGAAGTCGAAGATCTCCCCGGTATCGGGCGACAGCACGCCCAGCGACGTGGTGGCCCGGCCGTGGATGAGGACGAGGTGGTCGTCCTGCAGCGGCACCATCCAGCGCTGGCCGAGCTGCCACAGCGGGCCGCCGAACTCCTCTTCCCTGCGGGTCAGCGCCACGGCGCGCTGGGTGGGCGCGTCGACACCGGTGACGGTGATCTGGTGGGGGTTCCACCAGCCGTCGGGGTCGGAGATGCAGAACAGGGTGGCGCCGGTGCCCCATTCGGCCTGGACGACGGCTTCACCAGGGCCGCCGGCGACGACCTGCGGCTCCCCCACCGCTATGGCGCGGGCGTTGTCGTTCTCGAACAGGTCCACGACGTTGAGCACCGTGGAGTCCCAGGGCATGGCGGGGTGGTCCCAGCCGATCCAGGAGAGCCGGCGGCCGTCCTCGGACAGCCGCGGGCAGGCGAGGAAGTGGTGGCCGCCGGCGACCACGCGTACGGCGCCGGGGTCGGCGGCGGCCGTTCCGTCGAGCGGTACCGCGACGATGGCCCGCCGCACGACCGGGCGGGCCTCGGCGTCGTCGGCACCGGAGCCGTCGGGGTCTCCCTCGTCGGCCGGGAGGTGCTCCTCGCGCACGCACCACACCTCGCGGTTGGGCCCGAG
This sequence comes from Nocardiopsis mangrovi, assembly GCF_042653925.1. NCBI lineage: Bacteria > Bacillati > Actinomycetota > Actinomycetes > Streptosporangiales > Nocardiopsidaceae > Nocardiopsis > Nocardiopsis mangrovi. The sequence continues at coordinate 279,642 of NZ_JBHSFQ010000004.1, forward strand.
GACGGGTTCGACGTAGCGCAGGCCGGAGCCGATCGCGGGTTCCGGGGTGATGGGCAGCGGGGCGGGGGTGACACCGGGCTCGTAGAAGTAGAGCCGCTGGTCGGAGTACTCGCTGAACACCACGGCGGTGCCGCCCATCTCGCCGTGCACCGGCAGGAAGGGGCGGCCGCCGTATTCGTGCACGCGGCTGCGGGCGTTCCACGGGGCGGGCAGCACGGTCTCGGGACGGCGGTCGGGCGCGCCCAGGTGGGTGCGGCACAGGGTCACGCGCCCGCCCTCGGCGGGGCGCGGTTCGGTCCACCACACCTCGTCGTCGATGGCGGACGGCCAGTTGGGCATGCCGTCGTGGCGTGCGACGTCGTCGGCGTCGATCGGTGAGGGCCAGGAGCCGTAGGGGAGGGTTCGCATGGTGCCCTTCTGTCCGGGGGAACTCGGGTGTGTCCGGGTACTCACTGTCCGGGCGTTACGGCGGTCATGGAAGTACTCCTATCCCGGCGGCGCGCGCCGTTCGGTGTTCTCCGATTTCGGTCCGGCGAAACTCCGTGTTCCGGTCCACGAATGCGCGCCGTTGGGCGCCGGCACCCGTGATCGGCCGTCCCGCTCATTCGACGGTGGTCAGGAAGCGGTCCAGGACGCGCAGCCCGAAGCGCAGGGCGTCGACCGGCACCCGTTCGTCGACACCGTGGAAGAGCGCCGCGTAGTCCAGCGACGGCGGCAGCCGCAGCGGGGAGAAGCCGTAGCCGACGATGCCGAGCTCGGAGAACTGCTTGGCGTCGGTGCCGCCCGACATGCACACGGGCACCACGTGCGCCTCGGGATCGTGGGCGAGCAGGGCGGCGCGCATGGCGGCGAAGGTGGGCGACTGCACCGGCGCCATCAGCGCCGGGGAGGAGTGCCGGTACCCCCAGGAGACCCGGTCCCCGGTGAGCTCGTCCATGGTGGTGCGGAACTCGTCCTCGGCCCCCGGCAGGACGCGGCCGTCGACCCCGGCGGAGGCGGTACCGGGGATGACGTTGACCTTGTACCCGGCGTCGAGCATCGTGGGGTTGGCGCTGTTGCGGACGGTGGAGGCCAGCAGGGCGGACGCCGTCCCCAGGCGCTCCAGCAGGGCGTCGAGGTCGCGCTCGGGGTCGAACTCCGGGGCGTCGAGGTCGACCTTGACCCCCATGGCCGCGGCCACCTCGGTGATCGCGGCGCGGGTGAGCGGGGTGAGCCGGACGGGCCAGCGGTGGGCGTCGATCCGGGCGACGGCCGCGGCCAGGGCGCTCACGGCGTTGTCGCGGTTGACCTTGGAGCCGTGCCCGGCGGTCCCGCGCGCGGTGAGCCGCAGCCACGCCGTCCCGCGCTCGCCGGCGCCCACCGGGTAGAGCCGCACGCGCTCGCCCCCCGGAGCGGCGGCGTGGAAGGTGTAGGCGCCGGATTCGCTGATGCCTTCGGTGCAGCCCTCGAACAGGTCGGGGTGGCGACGGACCAGGAAGTCGGCGCCGTGGACGGCGCTGTCCTCCTCGTCGGCGGTGAAGGCGAGGACGATGTCGCGCCGCGGCGCCCGGCCGGTGCGGGCCCAGTCGCGCGCCAGCGCCAGGACCATGGCGTCGGTGTTCTTCATGTCGATGGCGCCGCGCCCCCACACCAGGCCGTCGCGGACCTCGCCGGAGAACGGGTGCACCGTCCAGTCGGCGGGATCGGCCGGGACGACATCGAGGTGGCCGTGGACGAGCAGCGCCGGAGCGGAGGGGTCGGTGCCGCTGATGCGGGCCACGACGTTGGCCCGCCCGGGCGCCGATTCCAGGATCCGCGGTTCGAGCCCGGCGTCGGCGAGGCGCTCGGCGACGTACTCGGCCGCGGGCCGCTCGCGGCAGTCGCCCCCGCCGCGGTTGCTGGTGTCGATGCGGATCAGGTCGGAGGTGAACCGGACGACTTCGTCGTCGGCGGTCTCCAGCGGCGCGGGCCGCCGCCCCTCGTCTGCCTCGTTGCCCCGTCGCAAGGTTCCTGGTTCCTGCCGTTCCGGTGTCGTGGCCGCCCCCGCCGCACACGCCCGCCCCGGTTCGGGTCCGGGGCCGCTCTGCCGTTGCCGGCGGTCCGCGCACGGCGCGCGCACCGCCCGCCCGCGTCATCCGTACCGCGACTCCACGGCGGAGGAGATGAGCGTGGCGACGGTCTTGAAACAGCGGATCATCTCATAGGCGTCGGGCGATGTGGACCGGACGCGCCGCTCCCCCACCTGCTCGACGCCCGGCGCCGTTGCGGCGGCCCCCGCGAGGTGGGCGGCGTCGACCTCCACCTCGACGGTGAGGGGGCCGTGCCGGACCGGCTCCGTGCGCCCCGCGAGCGCCATGGACGCCTGCGCGGCCGCGGCGATGTCGGCGCGGGTGCGCGCCGGTGTGCGGCAGACGGCGGCGTAGCGCGACACGTAGTCCTTGACGGCGACGGTGCGGGCATCGGGGGCGTAGGCCGCGGCGTCGGCGCAGGCGCGGTCGTCGCCGGTGACCAGCACGACGGGCACCCCGTACTCGGCGACCACGAAGGAGTTGAGCCGGCCCTCGCTGGCGGGTTCGCCGTTCAGCCACACCCCGGTGATCGAGTTGGGCAGGTAGGTGTGGGCGAGCACCCCTTCGTCGCCGGCGCCGCAGTGGTAGCCCACGAAGGCGATGGCGTCGACGTCGCCGCTCTGGACGCCCTCGACCATCGAGAGGTCCTTGTGGCGGCCGGTGAGCATCACGGCGCGGTCGTCGAGGTGTTCCAGGAGCAGGTTGCGCATGGTCGCGTGCGCCTCGTTGACCATGACCTCGCCGGCGCCGCCGGCGAAGAAGCCCTCGATGGCGCCGTTGACGTCGGAGGTGAACATCGACCGGCAGCGCTGCCACTGCTCGGTCCCCGGCTCGACGTCGGCCGGCCAGGTGACCCCCGTCGCCCCCTCCATGTCGGCGGAGATAAGGATCTTCACGGGATGGACCCTACCGGTTGGACCCCCGGCTGCGGTATCCCACCGGCGTGGCGCGGTGGCCAGGTCAGGCCAGGAATGCCCCGGTCAGATGGGGTTCGGCCGGGTTCGTCCGGGGGACCCCGGCCCGCCCGCGGGCGGGCCGGCGCCGCCGGGTCAGGGCAGGGTCAGGATCTCGGCGCCGGAGTCGGTGATGACGAGGGTGTGCTCGAACTGCGCGGTGCGGCTGCGGTCGGCCGTGACCGCGGTCCAGCCGTCGTCCCAGATGTCGTAGGCGACCCCGCCCAGGGTGATCATGGGCTCGATGGTGAAGGTCATGCCGGGCTGCATGACGGTGGTGGCGCGGGGGTCGTCGTAGTGCGGGACGACCAGGCCGGAGTGGAACTCCGGGCCCACGCCGTGGCCGGTGAAGTCGCGCACCACGCCGTAGCCGAAGCGCTTGGCGTAGGACTCGATGACGCGGCCGATGACGTTGATCTGGCGGCCGGGCCGGCATGCCTTGATGGCCCGCATGGTGGCCTCGTGGGTGCGTTCGACCAGCAGCCGCGACTCCTCGGCGACGTCGCCGGCGAGAAAGGTGGCGTTGGTGTCGCCGTGGACGCCGCGGATGTAGGCGGTGATGTCGATGTTGACGATGTCGCCGTCGGCGACGACGGTGTCGTCGGGGATGCCGTGGCAGATGACCTCGTTGAGCGAGGCGCACAGCGACTTCGGGTACCCCTTGTACCCCAGGGTGCTGGGGTAGGCGCCGTGGTCGACCAGGAACTCGTGGCCGATGCGGTCGAGCTCATCGGTGGTGACACCGGGGACGACGTGCTTGCCGACCTCGGCCAGCGCCTGGGCGGCGATCCGGCCGGCCACCCGCATGTTCTCGATGGTCTCGGGGCTCTGGAGGTCGCCCAGCACACCCTCGACCGGGTGCTTGCGGCCCACGTATTCGGGGCGCGCGATGGGGGAGGGGACCGAACGAGGCGGCGAGATACGCCCGGGAACCAGCGGAGTGCTCATGTCGTCGCAGTGTAGTTCGTACGGCTTGCGGCCGGATCGGAGTCGGGAGCACGCGGTGCGGGTAGGAGCCGGGTGCAGGCAGTCGAAACCGGAACGAATCAGCGGGAGTCGACCATGAGTGACCGGGAGGACATCACGCCCGGCGGCGACCGGCGGTGGTGGTATTGCCTCAGGCACAGCCGACCCGAGCAGGGACCCGGTTGCCCCGACAAGTACCGGCTGGGCCCCTACCCCGACCGGGAGACGGCCGCCGAGGCGCTGCACACGGTGGCCGAACGCAACGAGGCGTGGGACGAGCAGGACCGCGACTGACCTCCCCCGGCACCATGCGGGCGACACGGTGGAGCGACCGGGCCGGCGAGGTCAGTAGCTGTCCTGGTGGTCGAGCACGCGAGGGCCGCTGACGAGGTCGAGGAAACGCGACAGGCGGTCGCGGACCCCGGCCTTGCGGCGGCCTTCGGGCTGCCCGGCCGCCGTGCTGACCAGGTGTTGCAGCCCTTCGAACGACAGCGGCGAGCGTTCGGGCAGGAGGCTGATGGAGTCGTGGGCGAGCGCGCCGAGTTCGGGGTCGCCGTGGTCGAGCGCGAGGACCGTGGCACCGGTGCGGCGGGCGTCGTCGACCCGTTCCAGCAGCGGCACCGGCGCCTCGACCTCGGAGTTCACCACGAAAAGGGTTTCGCCGCGCCGGGCGTCCTCGAGGCGTTCGAGGCCGATGCGCAGATGGGCGGGGGCGTCGGGGGGCGGGTTCCAGCGGACCAGGCTCGGGGCCAGCTGCGGCAGGCCGGCGTAGCGGCTTTCGTCGTCGAGGTGCGCGGCGAGGTGCCAGGGCTCGTGGTCAGGGGTTCCGACGAGGAGCAGCCCCCCGGGATCGCGGGTGCGCCGCAGCGCGCGGCCGAGGTCGTCGGCGCGCCCGACCCACGAGGTCGAGGCCAGGAGTTCGCGGAGGAGGGATACGTCTTGGGCGTCCACCCCTCCATGGTGCACGATCACCGCCCGCCCCGCAGAGCTTGTCCACAACACACACCGCGCGTCCCACCTGCACCCGGGCGGCGGGCGGCCGCGGCTGCCGCCCGTTGCCCCTATTGACGCAACGGGAAGGTGTCGTTACCGTCCGGGACCAATGGCCGGGAAAGCGTTTCCGAATCCCCCGGCCCCGCCTTCTCCCCCACTCCCCCCACATTCCCCACACCCCCTGCCCGCGCCCCGACCCCCCTGGAGACACGATGGCGCGCCTCCCCCGCACCCTCCCCCACGCACGCCTCCTGCCCGCCGCGGCGGCCGCCCTGCTGGGCCTGGCCCTGGCGGCCGCGGCCCTCGTCGCCCCGCCCGCACCGCCCGGTTCCGGCGCCACCGCCGTCGCCGCCGGGTCCGACCAGGCCGCCCCGGCCGCAGCGCCCGCCGGCAGCGCGGTCGCCGAGAACGGGCAGCTCGCCGTCTGCGGCACCCTGCTGTGCGGCGAGGACGGCGAACCCGTCCAGCTCCAGGGCATGAGCAGCCACGGGCTCCAGTGGTACGGCCACTGCCTCACCGACGGCTCGCTCGACGCCCTGGCCGGCGACTGGAACGCCGACGTCCTGCGCATCTCCATGTACATCCAGGAGGACGGCTACGAGACCGATCCCGAAGGGTTCACCAAGCGGGTCCACGAGCTGATCGGCGAGGCCACCGAACGCGGCCTGTACGCCATCGTCGACTGGCACATGCTCACCCCCGGCGACCCCAACCACAACCTCGACGCGGCCCGCACCTTCTTCGCCGAGATCGCCCGCGAGCACGCGGGCAATCCCAATGTCCTCTACGAGATCGCCAACGAGCCCAACGGCGTGAGCTGGAGCTCCATCAAGGGCTACGCCGAGCAGGTCATCCCCGTGATCCGCGCCGAGGACCCCGACTCCGTTGTGCTCGTGGGCACCCGCGGCTGGTCGTCGCTGGGGGTCTCCGACGGCTCCGACGAGCGCGAGATCATCGCCGACCCCGTCGACGCGGACAACCTGATGTACACCTTCCACTTCTACGCGGCCTCCCACGGCCAGTCCTACCTGGACACCCTGGACCGCGCCGCCGACGAGCTGCCGATCTTCGTCACCGAGTTCGGCACCCAGTCGGCCACCGGTGACGGCGCGCACGACTTCGCCTCGGCCCAGCGCTACATCGACCTCATGGCCGAGCGGCAGATCAGTTGGGTGAACTGGAACTTCTCCGACGACTTCCGCAGCGGCGCCGTCTTCGACGAGGGCGTCTGCGACGCCAACGGACCCTGGACCGGCGAGGCGCCCCTGAAGGAGTCCGGCCAGTGGATCCGCGAGCGCATCCGCGAGGCCGCCTGACCGGCGCCCGCCCGGCACAGCGGCCCCGCACCCGGTGCGGGGCCGCCCGGTCAGCCGCCGTCGGCGATGCGGCGGACCAGATCGGGGGTCCACTCCACGTACTCGACCTCGGGCCCGCCCCGGTGGCGGGCGTACAGGAAGCGGCCGGTCGGGCCCGCCGCCTCCGGCACGGTGACCTCCCCGCCGTCGGCCGCGAGGTCGCGCGCCGCCCCGTCCAGATCGGACACGACGACCGTGGCCGACGCGTTCGCGTAGCGGGCGCGGGCCTCCGGGGCCCCCGCGATGACCAGGAAGTCGCCGATCGCGGCGAGTTCCACCGCCTCGAAGCCCAGGCGCAGGTCGGGCTCGCGCCCGGTCAGCGTCCGCAGCAGCGGCAGCGCGGTGTCGAGGTCGTCCGCCCACAGGCGGGCGTAGGTCTTCAGGATCGTCACGGCCGTTCCCCTCGCAGTGGTCGCCGGGCCGGCGCCCGGGCTCGGAAGAACGCTAGGAGCGCGCCGGTTGGCCGGGAAGACGGAACTTTCCGGTGAGAGAGGAACCCCGAGGTGACCGAACAGCTCAGCGGCCCGCCCGGCGGCCCCGATGTGGCGCATGTCAACACCGTGGCCACCGAGGTCTTCGCGACCGTCGCCGGCCGGTGGGCGGTCCCGGTGGTCTACGCCCTCGGCAACGGAACCCTGCGGTTCACCGAACTGCGGGCGCTCCTCGACGGCATCAGCCACAAGATGCTCACCCGGACCCTGCGCGCCCTCGAACGCGACGGCCTGGTCGAGCGGACGGTGCACCCTGTGGTGCCGCCCCGCGTGGACTACGCCCTCACCCCGGCCGGAACGGAGATGCGCTCGGTCATCGACGGCGTGTGCGCCTGGACCCGGACCCACCTCGACCGCATCGAGGCCACCCGGCACCGGTTCGACGATGCCGGGCCCGGCACCCCGTGACCCCGTCGGCCGCCCGGAGGCGGGCGGCGAGGAGGGGGCTACGCCTGCGGTGCCTGTGCCCTGGCCCAGTGGCAGGCGGCGCGGTGGGTGTCGTCGGCGGGCAGGATCCCGGGGTCCGCCGTGCGGCAGCGCCCGGCCACCCCGGCCTGCTCCGCCTCTCCCGATGCGAGGACCTGGCAGCGCGCGTGGAACCGGCAGCCGCCGGGGATGTGGGTCGGGTCCGGCGGCTCGCCCGTGAGGACCACCGGCTCGCCGGCGTCGGCGTCGGGCAGCACCGACAGCAGCGCCCGCGTGTAGGGGTGCCGGGGCGCCCCCAGCACCTCCTCGACCGTGCCGGCCTCGACCACGCGGCCCAGGTACATCACCGCGACGCGGTCGGCGATGTTCCACGCCAGGCCGAGGTCGTGGGTGACCACCAGCGCCGACAGCCCCAGGTCGTCGCGCAGCCGCAGCAGCAGTTGCAGGATCTCCCCGCGCACCGACGCGTCCAGGGAGGCCACCGGCTCGTCGGCGATGATCACCTCGGGCTCCAGGACCAGCGCTCCCGCGATGACGACGCGCTGGCGCTGCCCGCCCGACAGCTCGTGCGGGTAGCGCAGGAAGTAGCGCTCCGGCGGGCGCAGCCCGGCGCGCGCGAGGGCCTCGGCGACGCGCCGCTCCTCGTCGGCCGCAGCGCCCTCGTGGATGCGCAGGCCCTCGGCCACGGCGTCGTAGACGGTGTGGCGCGGGTTGAGGGAGCCGCTGGGGTCCTGGAGGACGAGCTGCACCCGCTTGCGGAACGCCTTCAGCCGCCGCGACGTGTACGTCAGCGGCTCGCCCTCGAACGCCACCCGGCCCGAGGACGCCTTCTCCAGCCCCAAGAGGGTGCGGGCCAGGGTCGTCTTCCCGCAGCCGGACTCGCCCACGAGGGCGACGATCTCGCCCCGCCGCACGTCGAGGTCGACACCGTCGACCGCGCGGGCGGTACCGCGCCCGCCCCGGCCCTTGAACCGGACGTAGAGGTCGGCCGCGCTGAGCACGGGCGTCGCGGCGGCGGGCGGACCCTGCCCGGCGGTCTCCAGGGCTGTCATGCGGAGGTCTCCTTCTCGGGGGTCGCGGGGGCGGCGGCCACGGGGACCCCCGCCTCGGCGGCCTGCTCGTCGGTCAGCACCCGCACGCAGGCGGCGGCGCGATCGGGCCCCGCGGGCCACAGCACCGGGTCGACATCGCCGCAGCGGTCCTGGGCCACCGCGCAGCGGGGGCGGAAGGAGCATCCGCCCGGCAGGGCCGCGGGGTCGGGCGGGTCGCCGGCGAGCCCGCTGGGGGCGCGCCGCGACGCGGGGTCGCCGATGCGCGGGAAGGCCGCGCTCAGCGCCCCGCCATAGGGGTGGCGGGCTCCGGCGAACACCGTGTGGGCGGGCCCCTCCTCGACGATGCGCCCGGCGTACATGATGGCCAGCCGGTCGCAGGTGTCGGCGAGGACCGACAGGTCGTGGCTGATCATCATCATGCTGATGCCCTGCTCGCCGACCAGCCGGTCGATGAGGCGCAGGATCTGCGCCTGGATCATGACGTCCAGGGCCGTGGTGGGCTCGTCGGCGATGATCAGGCGCGGCTCGCAGGCGAGCGCCATGGCGATCATGACGCGCTGGCGCTGGCCCCCGGACAGTTCGTGGGGGAAGCTGCGCGCCCGCCAGCGGGGCAGGCCCACGTGTTCCAGCAGTTCGCCCACGCGCCGGGTGGCCTCGGCCGGTGTCGCGGTGTTGTGCAGCAGGATGGGCTCGGCGATCTGGTCGCCGACGCGGCGCACGGCGTTGAGCGAGTGCATGGCGCCCTGGAAGACGATGGACGCGCCGACCCAGCGCACCGCGCGCAGCCGGCCCCACCGCATGGTCAGCACGTCTTCGCCGTCGAGCAGGACCTCCCCGCTCAGGGTGGCCGAGGAGGGCAGCAGCCTTAGCAGCGCGAGCGCCACCGTCGACTTGCCGCACCCGGACTCCCCCGCGACGCCGAGCTTGCGGCCCGGCTCGACGGAGAACCCCACCCCGCGCACAGCGGGGACCTCGCCGCCGGCGGTGCGGTAGGTGACGTGCAGGTCCTTGACTTCGAGATAGTTCACCGGCGCTCCCGCAGCCTCGGGTTGAACACGCCTTCCAGCGCCCGCCCGCACAGGGTGAACGCGAGGGCCACGACCGCGATGGCCACGCCGGGGGGCAGCATGTACCACCAGATGCCCGAGCTGACGGCGCCCGCGGTGCGGGCGTCCTGGAGGATGCCGCCCCAGGAGATCGTGCTCGGGTCGCCCAGGCCGAGGAAGGCGAGGGTCGACTCCATGATGATCGACTCGCCCACGATCAGCGTGGTCTGGGCCAGGATGACCGGGGTGACGTTGGGCAGCACGTGCCGGAGCATGACGTGGGCGTGCCCGCCGCCCAGAGCCCGCGCGCGTTCGATGTAGGGGCGGGCCTCGACCGCGATGGTCTGCGCGCGCACCAGGCGGGCGGTGGTCGGCCAGCAGGTGACCCCGATGGCGATGATGATGGTCAGCGTGCTGCGGCTCATGACCGCGGCCAGGGCGACCGCCATGACGAGCGTGGGCAGCACCACGAACCAGTCGGTGACGCGCATCAGGACGTTGGACCACACGCCGCCGAAGTGCCCGGCCACGATGCCGACCAGGGTGCCCAGCGCCACGCAGACGAACGTGGCGAGGAACCCCACGGTGAGCGAGATCCGCGCACCCCAGATGACCAGGTCCAGGACCGAGCGGCCGAAGGCGTCGGTGCCCAGCGGGTACTGGGCGCTGGGCGGCTCGAAGCGCCCGCCGGGGGCGCCGGTGACGGTGAGGCCGGCGGGGTCGATGAACAGCGGTGCGGCGAGGGCGACCACCACGAACAGCAGCAGGGCGCCGAATCCGAACATTCCAGCGCGGTTGCGGGCGTACTCGCGCCGGAACCCGGTCAGGGCGCGGCGGCGCCGCTCCCACAGCAGGGCCCGGCGGGAGGCGGGCGGCGGTGGCGGCGGCGACGGTGCGGCGGGCTCGTGGACGGGTTCGGCCCCCTGGGCGGGGACGGTGCCGGCCGGCGCGGCCGAGTCGCCGTCGCCGTCGCGCGGAAGCTCCGGGGCGGTCATGGCGTTCCTCCCCGCTCGTATCCGGGACGCCGGGAGGCGTCGCCTCCCGGAGCCGCCGCAGTCCTCGTCACAGGCCGCTCCGTCCGGCTCATGGTCGCGCTCATACGCGCACCCTCGGGTCCAGCAGGGGGTACACCAGGTCGGCCAGCAGGTTCATCAGGATCACCGCGCCCGCGAAGACGACGAACAGGGCCTGCACGGTCGGCAGGTCGGGGACCCCCAGGCCGGAGTAGAACAGGGAGCCGAGCCCGGGCCAGGCGAACACGGTCTCGACCAGGATGACCCCGGCCACTACGCGGCCCAGGTTCAGGAAGATCAGGGTGACGGTGGGCAGCAGCGCGTTGGGCGCGGCGTGGCGGCGCAGGACCAGGGCGTCGCGCAGCCCCTTGGCGCGGGCGGTGGTCAGGTAGTCCGACCCCATCTCGTCGAGCAGCGACGACCGCATGATCATCATGTACTGCGCGTAGGTGACGGCGACCATGGTCGCGACCGGCAGCACCATGTGGTGGGCGACGTCGAGGGCCACGGCGAAGGTGCCGGTGACCCCGGGGGTCATCATGCCGCTGGTGGGAAAGAGCCCGGTGCCCGATGCGAACACGACGATGAGGATGAGGCCCAGCCAGAACGACGGCACCGACCACATGGTCAGCGCGACCCCGGTGTTGACCCGGTCCATGGCCGATCCGCGCCGCCAGGCCGAGCCGGTGCCCAGCAGCAGCCCGATGACCGCGGCGATGAGGGTCCCGGTGCCGGCCAGCAGCACGGTGGGGCCGATGCGCTCGGCGATCAGCTCGGCCACCGGGACGCGGTACTGGTAGCTCATGCCGAAGTCGAACCGGAGCAGGCCCAGGCAGTAGTCGAGGAACTGCTGCGGCAGCGGCTGGTCGAGGCCGAAGTCGCGGCGCATGTTCTCCAGCTGCTCGGGGCTGACCGCGCGGCCCTGGGTGAGCGCGGTGACGGGGTCGCCGGGCAGGATGCGGAACAGGAAGAAGCTGGTGACCATCACCGCGACCAGGGACACGGCCGCCGTGAGCAGCCGCCCGCCCAGGTAGCGGAGGGTTCTTCGTGCCGCGCCGCGGCGGCCGCCCCCGGGACCGGTGCCCGGGGTGGCCGCCGCAGGGGCCTCGTCGTGCGGAGCGGTCAAGGCATCACTCTCGATCTTCGGAGGTCTTCGACCTGCGCCAGAAGTAGAAGGCACCGCCCGCGACCGCCACCACGACCACCGCCGCGACGCCGGCGATCACCCCCGTGGACGGGCCCGATCCGGCGCCGGCGCCCGCCCCGGCCGGCGTGGCCGAGGTGAAGCTCCAGTGGCCGTCCTGGCCCCAGATGTTGCCGCCGGGGTCGGGCTGGACCTGGATCGAGGAGATCTGGTCGGAGCGGTAGGCCTCCAGCGTGTTGGAGTAGGTCAGGACGTTGACCACGGCCTCTTCGTAGAGGATGGCCTGCATGTCCTTGACGATCTCGGCGCGCGCCCGCGGGTCGTCGTAGGCGGCCAGCTGCTCGGCGTAGAGCTCGTCGTACTCCTCGTTGCAGAAGTAGGCGTCGCTGCGCATGGTGCCGGGCTCTTCCGGCAGGGCGTCGCAGGTGTGGATGCCGAGCACGTAGTCGGGGTCGGGGTTGACGCTCCAGCCGGTCATGATGAGGTCGTACTCGCCGCTGTGCAGGGCGTCGCTGAGCACGCCGGGGTCGACCGTCTGGTTGTCGATCTCGATGCCGATGGCGGCCAGGCGCTCGGTGAGGACCTGTCCGATGCTGACGTAGTCGGGCCGGTCGTTGTGGACGTGGAAGCGCAGTTCGAGCCGGTCGCCGTCGGGCGAGGTGCGCACGCCGTCGTCGCCCATTTCGTAGCCGGCGTCGTCGAGCATGTCGTTGGCGGCGTCGACGTCGAAGTCGAGGCGCTGGTCGCCCTCGGGGGCCCACGCGTAGTCGGGGTAGCGCGCGGGGATGTAGCCCTCGGCGGGCTCGGCGTAGCCGCCGTAGACGTTCTCGACGATCTCGTCCTTGTCGATCGCCCGCATGATGGCCTGGCGCAGGACACGGTCCTGGAGGGCGGGGTGGCCGTCGCCGAACGCCTCGCCGTCCTGGGTCTCGGCGCCGGGGTTGATGGTGAACGCCTGGAACCGCTTGCCGGTGGCGTTGTTGACGGTGATGCCGTCCTCGTTCCCGAGGGCGTCGGCCTGGGCGGGGGTGAGGCCGCTGATGAGGGAGACCTCGCCGCTGCGCAGCGCCTCGACCTGGGCGTCCTGTTCGGGCATGGTCGTGAAGACGACGCGGTCGAACTGGGGAGGGTCGCGCCAGTAGTCGTCGTTGGCCTCGAGGGTCACCGACTGGTTGGGCTCGTAGCCGGTGATGGTGAAGGGCCCGCTGCCGACGATCGGGAAGTCCTGGTCGTTGTTGAACTCGCCGAAGTCCTCGACGTCCTCCCAGACGTGGCGGGGGACGATGGGGATGTCGAGCGCGAGCATGGTGGCCTGCGGCTCGGAGAGGACGATTTCGAGGGTGGTGTCGTCGGTGGCGGTGGCGCTCTCGAAGTTGGCGACGAAGTTGCCGTTGGCGGTGGCGGCGGCGTCGTCCTCCATCATCGTGGTGTAGGTCCAGGCGATGTCGTCGGCGGTGAGGGGCTCGCCGTCGCTCCACTGGGCGTCATCGCGGATCTGGAAGGTCCAGGTGAGGCCGTCGTCGGAGGTCTCCCACGACTCCGCGAGCCCGGGGATCGGCTCGTTGGTGGCGGGGTCGTAGTTGGTGAGGAAGTCGTAGTTCAGGCGGAAGAGGCTGGTGCTGATGAGGCGCTGGGCGAGGAAGGGGCTGAGGGAGTCGACCGGCTGGGACACGCCGACGGTCAGGGTGTTCCCGGACCCCTCGTCGGCGCCGGCGGCCGCGGAGGGCAGCGCCGCGGTGGCGAGGGCCATGGCGGCGGCGGTGACCGAGAGCAACCGGCGGGAGGCCCGGGATCTGCGCGATCCGGGTCTCGGGGGGTCCGGCAAATTGGTGGCCATACGTGAGTCCAACCCCTTGGTTTCAGTGGGGGACGGGAAGTCCGACCGTCGGTGTGTTGGTTGTTTACCAGCGTGGACGGAAGAGCGTCAACGAGCTACACCTTCCCTGTCACGCATTGTTTACGATGTTCCGGGCGGATCGTCGGCGCCACCCCGAGATGCACCGGAGCGGGTATTAACTCCGCTCCGAAACCCGGGATGATTCGCCAGGAATCGCCGCTACCGCTACGGTTCCGGCCATGATGGGGCACTCACACGCGCTCAGCGGCGTGGTCGGATGGATGGCGGTCGTTCCGCTCCTCCAGGGAACAGAGTTCTTCGGGGTCGGCTTCGACCTGGGGTCCGGCGAGATCATCGCGGGCGGCCTGGTCTGTGCGGGGGCGGCGCTGCTCCCCGACATCGACCACAAGAGCGCCACCGTCACCAACACCTACGGCGTGGTCACCCGCACCCTGGGGGCGCTGTTCAACTGGCTGTTCGGCGGGCACCGCAACGGCACGCACTCGCTACTGTTCGCCCTGCTCATGGGGGCGCTGACCCAGGCACTCGCGCTGTGGTCCGATCTCGCCGTACAGATCTTCGTCTTCCTGCTGATCGGCATCGCCTTCAACGGGCTCGGCTTCGGCATGGACAAGAACAAGACCGCGGCCGAGGTCATCAACGCGCTGGTCACAGCGGGGATCACACTGGCGCTGTTCACCAACGACGTGAACTACACGTGGATGGGCCTGGCGGTCGCCTTCGGCTGCCTGCTCCACTTCATCGGCGACATGGTCACCGAGATGGGCGTGCCGCTGCTGTGGCCGTTCTGGAAGTACCGGTTCGGCCAGAACATGGGGTTCAAGACCGACAGCAAGATCGAACGCAAGGTCGTCACCCCGCTGCTCACGATCGGGATCATCCTCTACAGCGTCTACCTGTTCCCCTGGCCCGAGCTCATACCGGAGTCCTGACCCCCGGCCGGGGCCTCCAGGACCGGGCGGCGCCCGGCCCCGGAGGCCCCGCGGGGTTAAGGTGATCTCCGTGACGCGCACCTCGGAGTCCCTGAGCCCGGAACTGAACGACTACATCGTGGCCCACAGCGCCCCGGTCGACGACGTCCTCGCCGACCTCGCCGCCGAGACCGAGCGCCTGTACCCGCGCAGCGCGGGCATGCAGATCGGTCCCGAGCAGGGCACGTTCATGACCCTCCTGGCCCGGCTCTCCGGCGCCCGCGACGCCGTGGAGGTCGGCACCTTCACCGGCTACTCCGCGATCTGCACGGCCCGCGGCCTGCCGGCCGACGGCACCCTGCTCGCCTGCGACATCAGCGAGGAATGGACCTCGGTCGCCCGCCGCTACTGGGAGCGCGCGGGGGTCGCCGGGAAGATCACGCTCAAGCTGGCCCCGGCACTGGAGACCCTGCGGGCGCTGCCGGAGGGGCCGCGGTTCGACCTGGCGTTCATCGACGCCGACAAAGAGGGCTACATCGGCTACTGGGACGCACTGGTGCCGCGCATCCGGCCGGGCGGCGCGCTGCTGGTCGACAACACCCTGTCGCACGGGCGGGTCATCGACCCCGACGTGACGTCGGCGCAGGTCCAGGGCATCCGCGACTTCAACGACCACGCACTGGCCGACCCGCGCGTGGAGGTCGTCCTGCTGCCGATCGGCGACGGCCTCACGCTGGCCCGTCGCAGGGACTGACCCGCCCAGGCGCGGCGCCCCGCCCTCGGCCGGGCCCGCCGTCGGACCGGGCGAGGCGCGAAAGAGCGGTGCCGCCCCGGGGTGGTGCGCGGGGCGCGTGGTAAATAACCTTCCCGTATGAGCGGACCGCGGGAGAAAACCAACCCGGTGGCCCGCCCGCCGCATCCCAGGCCCCGACGACGAGGACGCGCCACCTGATGACCACCACCGAGGGCCCCTCCGCCGAGCTGCGCCGGCAGTTGGAGACGCTGTCGACCGAGGCACGCCGGCCCGACCACGCCGAGATCGACCGGCTGCCCACCCTGGACCTCGCGCGGACCATGAACGAGGGCGACGCCGAGGTCCCGGCGGCCATCTCCGCCGCGCTGCCCGCCATCGCCTCGGCCATCGACGCCATAGCCGAGCGCATGGGCGGCGGCGGCCGGCTCGTCTACGCCGGCGCCGGAACCGCGGGGCGCATGGGCGTCTTGGACGCCAGTGAGTGCCCGCCCACGTTCAACACCGCGCCCGAGCAGGTCATCGGCTTGATCGCAGGCGGCGAACAGGCCATACGCACCGCCGTCGAGGGCGCCGAGGACGACGCCGCGCGGGCCGCCGCCGACCTGGACGCGCTCGGCCTCGGCCCCCAGGACGTGGTGGTGGGGATCTCGGCGTCGGGTCGCACCCCCTACGCCGTGGCCGCCGTCGAGCACGCCCGCTCCGCGGGGGCGCTGACGGTCGGGCTGGCCTGCAACGCGGGCTCCGCCCTGGGCGCCGCCGCCGAGCACGCGCTGGAGATCGAGACCGGGCCCGAGCTGGTCTCCGGGTCGACCCGGCTCAAGGCGGGGACGGCGCAGAAGCTGGTCCTCAACATGATCTCCACCATCACGATGATCCGGCTCGGCAAGACCTACGGGAACCTCATGGTCGACCTGCGCTCGACCAACGAGAAGCTGCGGGTGCGCTCGCGGCGCATCGTCGCGCTCGCGACCGGGGCGCCCGAACCGCAGATCGAAAAGGCGCTCGCGGCCACCGGCGGCGAGGTCAAGGACGCCATCCTGATGATCCTCTCCGGGGTGGGCGCCGCCGACGCCGCCGATCTGCTCGCCGAGGCACGGGGGCACCTGCGCGCCGCACTCGAAGCGGCCCCCAACGGGGCCGGCCCCGCACTCTCCGGCGACTGAGCGACGCCGGCCACCCACCGCCGAGGAGCCCTCATGGACAACGCGGGCAGCACCGACAACACGGACAAGCACCAGAGAACAGCGGCCAACCTGCTCCCCCTGGTCGGCGGCGCCGCCAACGTCACCTCGGTGGCCAACTGCATCAGCCGGCTGCGGCTGGGGATCGCCGACCCCTCGCTGGTCCGCGACGCCGACATCCGGGCGCACGACGCGGTACTGGGCGTGGTCGAGGACGACACCTACCAGATCGTGCTCGGCCCGGGGGCCGTGGCCAAGGTCGCCACGGCGTTCGGACGCCTGGTGGACGAGGCCCGGGAGGCGGCGGCCCCGGCCGGCGGTCCGGGCGGGGCGGCGGCCGGGCCCGCCGGCGGGTCCGGGAGCGGCGCCCTCACGGGGGAGGCCGCGCGGCTCAAGGCCGAGCAGAGGCGGCGCAACGCCACCCCCGGAAAGCTGCTGCTGCGCCGGATCGCCAACATCTTCGTGCCGCTCATCCCCGCGCTGATCGCGTGCGGCATCATCGCGGGCATCACCGGCGTGCTCACCAACGTGGCCACCGGCTACGGCCTGACCGGGCTGGCGGCCTTCCTGCCGCTGCTGTCGGCGATCAGCGCCGGGTTCATGAGCCTCATCGCGGTGTTCGTCGGCGTCAACGCGGCAAAGGAGTTCGGCGGCACCCCGATCGTCGGCGGCGCGGTGGCGGCGATCATCGTCTACCCCGGCGTCGCCGACGTGCCTTTCACGCTGTTCGGCCAGGATCTCGCGCCCAACCAGGGCGGGGTGCTCGGGGCGATGGGCGCCGCCGTCCTCGCCGCCTACCTGGAGCGGTGGGCCACCCGGTGGGCGCCCGAATCCATCGCCATGCTGATCGTCCCGACCTTCGCGGTCCTCGTAGCGGGGCTGGTGACGCTCCTGGTGCTGATGTCGGTGGCGGGCTTCGTCGCCGAGGGCGTGGGCGTGGCGGCCGACCGGCTGCTGGGCAGCGCGGGGGTGTTCGCGGGGTTCGTCCTGGCCGGGCTGTTCCTGCCGCTGGTGATGCTCGGGCTGCACCAGGCGCTGATCCCCATCCACACCACTCTGATCGAGCAGTCGGGCTACACCATGCTGCTGCCCATCCTCGCCATGGCCGGCGCCGGCCAGGTGGGCGCGGCGCTCGCCGTGTACCTGCGGCTGAAGCACAACGCGGCGATGCGCCGGACGATCCGCTCGGCGCTGCCCGCCGGGCTGCTGGGTGTGGGCGAGCCGCTGATCTACGGGGTCTCGCTGCCGCTGGGGCGCCCGTTCATCACCGCCTGCGTGGGCGGGGCGTTCGGCGGCGCCGTCGTCGGGCTGCTCACCCAGCTCGGCTACACCACCGGGTCCACCGCCATCGGTCCCTCCGGGTGGGCGCTGTTCCCGCTGACGAACGGCGAGCAGGGGATCGGCTTCGCCATCGCGGTCTACGCGGCCGGGCTCCTGTCGGGCTACATCGCCGGGTTCGTGGCCACGTACTACTTCGGCTTCAGCGCCGCCATGCTCACCGAGCTCAACGCCCCGCCCGGCGGCGCCGGGGACGCACCCGCGGCGGGCGCGGCGCCCGCCGCGGCCGGCACCCCGCCGGCGGCAGCGGCCCCCTGACTCCGGGCCGTGGGGCGGCGGGCGCGGCCGCCCCCCGGCCCGGTCGGTACCGGACGAAGCCGGGCACGTGTGGACAACCCCTGCGGGCACCGGCCCGACTCCAGTAACCTCCCGGACCATGCGGCTCTTGCACACCTCCGACTGGCACCTGGGACGCTCGTTCCACCGCGAAAACCTGATCAGCGCGCAGGCGGCGTTCATCGACCACCTCATCGCCACCATCAGGTCGGAGCGCATCGACGTCGTGCTGGTCGCCGGCGACCTCTACGACCGCGCGCTGCCCCCGCTCGACGCCGTGCGGCTCTTCGACGACGCCCTGCGCCGCATCCGCGACACCGGGGCGCGGGCCGTCCTGATCAGCGGCAACCACGACTCCATGGTGCGACTGGGCTATGCCACCGACCTCATCGACGCCGCGGGCATCCACCTGCGCAGCTCGCTCGACCGCGTGGGCACGCCGGTCGTCATCGACGACCGCCACGGGCCGGTGGCCTTCTACGGCATCCCCTACCTCGAACCCGAGATCGCCCGCCACCACTGGGGCCTCACCGAGCGCGGGCACTCCGCGGTGATCGGCCACGCCATGGACCTCGTCCGCGCCGACCTGGAGCGGCGCCCGGCCGGCACGCGGTCGGTGGTCCTGGCCCACGCCTTCGTCAGCGGCGCGGAGCCCTCCGACAGCGAGCGCGACATCTCCGTGGGCGGGGCGTCGCACGTCCCGCTGTCCGTCTTCGACGGCGTCGGCCACGTGGCGCTCGGCCACCTGCACGGCAGGCAGGCCATGTCGCCGACCGCGTACTACTCGGGGTCGCCGCTGGCCTACTCCTTCTCCGAGGAACGCCACGTCAAGGGGTCCTGGATCCTGGACCTGGGCGCGTCGGGCCCGGCGTCGGCCGAATTCGCCGAGGCCCCCGTCCCCCGGCCCATCGCCCGTATCCGCGGGCGCATCGACGACCTCCTCAACGGGGCCGGCTGGGAGCGCTACACCGGGCACTGGCTCCAGATCACCCTCACCGACCCGCTGCGCCCGCAGCTGCCCATGGACCGGCTGCGCGAGCGCTTCCCGCACGCCCTCGCCCTGGACTTCGACCCCGACCACCGCCCCGATTCCGACCACTCCACCTGGTCCCAGCGGGTCGCGGGCCGGTCCGAGCCCGACCTCGCGCTCGACTTCGTCGGCTGGGCGCGCGGCGCCCCCGCCACCGACGCCGAACGCGGGCTGGTGCGCTCGGCCTTCGAAGACGTCCGCACCCGGGAGGCCACGCGCTGATGCGACTGCACACACTGACCGTCCAGGCGTTCGGGCCGTTCGCCGGAACGGAGACCGTCGACTTCGACCGCCTGGGCGCGGGCGGGTTGTTCCTCATCCACGGCCCCACGGGAGCGGGCAAGACCTCCGTGCTCGACGCCGTGTGCTTCGCCCTCTACGGAAATCTGCCCGGCGCCCGCAAGGCCACCACCTTGCCGCGCAGCAACCACGCCCCGCCCGACCGGCGCCCCGAGGTCGTGCTGGAGGCCACCATCCGCGGGCGGCGGCTGTCGATCACCCGCTCCCCGGCGTGGAACCGCCCCAAGAAGCGAGGCACGGGCACCACGGAGGAGAAGGCGAAGGTCGTCGTCTCCGAACTGGTCGACGGCGCATGGCGCGGGCTGACCAACCGGATCGACGAAGCCGCCCAGCTCATCGTCGACGACCTCCTGGGGCTGTCGTTGGACCAGTTCAGCCAGATCGTGCTGCTACCCCAGGGCGAATTCGCCAGTTTCCTGCGGGCCAAGGCGCCCGACCGCCGCGAGTCCCTCGAACGCATCTTCAACACCGGCGTGTTCACGCGCGTCGAGGACTGGCTGAGCGAGCACGCCCGCACGCTGCGAACGGCGGCCAACGCCGCCGAGGCCACGGTCTCCTCCACCGCCGACCTCGTGGCCGAGGTCGCCGGCGCCTCCCGGCCGGCCGGTGGCGGGCTGGACGACCTCGTCCCGTGGGCCGCCGAACTCGCGTCCCTGGCGGCGGCGACCGCCGCCGACGCCGATACGGTCACCGCTGAGCGCGTCGCCGACCGCGACCACGCGCGCCGCGCCGTCGACTCCGCCCGCGCCCTCGACGAGCGCCGCCGCCGCCACGCCGGCGCCGCTGAGCGGAACACGGTGCTCTCCGCACGCGCGGC
Organism: Nocardiopsis mangrovi; assembly: GCF_042653925.1. NCBI lineage: Bacteria > Bacillati > Actinomycetota > Actinomycetes > Streptosporangiales > Nocardiopsidaceae > Nocardiopsis > Nocardiopsis mangrovi. The sequence continues at coordinate 299,594 of NZ_JBHSFQ010000004.1, forward strand.
GGAGCGGGCGGCGCTCGACTCCGAGCTCGACGCCGCCGGGCGGGCCGCGGCCGTCGTCCCGCTGCTGCGCACCGAGGACCAGCGCCGCACCCAGCTCGCCAAGGCCGAACTCGCGGTCGCCGAGCACCTGGACCTCGTCAACGGCCTGCCCACCGACCCCGCGCCCCCACCGCGCGACCACCCGGCAGCGCCCATCTCCGCATCCGACTCCCCGTCCCCATCGCCCGGCCACCGGGCCGCGGCCGCCCCGGAGCCCCACGCCGCCGCCGGGCGGGATCACGGTCCGGCCGCGCCCCCGGCGGCCGGCCCCGGGGACGACCCCGGCGCCGAGCGGGGGCGTCTGCGGTCGGCCGAGCGGCTGCGCCGCGATGAAGTCGCGCGGCTCGAACACCTCCGCGGCGACGCCGACCGCCGCCGGGACGTGCGCCGCGAGATCGCGGCGCTCGACGACGCCATCGCCGCCAAGCGCGAGGACCTCGACCACGAGCGGCGCCGCATCGCCGAACTCCCCGCGCAGCGGTCCGCGCTCGCCGCCGAACTGGAGGACGCGCGGTCCCGTGCCGGATCGCGCGAGCACGCCGCCACGGCGCTCGAACTCGCCCGGCGGACGGTGGCGGCGGCGCGCGACCACGCGTCGCTGAACCGCGAACTCGCGGCGGCCGAACGGCACCGCGTCGCCGCGGTCGATGCCGCCCAGGCGGCGGTCGACGCTCTCCAGGACCTCCGGCGGGCCCGGATCGAGGGCATGGCCGCGGAACTGGCGGCCGCGCTGGCCGACGGTGCGGCGTGCCCCGTGTGCGGGTCGGCCGAGCATCCCCGCCCCGCGCCGGGCGACCGCGACCGCCCCTCCCCCGAAGACGAAGAACGGGCACGTCTGCACGCGGAATCCGCGGGCGAGCGGCGGACCCTGGCCGAGACCGCGGTCACGTCCCTGACCGAGCGGCTCGCCGCCGCACGGGCCGCGGCCGAAGGGCTGGACGAAGCCGACGCCGTGGCCCTCGCCGGGCGGCGGCAGCAGGCCCTGCACGACATCGACACCGCGGCCGCCCAGGCGGCCGGGGCCGCCCAACGCCTGGACGCGCTCGACACCGCCCTGGACCACGCGCGCACCCGCGAGGCCCGGCTCACCGCCGACCTCGCCGAGATCACCGAGCGGCGCGCCGCCCGCGAGAGCGAGGCCGAGCGGCTCACCGGGCTCCTCGACTCCGCCCGCGGGCCCGACCCCGACCTCGCCGCGCGGATCTCCCGGCTGTCCGCCGAGGCCGACCTCCTGGCCGCGGCGGGCGAGTCCCTGGACCGGCTCGCCGCCGCGGCCGAGGAGCTGCGGGGCGCCGAACGCGAAGCGCGCCGGGCCCTCGGCGAGGCCGGGTTCCCCCACACCGCGTCCGTGTGGGCCGCGGAGCGCGGCGACGACATCGTGCGCGGCCTCCGCGAGCGCGCCCGCGCCCATGACGACGAACTCGCCGCCGTGCGGGCGGTGCTCGCCGATCCGGAGCTCGCGGCAGCGGCGGCGCGGCCCGCCCCGGACCTCCACGCGCTGCGCCGCGTGGCCGGCACCGCCGAGGCCGCCGCCGAACACGCGCTGGCCTGGCGTGACCGGTTCACCCGCCGCGCCGCGCGCCTCGCCGGCCTCCGCGCCGAACTCGATTCCAGGCTGGCGGGTTCACGCCCGGCCCGCGAGCGGCACGCCGTCGCCGAGAGGCTGGCCCGGCTCGCGTCCGGCACGTCGACCGCCAACCGCGAGAACGTGCGCCTGTCGGCGTATGTACTGGCGGCACGGTTGGAGCGCGTCGTGGCCGCGGCCAACGACCGGCTGGCCAAGATGTGGAGCGGCCGCTACGAACTGCGGCACACGATCGACAAGTCGGCGGGCGACCGCTCACGCTCGGGCGGCGGGCTGGGGTTGCGCGTGCTCGACGCCTGGACCGGCCAGGAGCGCGACCCCGCCACGCTGTCGGGCGGCGAGACCTTCGCGGGGTCGCTCGCGCTGGCACTGGGCCTGGGCGATGTCGCGGGAGCGGAGGCCGGCGGCGCCGACATCCACACGCTCTTCGTCGACGAAGGCTTCGGCAGCCTGGACGAAGAGGCGCTGGAGGAGGTGCTCGGCCTGCTCGACGACCTCCGCGACGGCGGCCGGGCGGTCGGCGTGGTCAGCCACGTCGCCGACCTCCGCTCCCGCATCACCACCCGCCTCAAGGTCGGCAAGACCCCGACCGGATCGACCCTGACCCAGATCGGATAGGCCCCGCTTGTTCGGATGCCTCCGGATAGGCGAGCGGCCGTCCAGGCGCCGCCTCGCACGACGATCCGCGAAGTTCAGCCTGGTCCCGTTCAAGCGCGATCGGCGCAGCGATGCGGCGTCAGGGCCCCGCTGTGCCGCCATATGGAGCAGGCACAGGAGGGGCGTGGTCGCGATCCCGGAACGATCCGAGAGAACAGGGCCTGCGGGGACACCGCCCGCCGCCACCGGCGGGCGGGCCGATCCGGCCGGCCCGGGCGAGGTCCGGCGCACGGCCCCGCCGCCCCGCCCATCCGGAGCAGGGGCCCGATCCCGCACATCCGACCAGCGCGACCCGAACACCTGCCGTTCAGGGCCGAAACCTCCCCCGCCGCGGGTAGTGGACGGCCGACCGCCACCACCCCGACCGCCCACCCCACCTGCGGCGCCCGCCCGCGCCGCGCCGCCGCCCCACCCGCTCGGGATCCGGCCCGCGTCCCCCGGCCCCGCCACGTCACCCACCCGCCGGCCGGTCTCGGGCATCACGCCACGGTCCCTGCCCCGCCCGGCACGACATGCGGCGATTGGATCCGGCTCGACCGGATAGCCGGTGAGGTACGTCCGCCGCCCAGGCGGACACCACCCTGGATGACCATGGGAAACCGCGATGACCAGGAGAAACCGTGCCGCGCCGGGCCGGGCGCCGGCCCAGCGGTGACCCGGGGTGGGATCGGCCGTGATTCCGGAACTTCTCACCACCGGTCCCGGTTGTCCTTAGACGGCACTTATCCGGAAGGCGCAGAACACGGACATGACCCTTTCCCTCGTCCCCGCCGCCGCCCCGCAGGCGCGGACGCCGCGAAGAGCCGGTGCATTGGAGTGCTCCACGTGTTCCGACGTCAGAACCGACGCCGTGGCTGACACCGGCGTCCGGCCCCCCTCCGGGCCCGACGCTCCATCCGCCGCCTTCGACCGCCACGGCCACCACCCCCGCAGCCGACCGTCCTCCACCGGTCCGCCCCCTCCCGCCGGGCCGCGGACGGCCCCGGCCCGCGAGGCGGCGGCCCCACCCCGTCCGGCGGCGGTGCCCCCGCCCGTACTGCACTACCCGGCCCGTTCGCTCGTGCTGCTGGGCGGTGTGCCGGGGGCGGGCAAGAGCACGCTGCTGAACCGGCTGTACGGGCTCGACGGCACCGAGACCGGGACCGTACGGACGCGCGAAGGCGTGCGCGTGGTGGATTCGCAGCAGTCGCGCAACCGCCTCACTCCGGCGCTGCGCCTGGTCCCCTACCCGTGGTGGCGGTGGGTGGTGCACGTCCTGCACTACGCGCGCGTCGTCGCCGCTCTGCGCACCGGCGACCCGGTCATCGTGCACGAGACCGGGACCCGGCGCGCGGTGCGCAGGCTGCTGGGCTGGCACTGCCGCCGGGCGAGCGTGGAGGTGCACCTGGTGCTGATCGACGTCGCGCCCGATGAGGCCCTGCGCAGCCAGATCGAGCGCGGACGCCGTGTCACGGCCTACAGCCACCGCACGCACAGCCGACGGTGGACGCGGCTGCTGTCGGCCTGCGGCAGCGGCCCCGGCGCGGTGCTGCGCGGCGCACGCTCGCTGGAGCTGCTGGACCGCGCGAAGGCACGCGCCCTGGGTGCGATCCGCTTCACCTCCACCCCGAGGCGGGTGGCGTTGGTCCGGTGACGGATGGTGGTCGCGGCACGTCAGAGGCGTCCGCACCGCGATTCCGAGCGGTCGGCCGGTGCCGCGGCGGCATCGGCACCGGCCGGACCGCCGGCCGTCCGATGACAGAATGTCGGGGTGAATTCCCTGGTCAACATCGTCGCGTTCGGCATCGCCGGCGCCGTCATGATGGCGGCCCTGATCGGGCTGCTGCTCATCGCCTCCGGCCGCAATGCCGGCCGCCCCGTGCGGATCCTGTTCGGAGCGGTCGCGGTCGTCCTGCTGCTGATGGTCCCCTCGATCGCGGCGCTGAACCTGCTGGCCGCCGACCCCTCGGCCGGTTTCGGGCGGGCGCTCCTGGTGGCGTTCTGCGTGGTGGCGATCGTCTACGCCACGAACGTCGCCCTGATCCCGCTGGCGCTGCGGCGCGCGGCCGCCGCGCGGGGCCTCGACCGCCCCGCTCCCCTCCGGCTCACCCCGGCGACGCTGCTCGGCGGCCTGATCATCTGCGCCGCCCTCGGCGCGCTCGACGCGGGGCTGGCCCTGGCCGCGAACGCGGCCTGATCCGGAGCCGCGGCAGCGACACCGCAACGGCGCGATTCGCACAAGCCCGCACGCCGCGGCCGTGGCGGCGCTGGCCGTCGTGGTCCTGGGCGGCGCGCTCGTGCTGGTCGCGGACGCGGTGTTCGCCGGGTGGTGGCTCTGACCCGCCGCGTCCCTTGCGCGGCGGGGGCGGGCCGGCGGCTCAGGTGTCCGCTGTGCCGGGGAGCGTGTCCGCGCCGCGGGGCCGGTCGACGGGCTCCGGAGGGTCCGGCTCCTCGCCCGCTTTGCGGCGGACCAGCGGGATGACCTCGGCCAGGGCGTCGCGATAGGGGCCGTGGGTGCACACGTAGCCGAAGCCGTAGCGGTCGCGGTTGGCGATGATCTCCGCCGCGATCTCCTCGGCCGTACCCACCAGCAGGTAGGGACTGTCCAGGACGGACCGGACGGTGCCGAGCCCGCTGTCGGCGAGCTTGACGGCCAGTTCCGCCGCCTTCTTCTCGGCGTCGTCGGTGAGGAAGACGCCTTGGACGAGGACGTTGAACTCCAGGTGCGCGGCGCGCGAGCCGGCGCGCTCACGCACGAAGTCGGCCCGTTGCAGGGTCTCCTCCGGTCCGGCGACGCCGAACTCGCCCATGCGCCGCCCTTTGAGTTGGGTGAGGCCGCCGAACCCGATGATGTCGGCGTGCCGCGCGGCGAGGGCGAGCGTGCGCTCGCCGTGCGCGCCGATCAGCAGCGGCGGCCGCGGCACCTGCCGCGGCAGCGGCTGCTGGCCGTCCTCGGCGAAGAGCGTGTCGAGCTCCCGGATGGCCCCTTCGAGCCGGTCGACGCGCTCGGCGTGGGGGCGCCATGGGATGCCGGCCCGGTCGAACTCCGCCTTCATGTGGCCGGCCCCCAGGCCCAGTTCCAGCCGTCCGCCGGAGAGCCGGTCGACGGTCGCCGCCTCGCGGGCGAGGACCGCCGGGTTCCAGAACTCGTTGTTGACGACCAGCGTGCCCAGCCGCACGCGGGTGGTGGCGACCGCCGCGGCCCCCAGCATGGCGAAGGGCGAGGGCGCCCCGAGGTGGTCGGGTGCCAGGATGACGTCGAACCCCAGGCGTTCACTGCTCCGGCAGAAGTCCGGCCACCGGCCGATCTCCGTGTTGCCGAAATTGACACCGAACCGAAATGTGGTCATGGGCCGACCCAACCCGAACGCGCCCGCGGGCACCAGGGGGTTACGCCCGGAGCTGGAGAATTCCGCTCTCGGCTCAGCCCTCTGGACCCGGCGGGCGCCGGAGGTCTAGCCTTGCTGCTTCGCTTTGCGGTCGAGTTCGGCGAGGTAGGAGTTGTAGTCGTCCATGTCGGCGTCGTCGGACCCGCCGCGGCGGCTGTGCCGCTCGCGCCGGCGCTCGGTGCGCTCGTCGTCGCGCGACCACTGCACGACCAGGGCGATCATGACCAGCAGGGTGGGGATCTCGGCGACCGCCCAGGCGACCCCGCCGCCCATGTACTGGTCTTCGGCCACGCCCTCGCTCCACGGGACGACGAACTGCCCGTAGTAGTCCATGGCCAGCGGCTCCGACTGCATCATGATCGTGATGCCGAAGAACGCGTGCACGCCCATCGTGACCAGCAGCAGGACGATGCGCAGCAGGTGCGGGACCCTGCGCTGGGCGGGGTCGACGCCCACGATCACCCAGTAGAACAGGAACCCGCTCACCAGGAAGTGCACGCCCATGACCAGGTGGCCCAGGTGGTCGTTCATCAGCGCCGCGTACAGCGGCGTGAAGTAGAGCGCGTAGGGGCTGAGGACGAAGAGCGGGGTGGCCACCGCCGGGTGGGTGACCACGTGTGAGAAGCGGCTCTGCAGGAACGCGCTGATCCATTCGCGCGGCCCGCGGTCGCCGCGCCTGGCGGCGGGCTTGAGGGCGCGCAGGGCCAGGGTCACCGGGGCGCCGAGGACGAGCAGGATCGGGGTCAGCATGGACAGCACCATGTGCTGGACCATGTGGACGCTGAAGAGGACCATCGAGTAGGTGCTGACCCCGCTGAGCTGCGCGATGACGATGGTCGCCAGGCCCGCCGCCCAGGCCGCGCAGCGGCCCCACGGCCAGCGGTCGCCGCGCCGGACCAGGCGCACCACCCCGGCGGCGTAGAGCCCGCCGAGGACCACGACGACCATGATGAAGAACAGGTCGGGCCGCCACAGGGTGGCGAGGGTCGTGGCGGTCATGGGCGGGGGCATGGGGAAGCCGAGCAGTTCGGCGACGGGGTCGACGGTGCCGTCGATCGGCGGGGGCGGCGCCGTGCGGCTGAGCGCGGTGGCCAGGCCCATGGCCGCGCCCATGACCGCGATCTCCGCCCCGGCCAGGCGGGCGAAGAGCCGCCGGCCCTCGGACTCGCGGATGCGCGGGATGGTGGAGCGGCGGTGCAGCCAGCCGATGACGCCGAGGACGGCGAAGACCGCGGCCTTGGCCACCATGATGCGGCCGTACTCGGTGGTGAACAGCTCCGTGACGTCGTAGAGGCGGCTGAGCGCGCTGGCGGTACCGCCGATGGCGACGCCGATGTAGGCCCACAGGGCGATCCGGCTGAACCGCTCGGCCGCGATCGCGGTGTGCTCGCCGTTGGCGCGCAGGCCGTGGAAGGTCACGGCGGCCAGCCCGCCCACCCACACGGAGATGGCCAGGACGTGCAGGGCCAGCCCGGTGGTGGCGAGCTCGTGGGCGCCGGAGGAAGCGGAGTGCCCGGTCAGCGCGGGCGGCACGACGCCGGCGAGGCCGGTCGCCACCAGGCCGACGGCCCCCGCCGCGGTCTCGACGGTGCGCCCGAACAGGGCGACCGCGGTGGCGAACAGGATGACGAACATCAGGCCGATGCCCTGCGCGACCGACCCGGCGTAGCTCGTCAGCTGGTCGCCGATGACCTCGCCCGGGGGCAGCCCGAGCAGGTCGGAGAGCTGGAAGACCAGGGTGACCCCGGCGGTGGCGGCCCAAACGAGCGCCGCCCACGATGCCGCCCGCACATACCCGCGGGCTTGGCCGCCCAGGATCCCCTTGTCGGAAGGCAGCAGGAACGCGGCGAGCAGCAGCAGGCCGACGGTGAGCGCGCCGGCGACGTCCATGACGGTCCGGGCGACCGGCAGGCCCCAGCGGGTGAGGGGCCCGGCGTCGGGCAGGCCGGGGATGACCTGCGCGGTCACGGCGCCACCGGTGACCAGCGCGATGATCAGCGCGATCAGGGTGACGGCGGTCGCCGCCACACCGATGATGATCGTGGTGTCGGTCCCGCCGCGCGCTGCGGTCGAGGTCTCGCGGTTCACTGGGGGAGCCACGCGGTGCCACTCCGTCGTCGTCGAATTCGACAGGGCGCGGCTCGACGGCGGCTTTTCGGTCGGTCCACGGACGAGGAGTCCATGAGGCCGAATCAGCGCCGGGGCAACGCCCTCCGGTCAGTGGCGGCGACGGATCACCACCACAGCGGTGGCCGCGCCCACCAGCAGCCCGAAACCGCCCCACAGCCAGGGGCCGAGCGCGGCGACGGAGTCGCCGGTGAGCAGGCCTGCCAGATCCACGCGGACACCACCTCGAACCAGGGTAAGCCTACTACTACAGCGCGTCGGACCCACCGTGCGCAAAGCGCGGACGGGGCGGTGCAGACCCCACCGCCCCGCAGGTCAACGGCTTGGACACGCCTCCAGGAGTCCTCCCGGGATCCGTCCGCCGCACCGCGGATCCGGGCGCCGCCGCACTCGCGCGGACGGCCGCCCGGGGCGGCGCGCGAACGCCTCCGCGGTCAGTCCGTGGGGTCCTCCGGGGAGGACAGGGTGAACACGTCGGCCCCCTTCTCCAGCGCCACCCGGCGCACGCGGCGCAGGTCGGGGTGCTCGGCGACCCACCGGTCGCCGATCTCCTGCTCGTCGGTGCGGATGGTGTCGTCGATGACGACGACCGCGTCGGTGGAGCAGCGCGGCAGCAGGACGGGCACGGCGGGGTAGCGCGCCTGCGGGCCGGTACGGGCGGGCGGGCCGTCGACGAACAGCAGGTCGATGCCCTTCAGGTCGGCCAGCGCGTCGACGTCGTACCAGCGCTGCGCGTCGGTGCCGTCGCCCTGGGGCGACCAGTCGCGCAGTGGGGCCAGCCGGACCTCCACGATGTCGGACAGCCCGTGGGCGGCGACCAGGTCGCGGCTGAGGGCGGCGTAGCGCTCGTCGTGCTCGATGGCCACGAGCCGCCCGGAGCCCGCGCGGCGCAGCGCGTAGCCCAGCCACACGCTGGACGCGCCGCTGCCGCACTCCACGACGAGTTTGGGGGCGCGGTCGCGGATCTGCTCGACGAGCAGCCGCAGGATGTCGGGCGACGCCGCCCAGTCGCGCAGGGCGGGCATGAACGGGCCCGGCTTCAGGTAGTCGCGCAGTTCCTGCCAGGCGACCTGCTGCTCGTAGTCGGCCCGCCCTTGGGCGGTGACGTGGGCGGTCAGCCGCTCGAACCGGTCCTTCTGGTCGGCGCGGACGCCGCGCAGCGACTTGGGCAGCTCGCTGAGGCCGCCGAGGGTGTCGAGGCCGGTCTCGACCCGGTCCAGGAGTGCGGACTGGCCCGTGGCGAGGTCCGCGAGGTCGTCCCGCAGGCGGCGGAGCTGGATGCCCTGCCTGCGCACGGACACCGCCGCGGCCGCCACGGCCGCCGCTGTCAGGACCGACACGACCAGTTGCAGCGCGACCGCCGCATCCACGGTGCCGGACGCCCACAGCAGCCCGGTCAGGCCCAGGCCGGCCGCTGTGGCCGCCGCTAGGGGAACCACGTAACGGGCAGGGGGCAGTCGCATGGCGGTCCTCCGAATATCCGGGTTTCGATGATCCGGCGGCACATCATGGCGATAATCGGTGCCCACTCGGGAAAGTTCTCCGCAATTCATCGGAAACTCTGGGAGGGACCTTGATCTCCGCAGCTCATCCGGGCTGTGCGGTGACGACGATAGCGGTTCGCCCCCCGGATCGCGATACCGTCGAGCGGTCGACACGCGGTTTCCGGAGGTGTGGCGATGCTCAGACCGCCACATTGTTCGTCATTTGCGCCCTGCGTGCGTGAAAAGGGTCATTGGACTACGAAGGGGATGCGATGCCCCAGTACGACAGCGTCATCCGGTCGCGGCGCGTGGTCACCCCCGGCGGGGTCCGGCCCGGTGCGGTCGGGATCCGCGGCGGGCGTATCACCGCCGTGGCCGACTACGACGCCCCGCTGACCGGTGGCGGCGAGACCGATCTGGGCCCGGTGGCGCTGCTCCCCGGCTGCGTGGACACCGACGTCGCCGTGCAGGCCCCGGGGCAGCAGCTGCGCGAGGGCTACGCGCGCACGTCCGCGGCGGCCGTGCGCGGCGGGGTGACCACCCTGGTCGTCACGCCCGCCCCCGCGCGCCCGGCGGTCACCGGGGTGCACGCGCTCAACGGCCACGTGGCCGCGGCGGCGGACAACGGTGTGCACGTCGCCTTCCTCGGCGGGATCGGGCCGCACAGCACCCCCGCCGACCTCGCCGACCTGCGCTCGGCGGGGGTGGTGGGGTTCCACTGCTCGCTGTCCGATGGCGGCGCGCCCGATGTGGGGCCCGTCGGCGATTCCCGGCTGCGCAAGGCCATGGTCGAACTCGCGGCCATGCAGGTCCCGCTGTTCGTGCACGCCGAGGACGCCGGCGAGCTGAGCGAGCCCGCGCGCGCCGGCAACGCCGCGCTGCTGGTGTCGCGCCCGCCGCGGGCCGAGCGCAGGGGGCTGGAGCGCATCATCGCCGCGGCGCGGGTGACCGGGGCCCGGACCCACGTCGCCCCGTTCACCGCCGCCGAGTGCGCCGCGATCCTCGCGGCGGCGCAGGCGATCGGCATCCCCGTCACCGCGCAGACCTGCCCCCACTACCTGTGCCTGCCCGCCGAACAGGTCCCCGACGCCTCCCCCGCCTTCGGCTGCCGCCCCCCGCTGCGGTCCAGCGCCAACCGCAACGCCCTGTGGAGCGTCCTGAGCGACGAGGGCGACTCCCCCATCACCACGATCGGGTCGGGACACCGCCCGGGGACCGGGGTGGCGGCCATCGCGTGGCTGCTGCCCGCGCTGTGGACGGCCGCCGCCCGCCGGGGGTGCGGCCTGGACGACATCGCGCGCTGGACCGCCCAGGCCCCGGCCGAGCTGGTCGGGCTGCGGCGCAAGGGCCGGATCGCACCCGGCCACGACGCCGACCTCGTGGCGTTCGACCCCGACGCGGTCCAGGCGGTGCCCGAGCACGGCGGGGGACCCTATGCCGGGCGCCGCCTGACCGGCCGGGTGGCCGGGACGTGGGTGGCGGGGCGCACCGCGTTCGCCGACCCCGCCGGCACCGGGGCGGAGGGCGCGGGGAGGCCGGGCCCGAACACCGCCGACGGAGGCCCTTTGCTCCCCATCAGCGGCTGAACCCCCAGGGGTGGATACACTTTGTCAACATGGGCTCCGATTCGCTTCCATGTTGGAGATGGCCGGGGTCGCCCCTCCGCGTCACAGTGAGGGTGTAGCCGCAACGATGCCGAGGAGGGAACCGCCGTGCGCGTCGGTGTGCCCCGAGAAGTCAAGAACCACGAATACCGGGTGGCGATCACCCCGGCAGGCGTCCACGAACTGGTGACCCGCGGGCACTCGGTAGCCGTCGAACGCGGCGCCGGCCTCGGCTCGTCGATCACCGACGAGGAGTTCACCGCCGCGGGCGCGAGCATCCTCGGCACCGCCGACGACGTCTGGGCCGAGGGCGACCTGATCCTGAAGGTCAAGGAACCGGTGGCCGAGGAGTACCACCGGATGCGCGAAGGCCAGACCCTGTTCACCTACCTGCACCTGGCGGCCTCGCGTGAGTGCACGGACGCGCTGCTGGAGCGCAAGGTCACCGCCGTCGCCTACGAGACCGTGCAGCTGCCCGACGGCTCGCTGCCGCTGCTGGCCCCGATGTCCGAGGTCGCCGGGCGGCTCGCCCCGCAGGTCGGCGCCGCCACGCTCCAGCGCCCCAACGGGGGCCGCGGCATGCTCATGGGCGGGGTTCCCGGGGTGCGGCCGGCGCGCGTCACCGTGATCGGCGCCGGGGTCTCGGGGCTCAGCGCCACCCGCATCGCGGTGGGCATGGGCGCCGATGTGACGCTGCTCGACCTCAACGTGGGCAAGCTGCGCCACGCCGACGACCTCTACGCGGGCCGGGTGGCGACCGTGTCCTCCAACGCCTTCGAGCTGGAACGCGCCGTCCTGGAGTCCGACCTCGTGATCGGAGCGGTGCTCATCCCCGGCGCCAAGGCGCCCAAGCTGGTGTCCAACGAGCTGGTCTCGCGGATGCGCAAGGGCGCGGTGCTCGTCGATATCGCCATCGACCAGGGCGGCTGCTTCGCCGACTCCCGGCCCACCACCCACGCCGATCCCACCTTCGACGTGCACGACACCGTGTTCTACTGCGTGGCGAACATGCCCGGCGCGGTCCCCAACACCTCCACCCACGCCCTCACCAAGGACACGCTGCGCTACGCGGTGGCGCTGGCCGGCAAGGGCTGGCGCGCGGCGCTGGCTGAGGACCCGGCGCTGGCGCAGGGCCTCAACACCTTCGACGGCGACCTCACCAACGAGGCCGTCGCGGAGGCGCACGGCCTGAAGCACCGCACGGTCGCCGAGGCGATCGCGGGATAGGGCGCGGCAGGCGGCGCCCGAGCAGACGGCCGGGCGCGCGGCCACGGCACCGCGCCCGTCCGGGGCCTTCCCGGGCGGGCGCCGTCGGCATGGCCGGGCCGCGCCGCGGAGCCCGCGGGACGGGTCCGGGCGGACGCAGGGCGCCCCCGCCCGGCGCCGGCCCACCGGACCGCGCCGGATTTCGATCCGGCGGGCGCAGGGGGGCGTCAGCCGGGCTCTGCGGGGCAGTGGACAACGCATGTGCAGGGACGACATCGCGCTCGGCGAGACGCCCCTGGAGGTGCGGACCTTGGGGGTGGCCGGTGGGACCACGGCGGCTCTGGACGGGGGCGCCCCCGGGGCGCAACCCCTTCGCCCTTCCGCGCGGCCTGAGCGGGCGGCTGGCCGGGCGGATCATGGCCCGCGCCAACCGGGACCGCAACGCCGAGCTGCTGGACTGGCTGGACGTCCGCGCGGGCACCCGCGTCCTGGAGGTCGGGTGCGGACCCGGGGTGCTGGTCGAGCTGCTGGCGCGCCGCCCGGGGGTGGCCGTGACCGCGGTCGACCCCTCGGACGAGATGGTCGCCATGGCGCGGCGGCGCAACGCCCGGGCCCTGCGCAGCGGGCGTGTACGCATCCACCGCGGCGACGCGGCGGCGACGGGAGTGGGCGACGGCCGTGCGGACCTCGCGGTGTCGGTCAACACGGTGGCGATGTGGCCGAGCCTGGACGACGGGATGGCCGAGCTGCACCGGGTGCTGCGCAGCGGGGGCCGGGCCGTGGTCGCCTGGCACCGGCGGCCCACCCGATTCGCCCTCGCCGAGGAGGAGCTGTCGACCGTGGAGAAGGCGCTCGCGACCCGCTTCGGCACGGCCGAACGGACGCTCCTGCACGGCTCCGTGGTGTTCGCCGCGGTGAAATGAGGACGGGCCCGTCCCCGGTCCCGGGGCGGCCTCCGCCGCCGCGCCCCGCTCCGCCGGCCCCGCGACACGCGCCGCCGGCCGCCGGATCTCCGTCCGCTCGCCCGCCGGCCCGCCGCCGGCGTCCCCGGTCATGCCCGGCCTCCCGGTATCCACAGGGCGCTGCCCGGCGGTGGTGGGGCCGGGGGCGAGCGGATACCTTCGAATCGGAGGGGATCGACCCTTGACCACCCCACACCCGAGCGAGTTGGAGCGCGCGTGCCACCCACCGAACCGGTGACGGCCACCCGGGTCGCGAGCATCGACGCGACCCTGGTCCGGCTGCCGTCGGCCCATCCCCGGCCCCGCCGCGCCGATCCCGCGGGCCGGCCGCGCCGTGAGCCGCACGCCCTCGTCCGCGTCACCGACGACCGCGGCATCAGCGGCTGGGGCGAGGTCACCATGGCCGACCCCGACCGCTGGCGCCTCCTCGTCGACCACTACGCCCCCGCCCTGCTGGCGCACACGTGGCACCGGCCCACCGAGGCCGAACTCGCCTGGGCCGGCCTGCCCTGGTGCGCGCCCGTCGCGGCCGGGCTCGACTCCGCCTGCTGGGACCTCTGGTCCAAGCAGCGCGGGGCGCCGCTCGCCCACTCCCTGGGCGGCGAGCGCACCGCGGTCACCGCCGGGGTCACGGTGCACCGCCAGGACACGCTCGACGCCCTGGTTCAGGAGGTCAACCGGCAGGTCGGCAGCGGGTTCCGGCGCATCCGGCTGGAGATCGCGCCCGGCCACGACATCGAGGCCGTCCGCGCCGTCCAGGAGAGCTACCCGTTCCTGGTACTCCAGGTCGACGCCCGCGGGCGCTACACCGAGGACCCCGCCGACCTCGACCGGCTCCGCGCCCTCGACAGCCGCGGCCTGCTCGCCATCGAGCAGCCGTTCGCGGCGCCCGACCTCGCCGCCCACGCCCGGCTGCACCGCGAGCTGCGCACGCCGGTCGCGCTGAACGCGTCGGTCGACTCCCTGGCCGCGCTCGACGATGCCATCCGCCTTGAAGCGGGCGGTGCGCTGAACCTGCGGGTGGCGAACCTGGGCGGGCTCACCCCGGCGCGCCGCGCCCACGACCGCGCCGCCGACGCCGGGTGGGACCTCTGGTGCGGTTCCGACTCCGAATCCGGGATCGGCCGGGCCGCGATCGTCGCCCTCGCGTCGCTTCCCGGGATCACCCTGCCCAGCGAGATGCCGGGAGCCGGCGGGCACACCGTCCGCGATGTCGCCGATCCGCCGGTGCGCGCCCACGACGGCATCACGCCCATCCCGCTCACCCGTCCCGGGCTGGGCCACGATATCGACTTCCGGGCGCTGGGCAACGCGGCGGTCGACTCCGTCTCGCTCGACCGCCAGGGCCGCCGCACCGTACCGGCGGAACCGGCCGACTGACGCCCGCGGGCGCCCGTCCGCTCCCGGCGCGGGCCGTGGCGGTGCGCCAGCCGCGCCTCAGGTGTCGAGCGGGGCGATCACAGGGCGCGGGCCGACGATGCGCTCCCAGCGCCTCCCGCCGAGCTTGGCGGCGATGTGCCCCGCGATGGTGACCGGCTCGTAGTAGTCGGGGCGGTCGGCCCCCACACAGGTGGGCAGGGTGGTGACCAGCGCGTCGAAGTCGCCGCCGTGGGTCAGCGCGGCCGAACGCCGGTGCCCGGCCGCCGGTGCGGGGCCGTCCGCGGGCACCACCCGGTGCGGCACCGACAGCCAGCGGTCGTTGGTCCAGCGCGCCAGCAGGTCGCCGACATTGACCAGCAGGGTGCCGGGCCAGGGCTCGACATCGTGCCAGCGGCCCTGTTCGTCGCCGAATTGCAGGCCGCCGCCGGGGTCGGACCACAGGATGCGCAGCAGGCCGATATCGGTGCGCCCGGCACCGGCCGGGGTGCCGGCCCCGGCCGGGGTGCCGGCCCCGGCCGGGCCGGGGCCCCGGGCTCCCGGCCCCAGCAGGGCGGGTACCCCGTGGTCCAGGCGCAGGGTGTCGATGGAGTGCCCGGTGTAGGGCTCGAAGAAGCCTTCGGGCAGGTCCAGGGCGACCGCGCAGATCCGGGTGAGCCGGCGGGCGAGCCGCTGGGCGGCGTCGAACCACGCCATCACCTGCGGCTGGAACCGGGGCAGGCCCACCGGCCAGATGTTGTCGGGGTAGATCTCGGCGGGCAGCGCCCGGTCGGGGAAGTCGTCGGCGCGGGTGCCGATTCGGAACGATTCGGGGTGCGCGGGGCCCGGCGGCGCGTATCCGCGGTCGAGGTCGGGTTCCGCGGCGAGGTAGCGGAGTTTGGCGGCGGGGGGCCGGTCGAAGAAGAGGTCGATCGCGTCGGCGATCCCGGCGTGGATGTTCTCCGGGATGCCGTGGCCCGCGATCCGCATGAGCCCGGTGTCGGCGGCCGCCGCGTCCATCCGCGCGGCGATGGCGGGCTGCGCCCCGGGGCCGTTCTCCCAGCCGGAGATGTCGATGAACGGCACGTCGAGCGCTGATCCGGTCGCCTTGGCCGCGGGGCCCATGCGTCCTCCCGTGGGGTCGCCAGGAAGTGTGTGAGCCGCCGTCCCGCGTGGGATGGCGGCGGGGGGCGAACAGCCGAACTCTAAGAAGGACGTGTTGCCGCCGGGTCAACCCGCGCAACACGGGGGTTAATCGACTGCGACCCTCGTGTCACTCTGTGTAGCAGACGCAGTTCACGGCAAGGGGCTCGATGCATGCAGATTGCGTTACCCTCTGTTGCGTTCCTGTTTCGGTCCGCACATGCGTCACTGTCGTCCCGGCCGGCCGCGCGTCCCGGCGCCTTGCCGGGGCGGCGGGGTTTCGGAGAGGATCGTTGGTCCTGGACGTCGGGGAAGGATGGGCACGGTGGCACGCTACGAGGTGCGGGCCCGCAAGTGGGCGAACGGGTGGGAGCTGAGCGTCGGCGGCATCGGCGTCACCTGGTCCCCCACCCTGGGCGACGCCGCGGCGCGCGCCCGGGAGTACATCTGCGGGCAGCTGCCCGCCGAGGAGGCCGGCGTCGAGGTCGACGTGGTCCCGAGCGTCGGCGACGACCTCGACCGGGTCGCCCTGGAGGCGAAGGCCGCGCTCGGCGACGCCGACGAAGCGCTGCGGGTGGCCACCGCCAAGACCCGGCAGGCGGTCTACGGCCTGACCAACGCCGGGCTGAGCAGCGACGACGTGGCGCACTGGCTGGGCCTGTCGCAACAGCGCATGAGCAAGCTCGTCACCGACTGACCGGCCTCGGCCGCGGCGGCGACGCAACGTGTGACCCCCGGCACACACCGGACGGCCGGGCCCCGCTAGAGTCGGCACGCGGTTTCCCACCCGATGCGAGGAGCACAGGTTGAGGACGTTCGCGGACATCGATGAGCTGGTCGCCGCCACGGGCGAGCACCTGGGCCACAGCGACTGGCTGACCGTCACCCAGGACCGCATCGACGGCTTCGCCGACGCCACCGGCGACCACCAGTGGATCCATGTCGACCGGGCGAGGGCCGCCGACGGACCGTTCGGCGGCACGATCGCCCACGGCTACCTCACCCTGTCGCTGCTGTCCTACTTCGGTCCGCGTGTGTTCCGGCTGGCCCGGCCGCCGCGCATGGGCATCAACTACGGGCTCAACAAGGTCCGGTTCCTCCAGCCGGTGCGCGCGGGCGCGCGCGTGCGCGACGGCATCGAGCTGGCCGACACCAAGGAGACCCCCAAGGGCGTGCTGCTGACGCTCGCGCACCGGGTGGAGATCGAGGGCGGCGAGCGCGACGCGCTGGTGGCCGAGACCCTGTCGCTGTACGTCCCCTGAGCGGCCCTCCGGCGCGCCGCGGGGGTCCGGGTCACGCTCGGCTTCCCGCTCTGCTCCCACGGCCCCGCGGACGGGCGCCTTCGGCCGGGGGCGGCGCCGCCTCCGCTCGCCCGCCGGCTCTCCGTGACGGCGATGTCGGCCCTGACCGGGGCGGTGAGCCGCTAAGTTGGGGCGGGTCATGCTCAACGATGCCGACCCACCGCCCCGCCCCGACGGCGATGCCGACGCCCGCCTGCGCCTCTACGGCTACCTGACCGCGCCCGAGCGCCGCACCTACGTGGCGGTCATGCGGCTGTTCACCTCGACGCTCCTGGCCGACCTCGGCGCGGGCGAGGTCGCGGCGGCCCTGGCCGCCGCCGAGCGCAACGGCGAGGTCGACGAGGGCGAGTCCCGGCTCGACACCGTGATCGACCGCCTGGAGCAGCTCGCCCGCTGGGGGAACCTGGTACCGGGCCGCCGCGAGCCGGCCGCGACCATCGCGGAGTTCACCCGCAGCCGCGTCCGCTACCAGGTGGCCAAACTCGCCATGCGGGTCCAGCGCGACGTCGACGACATGCTGACCGTGGCCGAGGGCGCGCGCGAGGTGTCGCGCGAGCTGCTGCCCGCCATCGAGCACGGCCTCGCGGACATCGACCACACCCTGGCCGCCCTCCTCGACGCCGAACAGGGGCGCGGGCCCGCGGACGCCTCGGCGCGCACGCTCCGCGAACAGCTGGCCCAGCAGGTCACCACCCTGTTCCTCCAGCACGACGAGTTCGCCGCCGCGGTCCGCGACTTCTACGCCTACCTCGGTTCGGTCATCGCGCGCTATGACCTGGCCCCCGCCGAGATGGCCGGGTTCAAGCACATGCTGCTGGAGTACGTGGAGCTGATCGCCGAGGACGTGCTGCGCCACTCCGAGCCGATCGTGGGGCGGCTGGGGGCGCTGAACCGCAGGCGCGGCCTGCTGCTGGAGCGGCTGGGCGGCGACGCCGCGGAGGCGGGGGCCGGCGGTCTGCCCGGCATCACCGGCAGCGGGGGCCTCGGCCCGCTGCCTCCCGGGTCCCGCGGCGGCCAGATCGAGCTGATCGAACGGGCGCCCGGGCGGCGCGCCGCCGACTGGGACGGCCTGGCCGGGTGGTTCATCGGGGGCCCCGGGCGGCCCTCCGAGGTCGACGCGCTGCGCGAGGCGACGAGCCGGGCGATCACCGCGCTGCTGACCAACGTCAAGCGGGCCACGGGTGCGGGCGGGGTCGACCCCGGGCGCCGGCGCGACCTGCTCGCGCTGGCGGCCCGCTTCGACGCCGCCGCCCCCGAGGACGCCCACGACCTGTACGCGTCGGTGTTCGGCCTGTCCTCGGCTCGGCACCTGGGCATGGCGGGGGACGACGACGGGCTCCGCCCCGATCTGGCGTGGCACACCGGGGGCCGTGTCGAGGTGGAGGTCAACGTGCGCACCCGCGGGGAACGGGCACCGGGCGGCCAGGTGCCGCGGGTGACCGACGATCCGCTGGGCCGCGCGGCGTTGCTGGACGAGGAGGAGCGCCGCCGCGGCCGCCGGACCGCGGCCGTCGCGGAGCTGACCGCGTCGGCACCCGACCTCGCCGCGGCCCGGCTCTCCAGCGACGCGTTGGAGGTGTTCTGCGAGCTGCTCACGCTGGCCGGGGCCGACCGCGACGGCCCTGAGGAGCGCGGCAGCGCCGCCGACGCCGTCACCGGCCTCACGCTGCGGCTGGAGCCGCGGCCGGCCGGGGAGGTGGCGCGGATCGGCTCGGTGTTCGGCGACTTGGAGCTGCACGGGGTGGCGGTCCGCGTGGACGTGGGCGAGGGCATGGGCGCCGGCGCGGCCGGGAGCGACCGGTGAGCGGGCCGCGCCGCGAGGCGCTGGGCAGCCCCGACGCCGGGGCCCTGGACGGGCTGGACGCGATCGAGGCGGCGCAGGTGCGCCGCTGCGCGCGGGTGCTGCTGCGGCGCCCGCTGCTGCGCGCCAACGGACCCGAGGGCGAGGTCCTGCCGGTGGTGCGGCGCTACGCCGACCGCCTACAGGCCCTGTTCGCGGGCTATCTGGGCTACCGGCTGGTGGTGGAGCCCGGCTTCGCCCGGCTGTACAAGACCGGGGGGACGCCCGGCGGTGTCCGCGGGGCGCACAAGCCCAACGGGGCGCCGTTCACCCCGCGCGCCTACGCCTACCTCGCGCTGGTGCTGGCCGTGCTCTCGGGCGGCGGCGGGCAGCTCCTGCTGTCATCGCTGGTGGCCGACGTCCGGGCGGCCGGCGCCGAAGCGGGGCTGGACCTGGGCGGCGGCATCGTGGACCGCCGGGCGCTGGCGGCCGCGCTGCGGCACCTGATCGGCCTGGGGGTGCTCAGCGAGACCGACGGCAGCGTGTCGCCATGGGCCGACGACGCCGAGCGCGAGGCGCTGCTGACGGTCGACGCCGAACTGCTGGGCCACCTGGTGGCCGCGCCGCTGGCGCGCATCGTGCGCCCGGAGGCGGCGGAGGACCCGGGCGCCGACGAGCGGCACGCCGTGCGCCGCCGGATCGTGGAGGACCCGGTGGTCCCCTACACCGAGGTCGCGCCCGCGGGCCGCGAGTGGCTGCGGGCCAACCTGCGCCAGGAGGCGCATCTGCTGGAGGAGCTGACGGGGCTGCGGCTGGAGGCGCGGGCGGAAGGGGTGCTCGCCGTCGATCCCGAGGGCTACCTCACCGACCGCGTCTTCCCGGGCACCGGCACGGTCGCCCGTATCGCACTCCTGGCGGCCGATGAGCTCCTGCACGAGGCGCACAGCGGGGCCGGGGAAGGTGCCGGGTCCGGGGCGGGCACGGCCGGGGCGGGAGCCGGCGCGGGTTCACCGTGGACCGACGTGCCCCCCGAGCGGTTGGCGGCCGTGGTGCGCGGGCTGGCCGAGCGCCACCCGCGGGCCTGGTCGCGCGACGCGGTCCGCGACACCCCCCGGCTGGCCGCCGCTGTGGCGCACGCGCTGGCCCACGTCGGCCTCGCGCGCACCCGTCCCGACGGAGGGATGGAGCTCAGCCCGGCCGCCGCCCGCTACCGCCCCGTCCCCGACGCGCCGGCCGACCCCGATACGGGTCCCGACGACCGCGACCCGCCCCTGCCGGCCCCCGGCGAGGGGCAGGAGGCGCTGTTCTCGTTCTGAACGGCCAAGGGGACGGCGCCGCCCCGCGGTCCCGGCTCCGGCCGCCGCCGCGGGCCGGACGGGGGCGGCGCGGGCGCCGGGCGCGCCGGGGTTCGGCGGGAAACCCGAGGCCGGGCGCCTGGCTAAGCTACTCGCTGCGCGCCACCGGCCCCCGTGGTGCGGCGTCATCCGGCATCCGAAGCCCGAGAAGGGCGCAATCCAGGCAAGGAGTTCTCAGGTGAGCAACGACGACGCGGGCGGCCCGAACGGCCGGCGCTGGCGGTTGCACCGCGGCGGCGTGGTCAACATCTGGCAGTACCGCGACGAAGAGTTCGACCTCTCCGGCGGCCGGGTCATCTTCAAGGGCACCAACGGCTCGGGCAAGTCGCGGACGCTGGAGCTGCTGCTGCCGCTGTGCCTGGACGGCGACCTGCGCAACATGGGCTGCAAGGGCTTCGACACCGTCAGCGTGAGCCGGCTGATGCTCGACGACTACACCGAGGGCACCATGCGGCTGGGCTACGCCTGGATCGAGCTGCGCCGGGCGCTTCCCGACGGCGGTGCGTCCTTCCTGACCTGCGGGATCGGGGTCAAGGCCAGCGCGTCCAGTCGGCAGGTCAGCGACTCCTGGCGGTTCGTGACCCCGCTGCGGGTGAACAAGGACTTCGCGCTGATGGAGCAGGACCGCCCCATCACCCAGGCGAGGCTGCGCGAGCACGTGGGCGAGGACGCGGTCGTCCCGGGCCAGGAGGCGTTCCAGCAGCGGGTCGCCGCCGCCGTCTACGGCATCGCCGGCGGCAACCGCTACACCGACCTGCTGCACCTGCAGCGCACCCTGCGCAACCCCGACATCGGGCTCAAGGTCCTCCAGGGCCAGCTCGAACAGCTGCTGTCCGATGCGCTGCCGCCGGTCGACCCGGAGGTCATCACCCGCACGGCGACCGGGCTGGACAACCTGGAAGGGGTACGGCGCAACGTGACCCGGCTGCGCCGCGCCGACGCCGCCCTGGGCGAGTTCCTCGCCGGCTACCGCGGCTACGCCCGCGGGGTGCTGGCCGACCGCGCCGCACGCCTGGAGCGGTCCGAGGGCGACCTCCAGCGGGCCGCGGCGCGCCGGGCCAAGCGCGAGAAGGAGCGCGCCGCCGCCGAGGCGGAGCTGCGCAGCGCCGAGGCAGAGCGCGACGAGGCCGCCGAGCGGCTGGAGGACGTGCAGACCGAGCTGGAGGCGCTGAAGGCGTCGCCGGCCTACAGCGCGCTCGGCGATCTGGAGGACAAGGAGGCCACCGTCGCCTCCCAGCGCCGCCACGTCGAGGCCGAGCTCGCCGGCGCGGCGGAGCTGCGCGCGGCCGAGGAGCGGTCCATCGCGGCGATCGAGCGTGCGGCGGGCACCGCCGTGCGGCTCGGCGCCGCCGTTGCGTCGGGGGCCGCGGAGTCGCGTGAGGCGCTCGCCGCGATCGGCCTCCCCCAGGCCCTGGGCCCGCTGCCGGAGGTGGCACCCGATCCCGACCGCCGCACCCTCCCGGGCCGGGTGCTGCTCTCGCCCGATCCCGGGGCCCGGCCCGAGGCGCTGGACCGCCCCGCGGCCCCCTCCATCGTGGTCGCGGAGCTGGAGGAGGCGGCGGCCGACGCCGCCGCGCGCGTGGACGGGGCCGTACGGGCCGCCGCCGAGCGCGCCCCGGTGCTCGGCGGTCTGCGCGCCGAGGCCGAGCGGCTGCGCGAGGAGGAGGGCCGGGTGGAGCGGCTGGCCGAGGACGCCGCCCGCGCCGCCGAGACCGCCGCCGAGGCCGGCCGGCGGGCGCACGAGAGCGGCGAGCGGCTGCGCGGCCTCGCCGGCCAGTGGGCGCAGGCCGTGGCGCGCTGGCGGGACGAGGCGCTGCCGTCCGGCGACCGGCCCGGGACCGGGGAGCTGCCGCCCGCGCCGGACGCGGCCGGCGTCGCCGCCGACCCCGAGGCGTTCCGCGACGCCCACCGCGAGGTCCGCGCCGCCCTGCACCCGCGGGTGCGCGAGGTCCAGCACGCCGCGGTGACCGCCGAGCGCCGCGCGGAGGAGGCCGACGCCGAGCACGCCCGTGTCCGGTCGGAACTGGAGCGGCTGCGCGCGGCCGTGGAGGTGGGCCTGCCCGCCCCCGAGCTGACCCGCGCCGAACGCGACCCCGCCGCCGGCGCGCCGTTCTACCGGCTGGTGGACTTCCAGCCCGGCACAGGTGAGGCGGAGCGGGCCGGGCTGGAGGCGGCCCTGCACGCGTGCGGGCTGCTCAACGCCTGGTTGCCCGCCGCGGACGACGCGGCGGACCCGGCGCACCAGGACACGTGGGCGCGGCCCGGTGCGCCCGTCGACGGCCCCACCCTGGCCGATGTCCTGCGCCCGGCCGCCGACACCGACGCCCCGGTCTCCGAGGAGGCCGTGCGGCGCCTGCTGCGGTCGGTCCCGCTGCTGCCCCCGGAGGCCGCGGCCGCCCCGCACTCGGGCGTGGCCGCCGACGGCCGGTGGCGCAGCGGCGTGCTCATGGGCCACCACACCAAGGCGCAGGCCGAGCACATCGGCGCGGGCGCGCGCGGCGAGGCGCGGCGGCGGCGCGTGGCCGAGGCCGAGGCCGAGCTGTCCGCCCTGGAGGCACGGGCGGCCGGCCTGCGCGCCGACCTCGACGCCGCCCAGACGCTGGAACGGGCATGGGGGCTGTGCCTGGACTCCTTCCCCGACATCGGGGAGGTGCTGCGCGCCCACATCGAGACCCAGTCGCGCCGGGCCCAGGCCCGGCGGTCCGTCGCCGACGCCGAGCAGGCCGAAGCGGGGCACGCCCGGCTGCGGGCCGCGATGGGCGCCGAGCGCAACGCGCACCGCCGCGCCTGCGGCGAGCTGGGCGTGGGCGCCGGCGTCGGGGAGCTGCGCGAGCTGTGCGACCAGGCGCGGCGCGCCCGCGAGTCGCTGGAGGGGGTGGCCGGGCTGCTGCGCCGCGACCACCGCGAGGCGCTCCGCGCGGTCGAGGCCGCCCGTCTCGACCACGAACGCACCGCGGCCGACCGGGAGAAGGCCGAGTCCGACGCCCTGGACACGCACCGCTCCTACGCCGAGGCCCACGCGGTACTCGCGACGCTCCGGTCGAGCCTGGGCCGCGACGCCGAGCAGGTGAGCGCCGAGGTCCGCGCCTTGGACGAGGAGCGCCGGCGGCTCCGCGGCAGCGCGCCCAAGGCGCAGTCGGAGGTCGAGGCGCGCATCAAGGCCCTGGCCGACGCCGAAGGGCGCGTGGCCGCGGTCGAGCGCGACGTGGCCGAGGCGCAGGGCAGGGTGGCCGACGCCGAGGACGCGCTCACCGATTCCGCCGGGGTCGCCGGCGTGTGGGAGGCGGCGACCGGCGAGGTCGAGGCCCCGTTCGAACGCGCCGACCTGCGGTCGGCGCTGGCGGCGTCCCTGTCCGGCGACGGGGCGGCGGGCGACCCGGGAGCGCTGGAGCGCGACCTGATCTCCCGCATCCAGACCCTGCAGGCCGCCCTCGCGGGGACGCACGACGTGCAGGCCGACCGCGACCGCGGCATCCTCACCGTCGCGGTCGGGGAGGACTCGGGGAGCGCGCCGGTGGCCTCCACCGCTCGCGTCACCGCGGCGCGGCTGGCGCAGGCCGAGCGGAACCTGACCGAGCGCGAGGAGCGCGTCTTCGAGGACTACCTCCTCGGCGACATCGCCGAGGAGCTGCACCGCCAGATCGGCGCGGCCGAGTCCCTGACACAGCGGATGAACACGGTGCTGGAGGGGGCGCACTCCAGCCAGGGGGTGCGGGTCGACCTGGCGTGGGAGCCCGCGCCGCACCTGGACCCGGCGGAGAGGTCGGCGTTCGCGCTGGCCAAGAAGCCCGTGGCGCGGCGCACCGCAGAGGAGAACGACCGGCTGCGCCGGGCGCTGATGGACCGGATCCGCTCCACCCGCGCCGAAGGCCGCAGCAGCGGCTACGCCGAGGTGCTGGCCGGGGCGCTGGACTACCGGCAGTGGTACGCCTACCGGGTACGCATCCACGACACCGGGCCCGACGGCCGGCCGCGCGACCGCCGGGTGCGGCAGCTGTCGTCCGGGGAGACCCGGCTGGTGTCGTATGTGACCCTGTTCGCCGCCAGCGCGGCCTTCTACGACGCCCTGGAGACGGGTGCGGAGGGCCCGCTGCGCATGGTGCTGCTGGACGAGGCGTTCGAGCGGCTCGACGACCCGACGATCGCGCGGCTGCTGGAACTGCTGGTGGACCTCGACATGGACTGGGCGATCACCTGGCCGTCGGGGTACGGGGTGTCGCCCCGGATCGACCGGATGCACATCTACGACATCCTCAAGCGCAAAGGCGCCTGGGGGGTGGCCTGCGCCCGCACGACCTGGAACGGCAGCGGATTCGAACGGTCGGCCTGACGCCGGCGGGCCGACCGCGCCCCGGCCCGACCTGACACAGGCCCACACGGTCCGATTCCGCGGAGGGCTCCGGGGTAGGGGGGAAGGGCCGACGCACGGGTCCCGCCGGCCGGCGTCCGCGGCGGCCCGCCGGAGGGTCCGGTGCGCGGTTATTCCCGCGCGGCCCTGTCGCAAGGGCGACACCGGGCGGCAGGCCCCGTGACTGATAGCTTTTTACCAGCGACCAAGATCGCGCAATCATCGCGACGAGACCGTCAGAGGAAGGTGCGTAGGACATGTCTGCGCCTTATTCGCTCCCCGAACTGCCGTACGACTACGCAGCCCTGGAGCCGTGGATCTCCGGCAAGATCATGGAGCTGCACCACGACAAGCACCACGCCGCGTACGTCGCGGGCGCGAACACGGCCCTGGAGGGGCTCGCCGCGAGCCGCGAGAGCGGGGAGTTCGGCACGGTCAACCAGCTCCAGAAGAACCTGGCGTTCAACCTCGCCGGCCACATCAACCACACCGTGTTCTGGCCGAACCTCTCGCCGGACGGCGGCGACAAGCCCGACGGCGAGCTGGGCGCGGCCATCGACGACCAGTTCGGTTCCTTCGACGCCTTCCGCGCGCACTTCAGCGCCGCGGCCACCGGCATCCAGGGCTCCGGCTGGGCGATCCTGGCCTGGGACATCCTCGGCCAGCGGCTGATCGTCGAGCAGCTCTACGACCACCAGGGCAACCTGGCCGCGGGCTCCTACCCGCTGCTCCTGCTCGACATGTGGGAGCACGCCTTCTATCTCCAGTACCAGAACGTCAAGGCCGACTACGTCAAGGCGTTCTGGAACGTGGTGAACTGGGCCGACGTCCAGAGCCGCTTCGAGGACGCGCGCAAGGTCCAGTTGGGCTAGCGGCCGCCGACCGCCCGCAGGTGGCGGTGGCCGAAGGGCGGCACCCCCCGGGGGCGCCGCCCTTCGGCGTGTCCGGGCCCCGGACCGCGCCCCGCCGGGGCGGGCCGCAGAGCCCCAGGAGCGCCCGGCGGCGGCGCAGGCCGGCGCCTCACGGGCGCCCCGCACGCTGAGCGGGGGACTCCGCCGTCATACGCCGCGCAGCACCCGCACCGCCTCGGCGGGGGTGTCGGCCACGGGGTGGCCGGTGGCCTCCAGCCGTTCGCGGCTCATCATCCCGCTGGCGACCAGGATCGCGCGTGCGCCGGCCTTCCTGGCGGCGTGGCCGTCGTCGTCGATGTCGCCGATGAGGACCACGGTCGCCGGATCGGCCCCCAGACCGGCGAGGTGGGCGATCAGGTGATCGGCCTTGGAGTCGTCCACGGTGTCGAAGCGCCGGCCGTCGACCCGTGTGAAGTGCGCGGACAGGCCGCGTTCGGCGATCAGCGGCACCAGGTGCTCGTGGGAGGCCATGGACAGCAGCGACTGGGTGCGGCCGGTCGCCGCCCAGTCGTGCAGCACGCCGGGGACGCCCTGCGCCAGCGAGCACCGCGGCAGCGCCGCCGCGTAGTGCCGGTCGTAGGCGGTGTTGGCCCGCTCCCATTCGCCGTCGGCGAAGCCGCGTCCGATCAGCTCCTCGTAGCACGGCACGAGGGGGCGGCGGAAGATCGAGCGCCAGTGCTCCAAGTCCACCGGATCGCGGCCGAACATGCCGCACACCTCGTTGACGGCGGAGAGGTTGGCGTGGTTGTCGTCGAGAAGGGTGCCGTTCCAGTCCCAGACGATGTGCTTGATGCCTGTCATGTCAGCGAACGCGTTGTCTACCACTCTGCGCACTTTAGACGGCCGCCCGCGCGCGCCGCGCGCCAGGAGGGCGGCCGCGCCGGGCATAACATTTTGGCGTTATGGCGACCGGAGAGCTACCGGGCGGCGGCCGGGATCGGATGGGATGGCCTCGCCCCTGCTTCCCCACTCCCCCTGAGGAACAGCGCACATGCGAATCCCCTCCCCCCGCGCGGTCCGCGCGGCCCGCTCCGTTTCGGCGGCGGCCATCGCGGGCGCGGTCGCCGCGGCCGTGCTCGCCCCGCCGGCCGCCGCCGACACCCCGTCGCTGCTGATCGAGGACGGTGCCACCCAGGTCGCGTTCGACTATGCCGACGCCGTCTACCAGGAGGTCGACATCCGGACGGAGGCCGACAGCGACGGCGACGGCGAGCCCGACACCGTGCGACTGCGCGTGATGCGCCCGCGCGAGACGGAGTCGGGCCTGAAGGTCGCCACCATCCTGGAGCCGAGCCCGTACTGGGCGGGGATCAAGGACGTCCCCATGCACGGCGTCGACCTCGACGACGACGGCGCCGGGACCGTCCCGCGCGGCGGGCCCGCGGCCGCCGGGGCGCCGGCGGGGACCGAGGACGATCCCCTGCTCGCGCAGGCGGGCGGCCCGGCCCCCGAGGGCACGATGTCGGGCTACTACGACAACTACTTCCTCCCGCGCGGCTACGCGGTCGCCCAGCTCGACAGCGTGGGCAGCGGCGACTCCACGGGCTGCCCCACCACGGGCGGCGAGAACGAGACCCTCGGTGTGAAGGCGGCGGTCGACTGGCTCAACGGCCGCACGGTCGGCTGGGACCCCTACGGCGAGGAGGTCACGGCCGACGACTGGTCGACCGGGAACGTCGCCATGACCGGCATCTCCTACAACGGCACGCTGCCGGTCGCCGCCGCGACGACCGGCGTCGAGGGGCTGCGCACCATCGTCCCGCAGGGGGCGATCTCGTCGTGGTACGAGTACTACCGCGACAACGGCGGGGTGATCGCGCCCGGCGGGTACCAGGGCGAGGACGCCGACATCCTGGCCGAGGCCGTCTACACCCGCGCCGACCAGGAGGTGTGCGGGCCGGTGGTCGACGGCCTGGCCGAGGACCAGGACCGCGGCTCCGGCGACTACACCCGGTTCTGGCGCGACCGCGACTACCGCGACAGCGCCGGCGACATCACCGCGAGCGTGTTCATCGCCCACGGGCTCAACGACTGGAACGTCAAGACCGACCAGGGCACCCGGCTGTGGGAGGCGCTGGAGGAGCAGGACGTGCCGCGCCGGCTCTGGCTCCACCAGGGCGGCCACGTCAACCCGTTCAACCTGCGGATGGACGAGTGGCTGCGCCAGATGCACACGTGGTTCGACTACTGGCTCTACGAACTGGACAACGGCGTGATGGACGAGCCCGCGGTCCACGTCGAGAACGCCGACTTCACCTGGTCCGAGCAGGACACCTGGCCCGCTCCGGGCACCCGCACCGTCCGCCTGCGCCCGGGGCCGTCCGACAGGGAGGGCGCCGCCGCCCCGGCGGACGGAGCCGCGGACGCTCCCGAGGAGGCGCCGGAGGCCGCCGGTGACCTGACCTCCGCCCCCGGGAGCAACGGGCGCGGCCGGGAGTCGTTCACCGACGCCGGACGCACGGTGACGGCCGAGGAACTGGCCACCGACCCCGAGCTGGCCGGGAGCAACGCCCTGGTCCACCGGACCGCCGTCCTCCCGCGCGACGTGCGCGTGAACGGGACCGTGCGGGTATCGGTACGGGCCGCCATGGACGGGCCGTCCCCGTACCTGAGCGCGCTGCTGGTGGACTACGGCACCGACACCCGGGCAACGGGCGGCGTGGCCTATGACCGGGACAACGAGGTCTGCTACGGCGAGGGCGTGCCCGGGGACACCGGCTGCACCTTCCCCAGCCACCACGTGACCGAGACCGCCGACTTCAAGATCGTCACCCGCGGCTGGATCGACGCCCGCAACCGCCGCTCGGAGTCCTGGCAGACCCCGGTGGTGGCCGACCGGATGTACCGCTACTCCTGGGACCTCCAGGCT
Source organism: Nocardiopsis mangrovi (assembly GCF_042653925.1). Lineage (NCBI taxonomy): Bacteria > Bacillati > Actinomycetota > Actinomycetes > Streptosporangiales > Nocardiopsidaceae > Nocardiopsis > Nocardiopsis mangrovi. The sequence goes on from NZ_JBHSFQ010000004.1 coordinate 327,689, forward strand.
CAGGACTACGTCTTCAAGGCCGGCCACCGGATCGGCATCGTCCTGATCTCGACCGACCACGACTACACCCAGCGCTACCCGGAGGGCACCGAGATCACCGTCGACACCGGGCATACGACGGTGGAGCTACCGGTGTCATGGGGGCGCTCGGCATTGTCCTGACAATGAGGGGAACCTCCCTGGCTCCGCACGGCCGGCGCCAGGGAGGTCAGCCCGTGGCGTCAGTCGATCGGCGTTCTTCCGTAATAGCCCCTGATGGTCCGGGAAAGCTTCCGCTGGATGGAACGGATACCTCCAACAGTCGCCTCATCAGAGAATCCCGTGGTCGTCGACCACTCGGCCCCCGACCCGACCAGGTCGCTGATGAAAACGATTTCAGCCGCCAATAGGATTCGCGCCCAGCCCTCCGGGGAGATCGGAAGATCGTTCGCGAGCTCACCCCTCAGCCGAGAACACTGATCGAGGAGATCCTGCTCGCTCGCAAACCCCATTCCACTAGCGAATCGATCACCGCACCGGGCTGGTCCGCCCCATTCGAGGAGCGCCCGCCGCAGCAATTCCGTCTCGTGCCCGGCAAGGAGTCGGCTCGCCGGAATTCCGAGTTCTGACATCAGTCCAGTCCTCGCCAGTAATCTTCCAGGTCCGCCGGATCCCGACGGAATATCGTTCCGCCGTCCGGATTCATCGGGTCGTGGATCACTATGGTCGTGCCATCTTTTCCGAGAAACGCCTTCCTTCCACTTCCCAATTCCTTGGTCCGCGACGGATTCTGCATCACATCCGTGGCGAGATCGACGAGATCATCGGTCGACAAGCCGGGAAATTCCTTGGAATGTTTACCATTTGCGTGCCCCCTGGCGATATCCTCGGCGTCTTCGACGCGTTCCTCATCAGTGCACCACGACCCGCCGTGAGCCAGAGGAGACGCGGCCCTTGCACGAAGGTAATACGTGCGGACTTCCTCGACGGTGAGGGCGCGGACTCGGCCGATGACCGTCCCTGCCCCGGCGGCGCCGGTCCCCGCCGTCGAGCCGTCGCCGAGCAGGATCGGCGCCGCGGGTACGAAACCGCTGGCGGCGAGACAGCTGTTCCCGTCGCCGTCACGGTCGTCTCCCCCATGGTCGTCGCCCTCCCGCTCGCCGTCGCGATCGCGGTCGTTGTCGCCGCCGCCGCGGTCGGAGCCGCCGCCGTTCGGGGGCTTCGGGATCCTGGTGCGTGAGAACAGCCCCCCGAGGTCCCAGATCCCATACCCGATGGCTTCGCCGTAGTTCCCCTCGCCCAGCGATTCGCGGGTCTCCGGGCTGACGAACACCCCCAGCGGGTCGTTCCAGGTGCCGACGACCCCGTCCCACCAGCCGTCCACGGCACCACCGGGATCGGTGATGGTGTCCCAGGCCATGACCGGAGGGCTGAAATCGATCAGTCCTCCGACGAAGTTCCGCCCGCCGTTCACGAAACCGCCGCCGAGCTCGCCGAGCCAGCCGGCGCCGTCGGACACCAGGTCGGCGCCCCACTCGATCGGGTTCCACCCGACGGTGCGGATGCCGGATCCGTCGCCGCCCTCTCCGGAGCCTGTGTCGTCGGCCTGGACGACGGCTCCGCCGTCCGATCGCCCCCATCCCTCGGCGGCGCCGTCCGCGGGGTCCGGCAGCTCGGTGCCCTGCGCCGCCGCGCCCCCGCCGTCGCCGGCCTGCCCGCTGTCTCCGCCTGGGCTGTCGTCGCCCGGGGCCGAGTCGGCCTCGTCGACGCCGCCGCCGATCAGGTCGGCGACGCGCGCGGGGATGCCCACTCCGATGACCCCCGCGGTGATGGCGGCGACGAGCAGGATCACCGCTGCGTACTCGGTGAAACCGGCGCCGCGTTCGGGGTCGTGGATCCGCCGGAGCACCGTCCGGCCGGTCCACGGGTGAGCGCCGTCCGCACCCTCCCGGGGGCGGGGCCGATCAGCGCTTGACATGGGCCCGCGCGGCCGGCCGGGTGATGAAGACCAGGACGAGGACCGGCAGGACCAGCTGCGTGAGGCCCCTCGGGTCGCCCGCCCCAAGGGCGGCGAGGGCGCCGAGCATCCCCCACACCTGGAGGACGGTGATCGTCCAGAAGAGCGGGCGACGTCCCTTGGGCAGCCGCAGCGCGCAGGGCAGCGCGAGAAGCGCGGGCAGCAGCTGCCCGGTGAGTCCCCCCATGCCCCTGGCGTCGAGTCCGACCAGCAGTCCGGCCGCGAGCATCGCCACCGCGACACCCGCGGTGATGTACAGGCACACGCGCGCCTTCTTCAAGGGCGCGGGCAGGGGGGAAGACATGGGCCACTCCGGATACGGGCTTCGCAAGGTGGGATGAGGGTGGCGGCGAGCATCGGCCGACCCGCGGGCACAGCGGGGCCGGAGCCCATCCGCTCACCGGGGCACACCGCCCGCGGCGCGCGGCGACGGAGGCACCCTCGGATGACGGGATCAGCCTTGCAGCGGTCCGAACCTCGGTCGATGGCGGAGGATGCGCATTTCCTCGACGATCCGTGCCCGGACCGCACCGGAGCGACCGCGGACGGCGGTCGATCCGCGCGACCGCGGCCTGCGCCGCGCGCCGGCGGCCCGCGGCGCGCAGCCGCCCCGCCTCAGTGGGCGGTGCCCTCGATCAGGGCGCGGGCGCCTTGGGTGAGGAGGGCGTCGGCGACGGACGCGCCCAGGTCCGCGGCGTCGCCGGGGTCGGCCGACGCCCGGGCCCGGGCCCACGCGGCTCCATCTGCGGCGAAGACCATCCCGACCAGGGAGACGCGGCCGTCGGGACCCGTGGTCGCGTGCCCGGCGATGGGTGAGTTGCAGTGGCCGTTCAGGGCGCGCAGCATGGCGCGCTCCGCGGTGACGTGGGTGCGGGTCCCGGGATCGTCGAGGCCCCGCAGGGCCGCGGCGACCGCGGTGTCGTCCCGCCGGCACTCCGCCCCCAGCACGGCGGACCCGACCGCGGGGCAGAGGACGTCTTCGGCGATGACCTCGGTGGCCCGCTGTTCCAGCCCCGCGCGGCGCAGGCCGGCGTAGGCCAGGACGGCGGCGTCGTACTCCCCCGCGTCCAGCCGCGCGATCCGGCTGTTGATGTTGCCGCGGAACTCCCGGGTCTCCAGGTGCGGGTGGCGGCGGCGCAGCTGCGCGCGCCGGCGCACGGCCGAGGTGCCCACGCGGGTGCCCGGCGGGAGGTCCGGCAGCCCTCGCCGCGGCGCGCCCTCCGGGAGCAGGAGGCAGTCGCGGGGGTCGTCGCGGCGCAGGTAGGCCGCCCACAGGAAGCCGGGCGGCCGGGGGGCGTCGCCGGGAACGTCCTTCATGCAGTGGAGGCAGACGTCGACGTCGCCCGCCGCCAGGGCGCGGTCCAGTTCCTTGACGAAGGCCCCCTTGCCGCCGAACGCGGCGAGGGAGCCCTTACGCGTGTCCCCGGTGGTCGTGATGGGGACGATCTCGGCCGGGCGCGCGGGGTCGGCCGCCGCGAGGAGGTCGCGCAGCCCTCGGGCCTGGGCGAGGGCCAGCGGTGACGAGCGGGTGCCGATGCGCAGCGGCCGGGCGGTGGGCATGGGCCCAACGTACTGCGGCCTGATGCGCGGCCACCGGGTTTCGCCGGTTCCCGCGCCGACGGCGGCGGATGCCCGCCGTCACCGTGCCGGTACCGGCTACCGGCGGCCGGTGCGGGCCCTCAGAACTCGGGGCCGTTCTCCGCGCCGGCCTTGCGCAGGGCCGCCCGCCGCCTGCGGCGGCGCCACGCCCAGGCTCCGACCAGCAGCAGGAGCGGCAGGACGACGAGGATCAGGATCGGCAGCACCACCGCCAGGATCGAGGTGGCGAAGCTGACCACGTCTTCGACCGTACTGACGACCGGCCCGCCCGCGCCGAACGTCACGGCGTTGAGGACCGGCCGGGCGACGGCCTTCAGGACGTGGAACACCAGGGCGATCACCACCCCGGAGACGACCGGCCACCACGAGCCGCCGTCCGAGGCCGCGGCGAGGTCGGCCCCGCTCAGCGCCGACGCGCCGGCGCCGAAGGTGATGCCGCCCGAGGTGGGGCGGACGATGGTCTGCACGACGTCGTTGACGCTGTCGACGCCGGGGATCTTGTCGGCCGCGAACTCCAGCACGAGCAGCACGCCGAGGACGATCAGCACGAACGGGTTCTCCAGCCACTGCCACCCGGCGCCCAGCGGCAGGAGGTCGGTGTAGCGGGCGATGAGACCCACGACCAGCAGCGGGACGTAGGCGTTCAGCCCGGCGGCCGACGCGAGCCCCGTTCCGGTGAGTATCTCCAGCATGCCCGCTACCGCCCGTCCGTGTCCGCCCGCATCCGGCACACCGCCGGTCCGACTCGTAGTGAGACGACGGCGGAACGCCTGAGGTTCCGGCGAATTCGGTGCGATCCCGGCGGGATCCGCGCCGGCGCACCGGCTCCGGTGCCCTTCCGGCGTCCGTCACCCGGGATGTGCCACCACCGCCGGCGCGGCGTCCGGGTCCGGTGCCCGCGCCACCGCCCGCCGACGCCGGCGCGGATCCGGGGCCTTCCGCCCGCGCCGGAGGGACGACGGGACCGCACACTCACGCCCCCGGCGGGACGCGGGGACCGCACACGCACACCACCGCGGATCCCGGGCCGCACACCCCCAGGGCTCGATTCCGTGGCCTCCCGGTCGCGGACGCGGCGGGTGGGCAGGCGGGCGCCCGGCTACTGGCGGTAGCCCTCCACCTGGGACGTGGAGCGGACCTCGGCGTCGTCGGGGTCCTGGCCGTACTCGTCGCGGGCCCGGCGCTGGCGCAGCAGGTCCCAGCACTGGTCGAGGGAGCGCTCGACCGCCCGCATGCGCTCCCGCTCCTCCGGGGTCAGCCGGTGTTCGCTCTGCTCGCGGAGGGCGCGCTCCTCGGTCACGAGTGCGGTGATGCGTTCGAGGATGTCGCTGTCCTGGGTCATGCGATCCATGCTCGGTGGCCGTGGGCGCGAAGGCAAGCATCGCGGCGCCGCCCGTCGCCGCACCTCCCGGCGGGACATCGCCCGGCCACGTGCCAGCCGGCCCCACCTCCCGGCCGCGCACTTCCCTCCGCTCCTGGTCCCCGCGGGACCGGTCCCGCGGGGACCGCCCCGCTCGCGCGCGGATCCGGGCCGCCGCCGGTACCGGGGTTGGCTCCGCCCGCTCCGGGGAATCCCTGCGGCGCCGGGGACGCGCTCCCCGGCCGCCCCCCGATCCCGGCCCCCTGGAGTCCCCGAGATGAAGTTGTACGCCGACCGCCGCCCCCGTTTCCTTGCGCAGCTCGCCGCCGACGCGTCCGCCGTGGTGTGGACCATCGGGTGGGTGTGGGCCGCCCTGGGGCTCTACGACCTCATCGCGTCGCTCGCGCGCCCGGGCGACCTGCTGGACGAGGCCGGTGAGGGATTGTCGACCCACATGGCCGACGCGGCCGAGCAGGCCCGCGGGCTCCCGCTCGCGGGGGACGCGCTGGCCGCACCGCTCGACAGTGTGGGCGGCGCCGGCGCGTCGCTGAGCGAGGCCGGCCGCGACTTCGGGGCCGGGGTCACGGAGCTGGCGCTCACGCTGTCGCTGCTCACGGCGGTCCTGCCGGTTCTGGTGGTGCTGGCGGTGTGGCTTCCGGCACGAGCGGGGTTCGTCCGGCGCGCGACGGACGCGGTGCGGCTGCGGGCGCTGCCCGCGGACGCGGGGGCGCGGCTGCTGGCCCTGCGCGCCCTGTCCACCGCGCCGGCGGGCCGGCTGGCGGCCCTGCACTCCGACCCGGTCGCCGCCTGGCAGGCCGACGACCCCGCGATCGTGCGGGGACTGGCCGAACTCGAGCTCAGCGGCATGGGCCTGCATCCGCACCGGCGGTGAGCGGCGGACGCCCCCGAGCGCTCCCGACCTCCGGAACAGCGGCTCCGGTGCGTGACGAACCGGCCGGAAAGGGGCGGCGCCCCTTCATACTCGTAGGGGCGGAGAACGGCGCGTCGCGCCTCGCGCCCCGGGCGGCCGCGGGAATGCCGCCGGGCGCGCGGGCGCTGACATACCTCAAGGGGGTATATTCATGGCGGAAGACCAGGTACATCAGGAGAGCACGGGCATGGCGACCTACGGCTACCACGACAACAAGCAGAGCCATCTCAACCGGCTGCGCCGGATCGAGGGCCAGGTGCGCGGGTTGCAGCGGATGGTCGAGGACGACGCGTACTGCATCGACATCCTGACCCAGACCGCCGCGGTGAACAAGGCGCTGCGGTCGTTCGCGCTGTCGATGCTCGACGAGCACCTCAAGCACTGTGTCGGCCACGCGGTCGCGCACGGCGGCGAAGAGGCCGACGAGAAGGTCCGTGAGGCGTCCGAGGCGATCGCCCGGCTGGTGCGCTCCTGATCGGGCACCCATCCCAGAACGGAAGCCATCCATGTCCACGACCATCACCGTCACCGGCATGACCTGCGGACACTGCGTGAGCGCGGTGAAGGAGGAGCTGTCCGCCCTGCCCGGCGTCACCGGCGTCGACGTCGAACTGGAGAGCGGGCGGGTCACCATCGCCGGCACGCAGCCCCTCAGCCCCGACGAGCTCGCCGCGGCCGTCGACGAGGCGGGCTACGAGATCGCGGGCTGACCTCCGGCCGTCCCGCCGAACCCGTGCCGCCGCGCCCTCCGGGCGCGGCGGCACGGCCTCGTCGCGCACGGGCCGGCGGCGCGCCCGCCGCCGGACCCGCCCTACACGGGCACGCTGTCCAGGAGGCGGGCGCTCTCCTGGCGTACGGCCTGGGGGCCGAGGTAGTGCGCGGCCTCGATGTCGACGAACGTCGACGGCTTGCCGTGGGCGAACCCCAGGCGCGCCACTTCGCCGCCGGTCAGGGCGCGGATGAGCCAGTTGGCGCCCACACGCGCCCTGGCCGGGGCCGACGGCAGCGTCCACAGGTGGTAGGCGCGCGTCACGGCGAACGCGGGCAGGCCCGCCAGGTCGTATCCCGGGAGCCGGGCCACCGCGTCCCGGCCGCCCAGGTCCACCACCAGCCCCATGTCGCGGTGGAGGAAGTCGCGCATCGGGCGGCGCAGCAGTGAGGCGATCACGTTCTCAGCCGCGACGCGGCCCTGTCGCTCGGCGTACTGCGCGGTGGGCGGGCAGGTCGCGCCCTCCTCGCTCTTGGACAGGTCGGGGATCGCGGCGGCGTCGCCGATCGCGAAGATCTCGCTGTGGCCGGGAACGGTGAGGTCGGCGCCGACGATGAGGCGGCCCCGGTCGGTCGCGGAGCCCAGCGAGCCCATCAGCGGGCTGGGCGAAGTTCCGGCGGTCCAGATCAGGGTCCGGCAGGGCAGCACCCGGCCGTCGGTCAGGGTCACCTTGTTCTCGGTGGCCTCGCGGACGGTGACCTCCAGTTTCACCTCGATGCCCATTGAGCGCAGCAGTTCCAGCGACTCCTCGCCGAGCCGCGGCCCGAGTTCGGGCAGCAGCCGGGGCGCGATGTCGACCAGGTGCCAGTTGATGTCCGGCCGGAGATCGGGGTAGCGGCGCGCCGCCTCCTCGGTCAGGCGGCGCAGCGACGCCGCGGTCTCGACGCCCGTGTAGCCGCCGCCCACGACGACGAAGCGGCAGCGCTCCTCGCGCTCGACCGGGTCGCGGGTGGCGTTGGCCAGTTCGAGCTGGGCCAGCACGTGGTCGCGCAGCACGACGGCCTCGGCGAGGTTCTTGTTGCCGAAGCCGTGCTCGGTGAGCCCGGGGATGTCGAAGACCCGGGTGAGGCTGCCGGGGGCGAGGACGAGCCGGTCGTAGGGCTCGTAGGTGATCTCGTCGGAGATCTTCTTGACGATCACCGCGCGGGCCTCGGTGTCGACACCGATGGCCGATCCGGGCACCATCCGCGTGCGGTGCAGCAGGCGGTGCAGGGAGACCGCCAGCGACTGCGGCGTGAGCAGCCCGGACGCCACTTGGGGCAGGAGCGGGGTGTAGAGCATGTAGTCGTTGGGCGCGATGAGCACGAGGTCGGCCATGCCCCTCGGGATCCGCCGTTCCAGCCGGCGCAGGGCGTACAGCCCGGCGAATCCGGCGCCGATCACCACGATACGCGGCGGTGACATTCTCGCACCACTCCCCCACGGACGGCCGGCGGTCGCGTCGCGCGTGTGCGCCGCGATCGCCGGGGCAAAACGGGCCTTTCGGATGCGGCTGCCCGCGGCCCCCGCCGTCAAACGTCGCGGGGCCGCGGGCGGGCACGTGCCGGTGGGCCTAGAGGCGCTCCGGGCAGCGGGCGGCCGCGTCCGTGTCCCGCCGGACGCGGCACGCGCTTCAGGGGCAGGCGCCGACGTGGAGGAGGAGGCCGTGGATCGATCCGCTCCGCACCAGGGTGCCGTGGACGGGACCGCTCACGCTGTTGCCGGGGCCGGGCGCGGATCCGGTCCCGGCGCCGGCGCGCGGTGCCGCCGCTTCAGGACGCCCCGGACCGGGCCGACGGGACCGGTCGGGCGCGAACCGCCGGACCGGCGGCCCGGCGCAGAGGCCGCCGGGGGCGACGGAGAACGCGAGGAGGCCGCACAGCAGGACGACCGCGCCGGCCCCGAGGGCGGTCCCCCGGCAGGAGAAGGAGAAGGGCGTGCCCCTGCCCGTGGGTCCCGAGCATCGGGGGCTTCACGTGGTGAAGGGCGCTTCTTCCATGTTCAGGCGGCATCCCCTCCTCGGCCGGTGCGGCGCACCGGCCGTGCCCCGCTCCGGGCGCGCTTCCAAGGGGTCGGCCGGCTCCGGCCTGGTCGTCGCCGCGCCGGATCCGGCCGTGCCCGCTCCGCCGGCCGCCGACCGGGGCGGCGGGGTGAGGAAGCCGGCGGGCATGGGAACGGGCACCGGCCGCGCGGCCGCCGCGGCTCAGTCCTCGGCGAGCAGCGCGGCGCGGCCCATGGCCAGGAGGAGGTCGGCCATGGCGTCCTCCGATAGGCCGCCCGCGCTGTGCGGCGTGGAGTTGAGCAGACCGAACGTCGCGAGGACGGCGGCCCTCAGCGCCGCGGTCGGCTGCGCGGGGCGCAGCCGCGCGAGCACCGCGACCCACTCCTCCGCGTAGCCGCGCTGGAGCCGGCGGATGCTCCGGCGCTCGGCCTCGGGAACGTTGTCGAGTTCGCGGTCCTGCACGGTGATGAGCGCGGGCTCGCGCAGGGCGAAGGCGATGTGGCCGCGCAGCAGGGCGTCAAGGGCGGCGTCGGGGCTGTGGGACTCGGCCACCGCGCGGCGGCCATCGGCCGCCAGCCGCTCGCTGATGTCGAGCAGCATCGCGGCGAGCAGCGCCTCTTTGCCGGGGAAGTGCCGGTAGATGGCGGGACCGGTGATGCCGACGGCGCGGCCCAGCTCGTCGATCGAGACGCCGTGGAACCCGCGCGCCGCGAACAGGACGGCGCCCGCCCGGAGGATATCGGCGCGCCGCGCCACCGCTCTCGCCATCCGCTCCTCCGTGGGCCGGTCCGCGCGGTGCCGGCCGCCCATGTGGCCCTGGACACCGTGGTTAATGGTCACTAACATCGCCGATGTTAGCGGTCATTAACCCCTGGGGGAACAGATGAGCAGGGCACCCGTGCTCACCTCGGCGATCGACACCGGCGGGCCGGCCTTCACCGCCAACGCCGCCGCCAACGGCGCCCTCGTCGCCCGGCTGCGCGAACTGCTCGACACCGCGGCGCTCGGCGGCCCCGAGAAGACCCGCATCCGGCACGTCGAGCGCGGCAAGCTGCTGCCCCGCGACCGTGTCGACGCCCTGCTCGACCCCGGATCGCCGTTCCTGGAGCTGTCGCCCCTGGCCGCCCACGGCCTCTACGGCGCCGACGGGACCGACGCCCCCGCCGGCGGGCTGATCACCGGCGTGGGCCGGGTGAACGGGCGCGAGGTCGTCGTGGTCGCCAACGACGCCACGGTCAAAGGCGGCAGCTACTACCCCATGACGGTGAAGAAGCACCTGCGCGCCCAAGAGGTCGCCCTGCACAACCACCTGCCGTGCGTCTACCTGGCGGACTCCGGCGGGGCGTTCCTGCCCATGCAGGACGACGTCTTCCCCGACCGCGAGCACTTCGGGCGCATCTTCTACAACCAGGCGACCATGTCGAAGCTGGGCATCCCGCAGCTCGCGGCCGTTCTGGGCTCGTGCACCGCGGGCGGCGCCTACGTCCCCGCGATGAGCGACGAGGCGGTGATCGTGCGCGACCAGGGCACGATCTTCCTCGGCGGCCCCCCACTGGTGAAGGCCGCCACCGGCGAGGTCGTCACCGCCGAGGAGCTGGGCGGCGGCGACGTGCACTCCCGCGTCTCCGGGGTCACCGACCACCTCGCCGAGGACGACGCGCACGCGCTGGGGATCCTGCGCCAGATCGTGGCGACCTTCGGACCGCGGCCCGAACCCGCGTGGGAACGGAGCACCCCGCGGCCCCCCGCGTTCGACCCCGCCGAGATCCACGGGGTGGTGCCCACCGACACCCGCACCCCCTACGACGTCCGCGAGGTCATCGCGCGCATCGTCGACGCGAGCGAGTTCACCGAGTTCAAGGCCGAGTACGGCCCGACCCTGGTCACCGGGTTCGCCCACGTGCACGGCCACCCGGTGGGGATCCTCGCCAACAACGGCATCCTCTTCAGCGAATCGGCGCTGAAGGGCGCCCACTTCATCGAGCTGTGCGACCGGCGGCGGATCCCGCTGGTGTTCCTCCAGAACATCTCCGGGTTCATGGTGGGCCGCGACTACGAGGCCGGGGGGATCGCCAAGCACGGCGCGAAGATGGTGACCGCGGTGGCCTGCGCGCGGGTCCCCAAGTTCACGGTCGTCATCGGCGGCTCCTTCGGCGCCGGCAACTACAGCATGTGCGGCCGGGCGTACTCCCCCCGGTACCTGTGGATGTGGCCCAACGCGCGGATCTCGGTCATGGGCGGCGAGCAGGCCGCCTCGGTGCTGGCCACCGTGCGCCGCGACCAGATGGCGGCGCGCGGTGAGGACTGGCCCGCCCCGGCCGAGGCCGAGTTCAAGGAGCCCATCCGCGCGCAGTACGAGACCCAGGGCGACCCCTACTACTCCACGGCCCGGCTGTGGGACGACGGCGTCATCGACCCCGCCGATACCCGCACGGTCCTCGGCCTGGGCCTGGCGAGCGCCCGATACGCCCCGCTGGAGCCCGTCGGCTACGGCGTCTTCCGAATGTGAGGTGCGACCGATGAGCGACGGACCCCCCACTGTCCTGGTGGCCAACCGGGGCGAGATCGCCGTGCGGATCATGCGGACGCTGCGCCGGCTCGGGATGCGCTCGGTGGCGATCCACGGCGACGGCGACGCCGAGGCGCGGCACGTGCGCGCGGCCGATACGGCCGTGCGCGTCGGCGGCGCCGCGCTCGCCGACAGCTACCTCAACGGGGCGGCGATCATCGCCGCCGCGCACGCCTCCGGCGCCACCATGGTGCACCCCGGGTACGGGTTCCTCTCCGAGAACGCCGGGTTCGCGCGGGCCTGCGCCGACGCGGGGCTGGTGTTCGTCGGCCCGCCGCCGGAGGCGATCGACGCCATGGGCGACAAGATCCGCGCCAAGGCCACGGTCGCCGCAGCGGGGGTGCCCCTGCTGCCGGGGTTCGCGGAACGCCGTCCGGGCGACGCGGACGACCCCGCGGGCGCGGGCGACGGCACGACGGACGCGGGCGACGGCGCCCCGGGACCCGTCGCCGCCGCCGGCCCGATGGACGACGGCGCCTTGGCACGGGCCGCCGAACAGGTGGGCTACCCGCTGCTGATCAAGCCCTCCGCGGGCGGCGGCGGCAAGGGCATGCGGCTGGTCCGAGCCCCCGGCGAGCTGGCCGCCGCGGCGGCGGCCGCCCGGCGCGAGGCGGCGGCCGCGTTCGGCGACGCCACCCTCCTGGTCGAACGGTTCGTGGAGCAGCCCCGGCACATCGAGGTGCAGGTGCTCGCCGACGCCCACGGCGGCGTGGTCCACCTGGGCGAGCGCGAGTGCAGCCTCCAGCGGCGGCACCAGAAGATCGTCGAGGAGGCGCCGTCGCCCCTGCTCACGCCCGCCCAGCGGAGCGCGATGGGCGAGGCCGCGGTCGCGGCGGCCAAGGCGTGCGGATACGTGGGCGCGGGCACGGTGGAGTTCATCGTCCGCGGCTCGGGCCCCGAGCCGGAGTACGCCTTCCTGGAGATGAACACCCGCCTCCAGGTCGAGCACCCCGTCACCGAGGCCGTCGTCGCCATCGGCGGGCGGCGCGGCATCGACCTGGTCGAGCTCCAGCTGCGCATCGCCCAAGGCGAGCCGCTGCCGTTTTCGCAGGCCGACATCGGGATGTCGGGCCACGCGGTGGAATCGCGCGTCTACGCCGAGGACCCCGCCCAGGACTTCCTGCCGACCGGCGGCCGGGTCCTGCTCCTGGAGGAGCCCGGCGGCGAGGGCGTGCGCGTCGACTCCGGGATCGAGACCGGGACGGAGGTCACCTCCGCCTACGACCCGATGCTCGCCAAGGTCGTGGCCTGGGGTGCCGACCGCCGGGCGGCGCTGGAGCGGATGGACACCGCTCTGGCCGGGTACACGCTGCTGGGCTGCGGCACCAACGTCGCCTTCCTCAGGCGCCTGCTGCGCCACCCCGACGTCGTGGCGGGCGACCTCACCACCGGACTCACCGAGCGCGCCCGCCCCGGGCTGGTGGCCGGTCCGGGTACCGCCGATGCGCCGGGTGAACGCGAACTCGACGCCGCCGCGGCCGCGGACCACCAGCTCGGGCTGGAGCCCGCCGGCCCCGCCGCCGACCGCTTCGACATCCCTGATGGCTGGCGCATCGGCGGCCGCGCGTGGACGACGTGGCGGCTGCGCACCCCCCGGCGCGACATCGTCAGCGTCCGGGTCCGGCGGGCGGCCGCGGCCGGCGCCGCGCCCCCCGCCGGTACCGGCGCGGGCCGATCCGGAGTCCTCGGCCACCAGGGGGACGGCGCCGGGGCAGGTCCCGTCGGCCCGCTCGACTACGAGGTGAGCGTCGCCGGTGCCGATCCGGTGCGCGTCCGGGCCGCGCGCTCGGCCGACGGCCGCGCGCTCACCGTCTCCGTCGACGGCCGCACCACCCGCTATGCCCGCGCACGCGACGGCGCCGACCTGTGGCTCGGCTCGGCGGGGTCGGCCTGGCGCTTCCACGAGGAGCCCGCGGTCGCCCCCACCCGCGGTTCGGCACAGGCGGGCGACGGGTCGCTGCGCAGCCCCATGCCGGGGACCGTCCTCGCGGTCGCGGTGGAGGAGGGGCAGCACGTCACGGCCGGCACCCCGGTGGTGATCGTCGAGGCCATGAAGATGGAGCACGCGATCACCGCCCCCGTCGACGGCGTCGTCACCCGGCTGGACGCCCGCGCCGGCCGGGCTGTCGCCATGGACGCCCTCCTCGCCACCATCGCCCCGGTCTCCCCCGGCAGCTCCGATGTGCCCGCGCACGCGGAGACCCCGCCGGGGGCGCCCACGGCACCGGTCGACCCCGACCGCCCCGTCTCACCCGCCACGAGCAAGGAGTGAAGGCATGGCACACGGCCTGTCCGCCGACCACGAGGACCTGCGCGCGACGGTAGAGAAGTTCGCGCGCGACGAGGTCGCCCCGGTCATCGGCGACTTCTACGAACGGGGGGCGTTCCCCTACGACATCGTCGCCAAGATGGGCCGCATGGGCCTGTTCGGCCTGCCCTTCCCCGAGGAGGAGGGCGGCATGGGCGGCGACTACTTCGCCCTGTGCCTGGCCCTGGAGGAACTGGCGCGCGCGGACTCGTCGGTGGCGATCACCCTTGAGGCGGGCGTGTCCCTCGGGGCGATGCCGCTCCACCGGTTCGGCTCCGCCGAGCAGAAGGCGCGGTGGCTGCCCCGGCTGTGCTCCGGGGAGGCGCTGGGCGCTTTCGGGCTGACCGAGCCCGGCGCGGGATCCGACGCCTCGGCGACGAGCACCACCGCCCGCCTGGTCGACGGGGAATGGGTGATCAACGGGACGAAGTCGTTCATCACCAACTCGGGGACCGACATCACCGCGCTGGTCACGGTCACCGCCGTCACCGGGGAGCGCCCGGACGGCCGCCCGGAGATCTCGACGATCATCGTGCCCAGCGGCACGCCCGGCTTCTCCATCGGGCAGAAGTACTCGAAGGTGGGCTGGAACGCCTCCGACACCAACGAGCTGGTGTTCGAGGACTGCCGGGTGCCCGAGGCCAACCTGCTGGGCGAGCGGGGCCGCGGCTACGCGCAGTTCCTGCGCACCCTTGACGAGGGCCGGATCGCGATCGCCGCACTGTCGGTGGGGCTGGCCCAGGGGTGCGTCGACGAGAGCGTGCGCTACGCCGGGGAGCGGGCGGCGTTCGGCCGCAACATCGGCCACTACCAGGCGATCCAGTTCAAGATCGCCGACATGGAGGCGCGGGCGCACACCGCCCGGCTGGCGTACTACGACGCCGCGTCCCGGATGCTCGCAGGAGAACCGTTCAAGCGGCAGGCGGCCATCGCCAAGCTGGTGGCCTCCAACGCCGCCATGGACAACGCCCGCGACGCCACCCAGGTCTTCGGCGGCTACGGCTTCATGAACGAATACCCGGTGGGCCGCTTCTACCGCGACGCCAAGATCCTGGAAATCGGCGAGGGCACCTCGGAGATCCAGCGCATGCTGATAGCCCGAGACCTCGGCCTGCCCGCCTGACGCCGCACGAAGACACCAGAATCCCGGTCGCTCTTCCCTAGCCGGATTGGGAGGACGCGGCCGGGACTTCTCTCCTGCCCTCTCCCGCCGCTGGAACGGCTCGTGAGAGGCGTGCTCCGTGCTGAATCGAGGCTTTCCGACCGTCGTCGATCGCCTTCCGCACGCTCGTCGGAACTCGGGAGCACGTGACCGTAGACGCGGAGCACGGCTTTCGGATCACGCTCACGGCAGGTCGCGCGCGGCTACCTCAGCGTCCGTTTCGAGCTGGACCAAGGTGCCCTGATGGCACCCCCGGTGCACCGCACAGACACCGAGCACTTCGTCCGTTGCCAAAAAGTTGCCAAAACGACTACAGGTTCGCTTTCACGTACCAGTGGGCATGCCGGCGGGCCGGTCACAAGACTTCGCTTTGGGGGTTTCTCCTCCTTGCGCCTCGGCCTTCGACCGAAGCCACAAGCCGCACCCGGACTACGGCTGGACCGAGTTCTCGCAGCAGTCGCCGTCCGCGGGCTCCATGGCCTGACCTGGGGGCTTGTGGATGCATGACGAGGATCGGCGGGCTCTGCGGGACGACGGCCTCGGGTCGCGAGATCGGCCCGAGGACTGTTCGAGTCAGCCGTAAGGGTGCACCGGCAGGAAGCCGATCCGAACCGCTCTCGCCCCCTTCGAGACGGACGGAAAGGCGTCCGCGGGCCACGGATACACGTTGCGGAGCAGCGCGCGGTCCGTTCGGTAGGCGGTAGGTTTCTTCCTACCACCCAGCCGATCCGGACATGCGGTCGACGCGGATCCGGTCGATTGGACCTGCCGCCGCCGGCGGCGCGGTCGTCCGGACTGGAGAGGTGGTACTCCATGCAGGCCCCCCAGAGGGACGATCCCTCACGCCAACCCCGCTGGTGGCTGTGGAAGCTGCTAGTCGACTTGGTACGGACGCTCCTCGCCGCGGCGAGGACGCTCCTATGGTGGCTCAGGAATGGAGGAGGCCCCGGCGACTGGCTTAGCTAGCCAGTCAACGCGGGGCCCCGGGAAGGGCCCGCTCAGCTGACCGGCGTTCGGGCCCTTCTTCATGTGCGGAATGCCCGTTATGGCACGAACCGCAAATTCGATCCTTATAGTATCCCAAGATCGATCACTTCGTGCTACCGAGGAACTTCAATTTGTCACTTGCATGCGGTCTGAACAGGTCGTTCTCAATATGCAAACGGTCGAGATATCGGAATTCGTGGCCAGATCGTCGTTTAGGATCCGCCCAGGTGTCCTGACAGGCGGGCTCTGACAACACCTATGCCATTGGGTTGTACTGCATCCTGTGGGAGTTGGCCGTGCCCGCTGTCCACTAATCGCCCGATCTCTGTGTGCGCGGGCTCATACTGCCGGACCTGCGGCGATGCGCTCGGTCTTGAGTCGGTCGCGGTAGCCACCGTCGTTCCTCCGGTTAGGCCCCGGACCACGTTGGACTGCCAGTGCCACACAGCCGACGCCTCCGCTGTGTACAGGCGATCGAAGTCACACCCCCGACGAAGGGGGCATCGGCGTTCCCCTCTGAGGATCACTTCGCCGCCAGGCATCCGGCGGACCGCCTCCTTGCCGGCACCGTCGCAAAGGTCGGGTGTCGCAATGCGCTCGCCGACTTTCGGCGCGGCCGACCGGTCCGTGTCACACCTCAGTGTGTAGCGCGCCGCGGGATGCTCCTATAGATGTCAAGCGGCAGGAGCAAGGTCGGTTTGAGTGATGTGTTCGGTTGGTGTTCCTGCCAGTGCGCGGTAGACCTCGCGGGCGACGAATCGCTTGAGGCAGCGCATGATGTCCTT